>JAJECD010000226.1 GCA_022822215.1 Candidatus Poribacteria bacterium | reverse complement strand
TCGTATTGACTTGTTGTTCCTGATTGCCATTTTCGCTTATGGGTTATCTTTTCTCTCTTATGAGAAATCCGCAGACCGATGGGCGAAAACACTGAATACAGGCAAGCAAAAAACGTATGCCGTTAGCACGGTCATCAAACGTATCCTCACAGAGCAATGGAGTCGAGAGAAACTCACGACGTGGTTCAAAGCGGTCGCATCCCCCGCATTTTCCATCACATAAGCACTGACTTTTTCTCCTTTTCACAAACTTTCACACAAAAAATATACATGCATAAAAATGGGGGTAAATGAACTTATTTTTAATCTTGCTTAAAAAGACCCCACGTGTTAAAATAGTGTCCATGTAATAAACGAGGAGAGTGGACATGGACGCAAAATTGTGGGTTCCAGAATACGACACCCCAGAGTTATGGCACACAGAAATCTCAAGACGCTGTTTTTTCAAAAGTGGTCTCACGAGTTTTCTCGGACTCGTCGCAATGCAACACTTCGGGTCCAGTAGTTCTGCGCAGCTTGAAGATATGCTGCCACGTGCCAAGCATTGCATCGTCCTGTTCATGAATGGTGGCGCGAGTCAGATAGACACTTTCGATCCCAAACCCGGCAGTAAAAACGGCGGTCCCTTCGCAGCGATTCCGACAAGCGTTGAAGGTATCCAGGTGTCTGAACATCTCCCGCAGATTGCCGAACAAGCACACCATCTCTCTATCATTCGTTCCATGGTTTCCCGTGAAGGGAATCATGAACGCGCACGGTACTTACTGCATACCGGCTACGCCCCGGGTGGCGCAGTCAGACATCCGACCCTCGGTTCGCTTACCTCTTATTACCTTGACGATAGTCTATCCGACCTTCCAAGTTGCGTTAATATTAATGCACCGACATATTCTGGCGGTTTTCTCGGTGCCACGCACGACCCGTTTGTCGTCAACGACTCGATGCGTCCAGTAGAAGACCTCTCGTATCCCGCACAGATGGACACGCACCGTTTTCGGGAACGGCTCAAGATGCTCAGAGCGATTGAGAAGGATTTTATCGCTAAACGGACGGGACGCAGCACGGAGGCGCACGAAGCGATTTACGAAAAAGCCGATCAGCTCATCAATTCCCCTAAAATAGACGCGTTTCAACTCAACGAGGAACCGCTCGCTGTTCGCGAAGCCTACGGCATGAATAAGTTCGGACAGGGGTGTCTGATGGCGCGGCGCCTTGTGGAAGCCGGGGTTAAATTCGTCGAGGTCTCGTTAGACGGATGGGATACCCACCAAAATAACTTTGAACGTACCAAAGAACTCCTGAACCTCGTAGACCCCGCGTTTGCAATGCTCCTCAAGGATTTATCCGAACGCCATCTCCTTGACGAGACTATTGTGTTATGGCTCGGTGAATTCGGACGGACACCGCGAATTAACAACAATGATGGGAGAGACCATCATACCAACGGTTGGGCTACTGTCGTCGCAGGTGGCGGCACACGCGGCGGGCAGGTCATCGGTGGGACCAATGAAGATGGGAGTGAGGTCGTCAGTGGTGCTGTCGGTGTACCTGACCTTTTTGCGTCGCTCTGTTTTGCGCTTGGGATTGATCCTGATGAAGAAAACTACTCCCGTTCCGGGCGACCGATTCGCGTCGCCAACGATGGTTCAGTGATAGAGGAGTTGTTCGGTTGAGAGTTATTGCTGGCACATTCAAAGGCAGACGTTTGGCTGTCCCCAAAGGGAATCAGCTCGTCCGTCCAACGACCGATCGGGTAAAAGAATCGGTGTTCAGTATCTTACGGGAACGGGTTGTTAACGCAAATTTTCTTGACCTTTGTGCCGGGACAGGGAGCATGGGGATTGAGGCGTTGAGCCGCGGGGCAAAACACGTCACATTTTTGGAGCGGGATCCACGGTGCATTGCGATTATAAAGCAGAACCTTGATGCTTGTAAACTCACGACTGAATCCGGGATATATTATCTGCTCTGTCGTGATGTTTTGAAAGGGATTAGATCCCTTCATAAACGAGAAGATACGTTTGAAATCATTTATTTTGATCCACCCTATGGTGTCGGTTTAGCGGATAGTTCGCAAAACCATCTTGAGCTATATACCATCAGTTTAGTACTGCTTGCGAAGACCACGCTGCTTAAAATCGGCGGCACGCTACTTGTTGAACACGCAAAGCAAGTGGATATACCCGACACTGTCGGAAGTTTGCACCGAACTCGGCAAAAATGTTATGGGGATACGGTTGTATCATTTTATCGAAAAAAGATGGGATAGCAGCTCCCTGTGACTTTCTTTCGACGAATGTCTTGTTGAACAACGTTCAACAAGCTCAGATTAAATCGTTAAAAATATGAAAATCTTGAATCTCCAATCAGGAACGCCCTTTCAGATGGGTAAAGGTAAAAACTGGCGTGTTGTGCATCCAGATATGGGTTCAACACAAATTACACTGAACCATGGGCTTCACGCACCCGGTCAAGAATTCACACAGCATTATCACGATGCCTCGGAAGACGCGATTGTCGTGTTAGAAGGGGGTGGCGCTATCCGACAAGGGAGCGTCTATACCCCGATTGCCGCAGGTGATCTCATTTTTGTGCCTGCAGGCGAAATCCATGGAACCGTTAACACTACACCGAACATGGCACGCCTCATTAGCTTTCAAGCCCCGCCGGATATGGCACTCTATCGAGGTGAACGCGATACCCCTGACGCAGCGCCAACGCCGGAGAATGGGCACCGGAGTAACGTTCAGGTCATTAATATGGCGCGAAGTGGTCCTGTTTTTGGGAAGTCTGTTGAGTGGCGAAGCGTCGTCTCACCCCACAAAGGCTCTGTACATCTCTCCTTAGACTACATCCACCTGAATAAAAATGAGCATTTTACACACGAACCCGTACAGACTGAATCGATCTATGTGCTAAAGGATGGATGTGCCGAAGTGACATCTGACGCTGAGACGCGTGTGTTGGAACAACACGATGTGCTTTTTCTTGCCCCTGGAGACACTTTTTCGCTTTCCCACACTGGCGATAAACCGACCACACTCATATATTGTTGGGCAGTCGGCAGCCAATAGCCAGAAAAAAAGGAAATTAATGGATGAAACCAGATGATGTAGTTGTTTCACGGCGGGGAAACCTTGTCGTGATAAACCATAGTAAGTTTGAGATTAAATTCAGCCTTTCAAAAGGAACATGGGATTACATTGATGAGAGTGGCGACACAATTATCCGCAATGGATGTGCACAGGTAACCCTTGATGATGGAAGCGTTGTCAAGACTGAAGATGCCGGGAACTCCGAATTTATCACAGCATTTCCACAAACGGATGCTTTCGGAACGTATTATCAGATCCGTTTCTCGCATGAAGCGGTGGGGAAAGACATACGGATAAATACCTACCTCAATTGCTACCCTACACAGCCAGCTATCCTCCTGAAAGTCGGTGTTGAAAACCTCAATCAAGAGCGATCGGTCCAGTTAGAAACTTTAACCGTACTTGGCGTTTCCACGAACCGTGGCGCTGTGTTGGTGGGTAAAACCCCCTCGGATTGCCATCTATTTATCAACATGCCGCCCGTCTCCTCTGGCGTGAGTAGAAGGCTCTATGACGGTTTTCTGTTGAGCGAAACAGATGCCAGACATCCCTGTCACGATGGGGTCCTTCACGATACCAAGAGCGGCAAGACCCTCGTTTTTGGGTTTCTGACGACAGAGAAATGGTGGCCCCGTATCCAAGTCGGCTGTCGCGGTAAACCTCGATCCAACGCCCAATCCCATAAACGGACATCAACATCTGGGGCGAATCCGTGGGCACTCTACCATCTATGTAAACAGCGGTGCGATTTCGGGGAAGAGATTACTTCGGAGACTGTGTATCTCAACTTTTCAGGCAGTGCTACAGCGTGCTATGAACACTACACCCAGATGTTAGCACTGAAGAACGCTTGTCCTGAACCTCACACCTCGCCTGCGTATGATGACCCAATTGCTGCTTGGAACCTTTCCCCTGCCCAACTGTCCTTGGACGCGAATACTATCTTAACGCAAACCGACGCACTCACGGAAAATCGGTTCTTTCAACCAAATTTCCTCGGCGGGATAAATTATATTCAATTAGATCCTGGATTAGAATCGCAATTTGGGACTTCTATACTGGATGGAGAGGATCCAGAAGCACAAACGCAGGCTGACGAGCTGCGAACAGTTCTCAATCAGATCCAAACAAAAGGCTTTAGGACAGCAGTTCGAATCAACCCGTTTTGTGCAGGACCTGATTCAGCACTCGTTCAGAAACACCCGGATTACTGCATCCAAGAGGCGGTCGTGGCACGAAATGGAAGAAGGAAATCGCGGCGGCATTCAGGGCGCAACGATTACAAACCTGCCACAACGCATCTGCCAGAAGGCAGCACCGAAGTCGCACTGTTAGATGTTTCACACCCCGAAGTACGGCAGCATATCGGCAAACAGATTAAACAGATAATCAACGAATATGGATGTTCACTCATCAATGTAGATTTCACGGCGTATACGACAATGCTTACTAACAGCGAACACAACTTGCGCTGGCACGATAAAACCCTTACATCTGTCCAACTCTACCGCCTTGCGGGTGAGTTGCTAAGAGATGCTATTGAAGAGGCGCGCTCGGAGAACACATCTACTGATAAAGAGGTCTTTTTGGCTGGATACAATGTCGTCACAGGACCCTGCCTTGGGAATATAGCCTTGAATGCACCACTTCTCAACCCTCCGTTTTCGAGCATGGCTACTTCAAACCGCATCAATGATCCTTGGCACCACCCGCGGGGGACAAAGCACCGTTTGAGCAGATATGCAGCCCATATCCGAGAGCATAATTCCCTCTGGCAACATGTCTTCGGTGAACTGACGGTTGGTGAGCCGAGACCTGTCAATGAGGTGATTGTGGAGATGACGGCAGCAGCATTGAGTGGCGGTGCCGTCTTTTGCAGGGACCAATTAACAGCACTTACTGCGTCGCGGGCGGCGGACTTAGCGCGGATCTTTCCGCTCTTGGGTAAGGCTGCTATACCGGTAGATCTTTATGATGAGCTGTTCCCACGAATTTGGAGCCTGCCGATTTCGACACCCAACGAGGACTGGCACCTTGTAGCAGTCTTCAATTGGAATGACTATGAAGATGATACTTACTTTGAACTCGATGCCCTTGGACTTGGTGAATCGAAAGAGTATCTCGTTCACGATTTCTGGATGCGGCAGTACCTCGGTAAGATTTCACAGAGTGTAAACCTACTCAATATTCCCCCGCGCGCCGTGAAGCTTCTCTGTTTTCGTGAAGAGCAAGACATTCCACAGCTCCTTGCGACGGATATGCACTATACGCAAGGCGCAGTTGAAATTCTATCCGCGGGTTGGGATAGCCATAGCCAAAGTTACCTACTCGTCTGCAAACCCCTTCGACAGGCGGATGGGACCTGCTTTATTCATGTACCAGACGGGTACTTACCCATCGGTGTAGCGACTTACGGCAGTGATTATCAATATAATTGGAACGCACCGATATGTCAATTGACGTTTACAAAAACGCAACCCGACAAATTGGTGCAGGCGAGCATCCAATTCACTAAAACCTCGGGGGGTTCTTCTGGCGCGAGAGGTTTATAATCCCAATCAGTATGGATGCCAGTAAGCACGCTTCTCTACAACCGCGTGCTGCAATAAATCGGAGATGAGATGTGAGTACTATTCAGACGCAGCTGGAAACCCTCAAAACACAAGCAAGCGTTTGTACGGCATGTGATTTGTCAAAGACTCGTACGAATGTTGTCTTCGGTAGCGGAAGTGCTGCCGCACAATTGGTGATTGTGGCTGAAGGGCCATCCGCGGCTGATAATCGGACCGCCCTGCCATTTTCGGGACCTGCTGGGGATTTGCTTGATGAAGTACTCGCTGCAAACGACTTAACGCGCAGCCAAATCTGGCTAACAAATATCATTAAGTGTCGAGCCGCAAGCCTTAAAGACGGTCTGCTAAGAAACCGTCCACCGAAAGCATCTGAAATTAAAGCGTGCGCTAAGTGGCTTGACGGAGAATTGACCTTCATACAACCTTCGGTGATTTTGTGTATGGGTGCACCTGCTGCAAAGGCACTCATTCAGCGAAGTTTCCGTATTACCGAAAAGCGCGGTATCTGGTTTACGGATACACTATATGCCCCCTTCGCAATGGCGACCTTTAACCCGGCTTATGTCCTGAGACAGGAGGGTGAGGATTTTGAAATCGTCCGACAGACTGTCATTGACGATATCGCCGCAGCGAAGCGAAAGTTACGCGAATCTGAAGAACAACCGAAATTGACACTTTTTTAACGCTCATTGCTTCTTGTAGGAGCGAGTGTTTTTGCTTGGGTATTTCTTCATGCTCGCGACCCACGCTACGTGATTTATTTATGAATCTTCATTAGAAACCCGTCCTGATGGTTGATGACTAACAAAAAATGCTACAAAAAAAACAAATTGCTATAAATGCCGTGCTGAAGGCGATGCGACTCTGTGAACAGGTACAAGCCGAAATGGTGTCAACCGATGCAATCCAAAAGGTTGACCGAAGTCCTGTAACCGTCGCTGATTTCGGATCACAGGCACTGATATGTAAAGCGATCGGCGACGCTTTTTCTGACGACCCTATTGTTGCTGAGGAGAGCGCGCAGGCACTTAGAGAGAATCCCACACTTTTAGAACGCGTCACGAGTTATGTAAACTGCTTTGCAAAAGAAACGGTCTCAGCGGAAACCGTCTGTGCCTGGATTGACCGAGGCAGCGGCGAGGTTGGACAACGTTTCTGGACGCTGGACCCGATTGATGGGACGAAAGGCTTTCTGCGTCGCGATCAATATGTAATTGCTTTGGCTTATATTGTTGATGGTGTTGTAAGACTCGGTGTTTTGGGGTGTCCAAATTTACCGTATCTTTTGAAGGATGCGGATACGGAACAACGCGGATGCCTTTTTGTTGCCGCCTATGGCGAAGGCACGCAGCTCTATACAAACACAGGAGACTTTTTAGAGCAAGTCCATGTATCCGAGGAGGTGCATTGCTTTGCCGAGAGTGTTGAGTCCACGCATGGGGATAGCGATGCACATAGTAAGATTGCGGAAGCACTCGGAATTACAGAATCGCCTGTCCGGATGGACAGTCAGGCGAAGTATGGTATTGTCTCCCGTGGTGAAGCCTCACTCTATATCCGCCTGCCGAACCCAGCGTATCCTGATTACCGCGAGTGTATCTGGGACCACGCCGCAGGGATGATTGTTGTTCAGGAAGCCGGTGGGACGGTTACAGATGCCAATGGCGCACCCCTTAACTTTTTAACAGGGAAGCGGATGCACGAAAATCGAGGCATTGTCGCAACCAATGGAAAACTCCATCAACGTGTTTTGAAAGCGTTGGTTTCCAAACCATAAGCAAATATTCGAGGAAGTAACATATAGGTAGGTTTTTAATTTATTGACTCTGGTCGTTGTTCCAGTTCGTTTCACAACGGTCTCTGTCTCAGTTATGAACCTGCTTTAGGTTTTGAAAGGTTTTTGACTTTACCGAAACCCTCGTGAAATGTAATGGAACGAGGCCCAGGAGGCAAATAGTTAAAAATATGAGAGCTGGACAAATTGTTGCACCACGTCAGATTGAAATTGTTGACATAGAACAACCGAATCTTACCGATTATCCCGACGGCACAGTAATGATAAAAACCGCACATAGTGCCATTTGTGGCACTGATATGCCGTCATTTGTCCTCGAGCATCCAGCGGAAAGTTATCCGCTTCAGCCGGGACTTTCGATTCACGAGGCGATTGGCGTTATTACAGACAGTAAATCGGATAGATTCAAACCCGGGGACGAAGTCCTTGCGCTACCACGCCATATCGGTGGACTTTCGGAGTACTTCTTGTCCGATGAGAGCGTCACGATGCCGTTGACAGATTTCCCACGGAAAGACTGCATCCTGATGTCTCAACCCCTTGGCACGGTTGTGTGGGCATGTCGGAAGCTCCCGAACCTCCTCAATCTTGATGTAGTTGTTGTCGGACAGGGACCGATGGGACTCCTCTTTACGCATACGTTAAGCAACCTCGGTGCGAAGACAGTCATCACAACCGACGTTGTTGACTTCCGACTCGCCGCTTCTAAAAAGATGCGTGCCACACACACGATTAACGCTGATACGCAAGATCCAGTCGCTGCTGTAGAGGAGATTACGGAAGGTAGAATGGCGGACCTGGTGATTGAAGTTGTTGGACACCAAACGGAGACTATCAACGACTGTCTACAATTACTAAAACGCGGCGGAACGCTCCTCGCCTTCGGTGTGCCGGACGATTTGGTTTACGATTTCCATTTCGCAGATTTCTTCCGAAAAAATATCAACTTTATCGGCTCCGTCGGACCCGATGCACCCAACGACTTCCCGTTGGCGATGGATATGATTGCCCAAGGTCGTATTGATGTGTCACCGATTATTACGCACCATCTGCCCTTTACAGAAGCACAACTCGGATTTGAAATGGCACTGAACCGAAAACATGAAGCGATCAAAATTGTCTTCGACTACGAGTAGCAGATTGTCAAGCTTGAATTTTAGCGCGATCACAACGGCAATTCAACAATCCGCCCTTCACGGCTGGATTGGTAGATAGCGAGGATGATCTCAACCGCTTTACGTCCCTCGCGTCCGTCAACAAGATGTGAGGCATCGTGTTCAAGTCCGTTAATAAGATTTTCCATCTGCCGCCGATGGTTGTCATGATTAATAGCACGCGGGTCAGAGGCACCGCCGCCGGTATCCGTTTTTTGGGCGAATTTCTCTCGGATCTCCGCATCTTCAGGCAGTTCCGGGTCGAATTCCCAGGTCACGATGTCTTCTTCGGCTAAGACGACAGTCCCGTGTGTGCCAGAGATTTCGGTCTTCTTGAGCATACCGGGATAAGCAGCAGTCGTGCCTTCAATGACACCGAGTGCGTCGTTCTCAAACCGAAGTGCAGCAACAGCAGCATCTTCAACCTCTATCCGTTCGTGTGCAAGTGTGTCGGTAAAGGCTTGGACAGATTTGACAGGTCCCATGAAATACTGGAGCAGATCAATAGCGTGGATGGATTGGTTCATGAGCGCACCACCGCCATCAAGCTCCCATGTGCCGCGCCAACCGCCGCTGTCGTAATATTCTTGAGACCGATACCATTTGATGTAGGCATCGCCTAAGGTGAGTTTACCGAACCGACCGCTCTCAATTGTGGATTTAACAAGCGCTGTGCTTTCCGTGAAACGGGAATTAAAGATAGCGCACAAACGAACGCCTGCTGCATCACAGGCTGCGATGATTTCATCACACCGTTGTAGGGTGATTTCCAGCGGTTTTTCAACGATGACGTGTTTACCGGCGGCTGCTGCGGCAACAGCGGGATCCAAATGCGCACCGCTCGGTGTACAAACGCAGACGATGTCCAGATCATCGCGTTTGAGCATCTCTGTGTAATCCGTATAACTGTCAACGTTGTACCGATCAGTGAGCCGTTTAGCGTTCTCAGCGTTTCGCGAACTGACAGCGACGAGTTGACCGTGCTCTAATTCAGAAATTGCAGCGGAATGGAAATCTGAGATCATTCCGCACCCAATAATACCAAATCCGTATGTCTTCATATTTTGTGGAGTCCTATTGTATAGATAAAAATTTATGAGGTATGGGTTATCGCAGACCATCAGTAGATCGTGTGGCGGTTGCGAACGTTTCTCCTGACGTAACGCGCGCTGACCGACTGCCGACGACTGACAACCGACAACCATAAAAATTATGACTTCTAACGAGAACCAAGTTACAGAAAATTCGCCAACAGAGGCAGAAGAACAGACCCCCGGCAATAAAGTTTTTAGAATTGTCTGCATGACATTTTGCCTTGCAGTAACGGTGTTGTTTCTCTGGGTTTGGCATCACCAAACACAGTTTAACGACCACTATCGGAAGGCAACCTTTCTGATGCGCAACGGCGAAGCCGCGCAAGCGATTGAAGCGTATCAGAAGGCAATTAAGAATAAAACCCGTACGATTTTCCTTGCGGAGGAACCTTCCGTTTACAACAACCTTGGACAGGCGTATCTATATGCCGAGGAATACGCCGCCGCGATCGCCAACTTTAAAAAAGTGATTGAGATGGCACCCGATATAGTCGAAGGGTACGTCAACCTGACAACCGCGTATCTCCAGCAGAATTTGCCTACCGATGCGCGTGCCTCGTGCCTACATGCCCTTCAAACCTTCCCAAAAACTGCCCTACTCCACTACAATTTGGCGTGTGCCTACGCGTTAGAGGGTGAATCACAAAAGGCAGTAGACTCACTCACGCAAGCGATAGACTTGAACCCGGAACTCAAGCCTCTTGCGCAACAAGAAGGCGCGCTTAAAGGCATTGTCTCCGAACTTCCCTAAATCCTACGTAGACATACTGCCGGCGGGGTCCCAACCTCGCTTTTTACAATGCTACAATGCACCTATGACAAACCAATTATACGCCTATTCTCGCCTATTTGCAACAAAAATGGGTGAGAATAAGATCCCACCCATTTGATTGGCAATAGCAATGGACAGATACATGCTACTTCTTCAAATCACCCCACGTCGTTGCCAACTTACCACGCGCAGAAACATCAAGTGTATCGTTGATGGTTTTCTGGATGTCCCCTTCAGAGAGCGCATAGTTGGCTAACATCAGTTCGTCGATTCTCCCTTGAAAGAAGCGAGGACAACACCCATTATTCTCGCCACCGAATTTCAACGATTTATCCGGCATACTCCGTCCAGGGCCCTTCTGCGCGATAGCTTTGCCACCAGATTCCCCGTTGATATAAAAACGGGCTTCGGTCCCGTCCCACGAAAGGGCAACATGGCTCCACTCTTTCGCCTTCACTTTACCGTCAGAGATATGGTAGCCGGGGTTATTCGTGTCATAAAAATAGTAAGCGAGTTTCCCATCTCCGGGTTCGATTTGCAGATAGTAGGTGTTCTTGAAGAAGATAGTGAATTTATTCTCCTGACCACCCCCCGGAAGTTCATCAGGGTAAATCCACGCCATCATCGTAATGGCTTCATCCATATCGACTTCATCAGAGTGCGCAACCTCTATGAAATCAGCTTTACCAGCCTTGCCAGCCATTTCCACAGCACTCCCTGAAATACCTTCAGCCCATTTTACATCGCCGTTAAATTCGCCAACCAAGCCAGCAGTTTCATCTTCAGTCTTATCCCCTTTGCCTTCGTCGAAATGCCAGACATATAGTTGCTCGCCGAGTTGTTTCACGTTCCCCTTTCCACCTGCACTGAATCCGACTTGGCAGATAGATAAGCTAAGAAAAATACATAGGATTAGATACACTTCGGTTTTCATGGATCATTCCTCCTTGTAACAGAGATAGACGGGAAAAAACACAATTTTACTACCTTTAAACAGTTTTCTGTCAGCTGTTGGCTAAAGACTTGTGGCGGTAGCGTTCTCTGTTCCTGCCACAATAAACCTCTTAACCGACAACTGACAACCGATAACTGATAACGATTACATCTTTAACTTGCCCCACGTTGTGGCAAGCTTGTCCTTCGGGGACACAGCAAAGTAGACACCGTTTTCCATATCCTGATTAATCTCGTCAACAGTAAGGGCGCGGTTGTAGATAGCCACCTCATCAACCAAGCCAATCATACCGTCTAACCCAGTTTGTGCTTTGCCGATGCGGAAAACCACATCAATACTGTTAATTTTCCCCTTCGGTGGCTCGAATTCGACATCCAATTTACCGTCAATATATTGGCGAATCGTATCGCCATCAAACGTAGAAGAGACGTGGTGCCATTCCTCTAATCCGGGCTTAATCGTCTGTTTATTCCGAGAACCTTGCCATCCACCGATGTTAATCCAAGTTTCAATTTGCGGCGCACCCGTAAACTGCGCGCTCCATTGGAGACAATAACCACCCACGTTTGCCCCGCTCCTGCGTCCCATCAAATTAGAGTCGCCTTGGGATTCTTCAGGGAAAAACCACGCCTGAATCGTCAGGGCATCGGTAATATCGAGTTCGGGAACTGCGTCAACCTCTACAAACTGCTGGTTGTTTTCAAAATAGACAGCACCACCGATTTTACCATCTTTCGACCAGACTGCACCTTCAAACGAACCTTCGATGTTATTTCCACTTATATCTGTTACTTTGCCACCTTCATCTTCATCAAAAGTGAAGTACAACATCAATGCCTCATCATCATTTAATGCCCATGAATTGACGCTGAGACTCAGGAAAATGACGGAAAGAACGGTGATAACGGATTTCATAACAAGTGAACTCCTTTTTTAATGGTTGTCGGTTGTCAGTACGATTTGCTACGCAAATCTTTCAGTTGTTGGTTACTCGTGTGGCAATTGCCTAAGTTGTATCTGTCACAAGCGATCTCTTAACCGACAACTGATAACTGAAAACCGACAACTACTTAGAAACTCGAAATCTGAATTTCCTTTGCGGTGATAAACTCAAGCAGTGCGGGTACGCCTTCCTGTGTTTTCTGAATACCGCGTTGAATCGCCGGAATAATCTGATCCGGGGTCTCAACCCGTTCACCGTAGCCACCGAACGCCTTCGCCATGTCTGCGTAGTGACCAGAGATGTCTGTACTGCGGAATTTTTCAGTAGAAACAGGCATAATCGGAATCTCAATAGCCATAGAGAAATTGTTGAATAGCACTGATAAAATCGGGATTCTCTCACGGACCGCAGTCTCGAAATCCATACCCGTAAAGCCGATAGCGGCATCACCCCAGACGTTGACACAGAGATGATCCGGTCTCGCCAGTTTCGCACCCATCGCGAGTCCAAGACCGTAACCGAGCTGCGTCGTTTTGCCCCAACCGATATAGGTCAGCGGTGCCACGGACTGCCAGAACGGCGACATCTGATCACGTGGACTCCCCGCATCGTGTGTGATAATCGTGTTTTCGACATCCACGGTATGCAGTAGGTCTCGGATGACACGATACGGTGTCATCGGCACTTCATCAGAGGTAAGTTTAGGCTGCCACTGTTCAAGCCATTCCGCTTTGACAGCACTAATTTCTTGTTTGACAGCATCCGCACGACTTTCGGATGTACCGTTGGTACGATCCCGGACGGCTTCTACCAATCCGTCTAAAATTAAACCGGCATCGCCAACGAGAGCGGTTTCAACAGGAACGTCTTTGTTGATGTCTGCCGGGTCTAATGTGGCGTGAATGACGCGTTTCCCTTCAGGAATCCTAACACCAAAACCCGTCCGCGTGAAGCTGCATCCGATACCCAGTATCAGATCCGTTTTTTGGAGGAAGTGATGTACCGGTTTCGGAATCGCGCGTCCACCGGAACCCAATGCTAACGGATGATTTTCAGGAAACGCACTTTTACCACCTAAACTCGTTGTCACAGAGGCACTGAGCAACTCCGCTAATTCTTTCAAAGAATCCCACGCTTGCGCATAGTGGACACCTTGTCCGGCATAGATGACAGGGCATTCTGCGTCAAGCAATGCCGCTGCAGCGGCTTCAATCGACGCGCTATCCGGTCCGTAACGCACGGTAGGTACTGGTTTTGGATCAAACGCGTCCGAGATTTCCTCGTTGAACAGGTCTGACGGGAATTCGACGAGTGCAGGGCGCGGTCTGCCGTTCCGAACTTGGGTAAAGGCCCGGCGCATGGCTTCCGGGACAGCTTCAGGCATTGTCACTTGCTCGCACGACTTCGTTACGTGCCGATAGTTCAAGGCGGAATTGAAATTCGGTTGAATCTGTGTGATACTTCGGGAATAACCACCCGGCAAGACCACAATCGGGGCGGAATCACCGTAGGCTTGTGCAACACCACCGAACGCGTTTTCCGAACCGGGCCCGCTCTGCATGCAGAATACGCCAATCTTTTCCCCAGAGGTCATTCGGCTCATGGCATCTGCCATGTGAAGTCCAATCCGTTCCTGTCTGACAATAATCGGACGGATGTCTAATTTCGCTGCTGCCTCGATTATCGGGTTGACCGGATAGGCGAATAAGTATTCTACCCCCTCGGCTTTAAGGACTTTTGCAACTGCATCAACAACTTTCATATTTTTCTCCAATCCGTAATTACGATTTTGTGATCGGCTTGTATGTAAAAAAAAAGATTTATCCGTTAGGGTTCGTTGGCATACCTGCATCCATGACAAGCGGAAAATGGTCGCCTGCTAATTTATCGCCGTCATCGACGGTGACAAAAGGTTTCATAACGTGGGTTCCACTGGCATCATAGCGAGTTTCACCTGTCATGTAATGCACCGCAATCGCACGCCGCGGATTCCCACTGGTGTTGTCGTGCGAACCGTGCCACGTTAGGGAATGATGGTAATGAACATGCCCTTTCGGAACAGGGCAAAGTTCGACCGCTAATTCTTTATTTTCAAAGTGGTCAGGCATGGAATGGATGTCTTTGATGGAATGCAGGAACGGGATCTGATTGCCCCAATGGTAAGAGCCGGGGACCATACGCATGCACCCGTTACTTTCATCAACATCATCCAGCGCAACCCAAGCCGTTACCTGACTCGTTTTTGGTGTAAGAATTGGCCAATACGGCGAATCCTGATGCCACATATTGACCCCCCCGACTTTGGCGGGTTTGTATTGGATTTGGTCGTGCCAAACGCGCACCTCTGTTGCTGCTGTCAGTTGGCGAATTTCTTCCACAATGACGGGGTTGTGAACGAGTCGGTGATAGGCAGGACTCGCCTCCCAAATATTAACGATTTGCCAGACGGGACTCTCTTCCTTGCCACCAAGATTGACGATGTGCACGGGCTGCGGAATATCGGCTTTCTCATAATCATCAATAACGCGGGTCAGTTCTGACCGTAGTTCCTCAACCTGTTCATCGCTTAAAACATGGCTTCCGAGGAGAAAGCCTTTTTTCTGAAATGTGTCAACCTGGGTTGGGTTGAGCATATCTCTTCACTCCTATAGAAAAACTTATATATTCGGCTTCGTCGGTTTTCCAGCATCCATCACAAGTGGAAAGTGGTGGCCTGCTAATTTATTGCCATCTTTGATAGTAACGAAACGTTTCATGATGTGGCTACCACTTTCGTCATAAATGGTTTCGCTCGTCATATAATGCACCGCAATCGCACGCCGCGGATCGCTGCTGGTGTTGTCATGCGAACCGTGCCACGTTAAGGCGTGATGATAATGGACATGCCCCTTCGACACAGGGCAGAGTTCGACCGCTAATTCTTTACCGTCAAAGCGATCCGGCAATGAATCGAGATCCCTAACCTCACGCAAAAACGGCATCTGGCTGCCCCAATGGTAAGAACCGGGGACCATACGCATGCACCCGTTGCTTTCATCAACATCGTCCAGCGCAACCCAAGCCGTTACTTGACTCGTTTTCGGCATGAGAATCCCCCACAACGGCGAATCCTGATGCCAACGGTTCACGCCACCGACTTGTGGCGGTTTGTATTGGATTTGGTCGTGCCAGACGCGCACCTCTGTTGCTGCTGTCAGTTGTCCAATCTCTTCCACAATGGTCGGATTGTGAACGAGTCGATGGTAGGCAGAGCTCGCCTCCCAGATATTAACAATTTGCCAGACAGGACTTTCCTCTTTACCACCGAGATTGGCGATACGGACTGGTTGTGGAACCTCAGGTTTTTCATAGTTATCAATAACGCGCGCCAACTCCGAACGCAATTCCTCAACCTGTGCATCGCTTAAAACTCGGTTTCCGAGGAGAAACCCTTTTTCCCGAAATGTATCCACCTGATTCTGATTGAGCATATCTTTAATTACTGTTCCTTGTCTTAGCCGCCGACACTCAGCCGACAGCAAGAAAACTTCGTTGCTGACTGCCGACTGCTAACGACTGACAGCCATTCCTTTTGATTTTAAGTGCCAGTTACCCTATTTTTAAGTGCTACCCACTCTTCATCGCTGAGTTTCGGGGGCCACGCGATCCGCTCGCCAATAAGCGCGGAGCGATACGCCGCCATAATCAGATCAAAACCGAGCAGTGCAAACGCTAATCTGTTCCGGTGCGGTTGATTTTCATCATCCAACCATGTAGCGATCGCCTGCGTAAAGTCCCGCTGTCCGAATTTGTCGTCTTCACCGAAATGGGTTTTCTCGACGAAGTGTTCTGCCATACCGTCAAATTGGTATCCCCATGAACCGTTTTCTCGCCACCACATCCTGCCTTTCGTTCCCCAGAAATCGAGGTTACACCGAGGATTGCTGCCGGGGAAGTCGATGGTTCCGAATGCTGTTCGCGCCGATTCAAAGTGGACGCGAGCACCGTTCTCAAACGTATAAATCGCCATTAAATCTTCAGGGCATTGCCGATACGGAATGTGATAGGTTTCTGCCCCTTGAACGGCACCCCAGACGTGTGTAATTGGAATATCTTTAAGGGCAAAAAGCACGACATCCATTAGATGGGTATCCATATCAGTGATATCGCCTTCGGTGCAAGCGCGGATGAAATGTATATCCCCAAGGCTATCGTCGGCAAAGAACTCCAGGAGCTTTTCGGCGAAAGGCAGATACCGTCGTTGATGGTTGACGATAATTTTCAAACCTGTTTTCTCGTGCGCGGCGGCGAGTGCTTCCGCTTCACGCGGTCTGAGTGCGAGCGGTTTCTCTATCACTAACGCCTTGACACCTGCTTCGGCGGCGGGCTCTACCCAGATATGTCGTGGCACTGTCGGCTCTGTTACGGCGTGGATAATATCGGGTTTTTCCTTTTCCAGCATTTCGACGTAATCTGTATATCCGGGGACGTTGAGCTCTTCCACGGCTGTTTGTAGCCGTTCCTCGTCAACCTCGCAGATGGCAATTACCTTCATATTCTCAATGCCTTCATAGCGTCGGGCGTGGTGTACACCGCGCCTTCCACCGACGATCCCAGTTCGATACATTCCCATAATGTACCTCCTCGTTGAAGCGGGCAGTTGTGGGCTTCCGAAACTTGCCATTATATTAACACGCTCACGAATTTGTGTCAACTGTTTGATTGGGATGTCTTTACTTACTTTCTCTGTTGTCAAATTCGTGTGCTTCTGATACAATGCAACCGACTAAGTTAAGTTACTTCTGACGGGAGGCATATATGAAGATTGATAAAATTGAGTCGTTTTTTATTGGGAACGGCTATGTGATTCGGATTCACACAGATACTGGTATCAGCGGTGTCGGTCAGACTGCCTGCTGGGGTTATCCAGAAGCCGTTGATAGCATCGTGAACACATTTAAGAAATACCTCATTGGACAGAACCCATTGCGGATTGAGCATCACTGGCAATACCTCTACCGCATGGGACCGTTCCGTGGAACTGCCCTAAGCGGTGCGATCAGTGCGGTGGACATCGCGCTATGGGACATCAAGGGCAAACATTTCGGCGTACCCATCTGGGAACTGTTAGGTGGAAATTGCCGTGACAAAATCCGACTGCACCTGCTCGGAGGCGGCAGCACGCCAGAAACGATGTATGAAGCGGCGAAAGCAGCCGTTGAAGAAGGCTTCACGGCACTCAAATTTGACCCGTTGGTTGGCGGTTTCCAAGACATGACAGTTGATCGACTCGTCAAGACAGCGCGCGACATCGTGGCCGCTGCGCGTGAAGGTGGTGGCCCCGACCTTGATCTGATTGTTGAGGTACATCGGAAACTGACACCAATGAATAGTATCGTCTTAGAATCGGCGTTGGCACCGTTTAATCTCTATTTCATTGAAGACCCCATTCAGATAGACACCATCGCGACGCAAGCAGAATTAGCGAAGCGGATGACAACCCCACTTGCTGTCGGTGAGCGTAATGTCAGCATCTGGGAATTCCGTGAACTCCTTGAGGCTGGTGGACCGCAGTACGTGCGTCCGGACCTCGGTCTCGCCGGTGGCATCACGCACTGCAAAAAAATCGCCGCACTCGCCGAGGCGTATCACAGCGCGGTTGTCACGCATAACTTCCTCGGACCCCTTATTACTGCTGCATCGCTGCATTTGGATACGAGTATCCCGAACTTCATTACACAGGAATATACGAAGGCCGATGAATCTGAGCAATTCGCCGTTTATAAAGTGGCGTATCAACGGGAAGGTGGTTATATTCCGATCCCTGAGGCTCCCGGTTTGGGCATTACGCTGGACGATAGTTTAATCGAGGAGACTCCTTACCGACCGATGAATACCGGCACAACACCTTTGCGTGAGGACGGTTCTGTCGCTTATGCGGTCTAACAGCAGTCAGCCATCAGCAGTCGGCTATCAGACAAGAGGTTTTGGACGAAGTGTCCTTTTTTCTAATCGCTAACCGCTGAAAATTGATAGGGAATAAAAAGGTGGAGGAAATCGAACATGAATGCTGATGAGAAATATCTATTCGATCTGAACGGCTACCTTGTTATCAAGAACGTGCTAACGCCCGAAGAGGTAGCCCTTGCCAACGAAGCAATTGACAAACACAGCGACCAAGCCCGCATCCGTCCACGCGAACAGGCACTCGATGGCGGCTCCTCGGAACTAAAAGGTGAGCAGGGCAGAGGCGAACTCGGTGGTATGCTCAATTGGGAGGAACCGTGGTGTAATCCGTTCCGACACATGCTCGCACACCCGACACTCGTCCCGTATCTGAATGTAATATTGGGAAAAGGGTTCCGAATGGATCATCAGATGTTCCTGCTTTCAATGGACAAGGGTGCAGAGGGACATACGTTCCATGGTTCCTCCGGTCCTGGCTTCGATCCAAACCAATACTATATTTTCCGTGACGGGCACATGCACAACGGCTTGACTGTCGTCACCTTCCAATTGACGGACGTGCCGCCCGGAGCAGGTGGATTAATCGTTATACCGGGAAGCCATAAGAGCAACTATCCGTGTCCGAAAGAGATGCGGCTTTACCAGAAACACCAAGAGCACATCCGACAACTCGTCTGCAATGCTGGCGATGTAGCAATCTTCACGGAGGCGGTAACACACGGAACACTCCGGTGGACCGCCGACCATCCGAGACGTTCTATTCTAACACGCTATACCGCAGGTAACATGGCGTATGTGCCTGCCTATGAAATACCGGAATGGGCAAATGAGCGACAGCGTGCTGTCATGGAACCGCCCTATCATTCACGATTAAATCGTCCGGTATTAGAAACGTAGGAAGGTTTTTAATTTATGGGATATTGGACTGTGCTCCGCTTACGCGTAGGTTTCTGATGAGATCGCAACTGAAATTTAGTATGGGGAGAGACTAAATCCGTAGCGCAAGTCGCGTGTGGACTTGCGGGACAATGTATTACATTTGCGCGTAGGGCATTCCGTGGGGTGTTTCTTCAGATGTGAGAAAGGCGCGCCAAAGTCCAATCTCATGCTGTTTAACCGCAAGGAAAATTAAAAATATGAATGCTGATGAGAAATATCTATTCGATCTGAACGGCTATCTCGTTATCAAGAACGTGCTAACGCCCGAAGAGGTAGCCCTTGCCAACGAAGCAATTGACAAACACAGCGATCAAGCCCGCATCCGTCCACGTGACCAGACGCTCGATGGCGGCTCCCCAGAACTGAAAGGTGAACTCGGCAGAGGCGAACTCGGGGGTATGCTTGGATGGGAAGAACCGTGGTGCGATCCATTCCGCCACATGCTGGCGCATCCGACACTCATCCCGTATCTTAACGAGATACTCGGAAGGGGCTTCCGTATGGATCATCAGATGTTCCTACTCTCAATGGACAAAGGGGCAGAAGGCTTCATTTTCCATGGCTCCTCCGGTCCTGGCTTCGACCCGAACCAATACTATATTTTCCGTGATGGACGCATGCACAACGGCTTGACTGTCGTCACCTTCCAATTGACGGACGTGCCACCCGGAGCAGGTGGATTAATCGTTATACCGGGAAGCCATAAGAGCAATTACCCGTGTCCGAAAGAGATGCGGCTTTACCAAGAACACCAAGAGCATATCCGACAACTCGTCTGCAATGCTGGCGATGTGGTAATTTTCACGGAGGCGGTGACACACGGAACACTCCCGTGGACTGCCGACCATCCGCGTCGCTCCATTTTAACCCGTTATACCGCGGGGAACATGGCGTATGTGCCTGCCTATGAAATACCGGAATGGGCAAATGAACGCCAGCGCGCTGTCATGGAACCCCCTTATCATTCGCGATTAAACCGTCCCGTATTAGAAACGTAGGAAGGTTTTTAATGTATGGGATCCTCGCCTGTGCTCCGCTTACGCGCAGGTTACGGAAACTATCAAAAGACAAACCGTTTCACTTAACCGCAAGGAAAGTTTAAAATGTCTACTTCAACGAGTGCAATCTTGGGTCTCATTTTTCTGGGACTCGCGAACGCCTCCGTCTTTTTAATGTTTAAGTTATGGGGGTACCCCTTCGACAAAGAAACGCATACGAGCGCCGCGCCACCGTCTTTGATGCTGCTTCACCGGCTCATCGGTTATGCGTATGCGATCCTCTACGTCTTTATGATGTGGCACATGGTGCCGCGTTTGTGGAATTACCAAGTCGAGCTACCGCCTCGAACCGTCGCGCACCTGATGCTCGGTATCACCATCGGCGTGCTAATCCTCGTCAAGATTGCCATCCTCCGATTTTTCCGGCACTTTGAGGAATCCATGCCGTATATCGGGACGACCCTGCTGATTTGCACGTATCTTTTGATTGGATTGTCAGTGCCGTTCACATTCCGAGAAGCAGCATTGCGAACACAAACAATGGCTTTTAGTGAGGAGGGTATCGCGCGAACCCGTAAGTTGCTTGAAACCGCCGGATTGCCAGCCGAAGCACCGCTCGACCAACTCGCATCAAAACGGAAATTGCGGGAGGGGCAGCATGTGTTACAAGGCAAATGCGTTGTCTGCCACGATCTACGCACGATTCTCGCGAAACCCCGCACCCCCACAGATTGGGTCCGTCTCGTCAATCGCATGGCGATAAAGCCGATGATCGGTGAACCCATTCACACAGAAGAGGAATGGACGGTCTCGGCGTATCTTATCGCGATTACACCCGATATTCAAACTTCGGTTCGGCAACAACGGCAAGAACAGATACGTGCGGATGAAGCGAAGGCAGCTGCCCAAATTGCAACTTTCACTATGAAAATGGATGCAGAAGTTGAAACGGATACCGCGGAAACCGATACCTATGATGCAGTAGAAGCGCAAGCACTCTTCGAGGACAGATGCTCTCAATGTCATCCGATTACCGATGTTGAAGATTATCCGCCTCGCTCTGAAGAGGAAACAATCGAACTCATAGCACGGATGGTAGAGATTGGGCTTTACCTTGAAGAAGAAGAGATCGAGTTGATTACGCGCTATATCAACGAGAATTATCTGGAACAATAAAAATGACGAAAACAAAAATCGCTGATCTTAGCGAACTCAACGACCGCGAGCCGGCTTATGCCCTCGTCGCGAATGTCGATCTCGTGGTCATCCGGTATGACAACGAAGTTTCTGTGCTTTACGGGAGATGCCATCACCGGGGGGCACTGCTCGCAGACGGTTATATTGATGGCGAAAACCTGATATGCGGCGTTCACTACTGGGATTACCGCTACGATACCGGTATCAGTGAATACCATAACACCGAACGTCTCGCCAAGTTTCATGCATGGATAGAGGACGACGCTGTTTATGTTGACAAAGACGAGATACGAGAATGGGAACATCAGAACCCACAACCCTATCGCCGCGACGAATATCAGGGAACGTATCAAGACATCCACGGCACCCCCGAAGAACCGTACGTCGCCCAAATTCAGGAATTGGCACGCCATGGATTGCGTAAAGTCGGACACCACGGTCAAACTGAGGCGATGGGAGTGCTTCGGGAGAATTTACCGAACTGGGACGCACTTCAGTTCGTCGTTGCGCAGCTGCACAAAACACCACATCTTGATGACGAACCCGTCGGGACGGAATTGGTGATCGGTCCGAGAGCGAAGAAACCGCTAAAACTTGATATACCGATCTTTGTCTCCGATATGAGTTTCGGCGCACTGTCGGCTGAAGCGAAAATCGCATTAGCGAAGGGCGCGGAGATGGCGGGAACCGGCATCTGTTCCGGCGAAGGCGGTATGCTGCTGGCAGAGGCACAAGCAAACAGTCGCTATTTTTATGAACTCGCCTCCGCGCAGTTCGGATTCTCTTATGATAAACTGGAATACGCACAGGCATTTCATTTCAAGGGTGGACAAGGCGCGAAAACGGGAACAGGTGGACATCTGCCCGGCAACAAGGTAACAGAGGAGATAGCCGCAGTCCGCGGGTTGCATCCGGGGGAACCCGCAATTTCACCTGCGCGGTTTTCAGATTGGGAAACACTGGACGATTTTGCAAAAGTTGCGGAACTCGTGCGAAAGGAGACCGGCGGCATTCCGATCGGGTTTAAACTCTCCGCGCAACACATCGAGAAGGACATTGAAGCCGCGCTTCACGTCGGTGCGGACTATATTATTTTCGACGGTCGCGGCGGTGGCACGGGTGCTGCACCCCTTCTATTCCGAGATAACATCTCAGTCCCAACGATGCCAGCCTTAGCGCGGGCACGAAAATACCTCGATGCCACAGGCAACAGCGATGTCACGCTTATCATTACCGGCGGTTTGCGAACACCAGCTGATTTCGCCAAAGCGTTGGCACTCGGCGCAGATGGGGTCGCGATTGCGAATTCAGCGATGCAGGCGATCGGTTGTATTGGGATGCGAGCGTGTCATACCAACAACTGTCCTGTCGGCATTGCAACACAGAAGGCGCGTCTGCGTTCTCGACTCAAGGTGGAAGTCGCAGCGGAACAGCTAAATCGGTTTCTCGGTGCCTCTGTGTCCCTCATGCAGGTGTTAGCGCGTGCCTGCGGACACACGGATTTAAATCAGTTCAATGCTGACGACTTGACGACGTGGGAGCGCGATATCGCCTATTTGACAGGCGTTAAATATGCTGGCGTTGTGCCGTTGTAAACACTTGCGTCCCCTCCACTTGCGGTGCTGGCGGTGGAAGTTCAAAGGACTGACACATTATAGCGTGTCAACCACCTCCAGCTAATGGTATTAGGCTTTCTATGGGATTAGACCGAGACCCACAATGGGCATTCCCTAAAGTTCAAAACATGATTACCTACAAAAGGAAGCAAAAAGCACACGCCTTTAGGTGGTGTGAGTATCACGGGACATGGAACTATAACCGAATTTTCTTGAATTCCTCAATCTGTGCCGTAATTGCGCGTTCTGTCGGAAGACGCTCGGCACTTGACGCACCGTAGAATCCTACGACTCCTTCGGTATTCTCCAGAACGTAAGTTGCGTCCTCTGGCTCAGCGATCGGACCGCCGTGGCAGATAACGAGAATCTCTGGGTTAACCCCTTTTGCGGCATCGTGGATGGCTTGCACCCGTTCGGCGGCATCCGCAAGCGTGAAAGCCGTTTGTGCACCGATAGAGCCTTTCGTCGTCAGTCCCATGTGTGCAACGAGGATATCCGCCCCGGCATCCGCCATCTGTTCCGCTTCGGTTTCGTTGAAGGCGTAAGGGGTCGTGAGCATTCCCATCTGACTCGCTGTCCGAATCAT
>JAJECD010000377.1 GCA_022822215.1 Candidatus Poribacteria bacterium | reverse complement strand
TTGATAACACCGAGTAAAAGAAGGTGTAAATCAGCGCGGTGGGCAGTCCACCGCGCAACTCTCATTAATTGAACCGCGACGCAATATCCGGCGGCGGTTCTCCCACGACAGACTGTCCATCCTTCAACAACGGCTCCGCATTCCCCCACAAACGACTCCCGTCATGAGCAAGAAGTGGTTCTGCAGAATACTGCGCAAGATACGCACGCCGTAGACTGTTCGTGTAGTTCGTCCCGCTACAGTGGAAATTGACGCTCGTAAACGCCACAATGCTCCCCGCAGGCACAATCGCAGGCACTCCCTTTTCCGGTCCGAAGTACCCCACCATATCGTTGCTCCCCGCTTCACGGATATGCTTCACCCACGAGCGAATCCCGATACGCGAAAACGGCATCACATAAACCGTTCCGTTCTCTTCCGACATATCGTCAAGCGCACACCAACAGGTGAGATACGGCTTGTGGTCAGGGTAGCCGACGTAGCCAGAGTCCTGATGCCAGCTGAACTTCATCCCCGCTTCCGCACCTTTCACGACGTACTGTTCCCAGAAGAGATACGCCGTATCGCCTAAGGTCGCACGACAGACTTCTGCCATCAGATCGCTGAACAAAAATTCACGAAGTTTCGGCTGTTTCCTGAAGCAATTTGAGACGAAGTACCGTTTGTCGCGATGATTGATGCCGAGGACATCCGTATCCTGACGGTCCATCTCAGCGTCCATCTGGTTGATAAAGGTGCCGCACTCACCGCGGAGCAGTTCCAGCAGCGGTTCTGGGATAACGTTTTCTAAAATGAAATAGCCTTCCTCTTGGAATTGCTGTTTCTGTGCATCAGTTATGTTCATATTTTTCTACTTGTTAAGTTTTTGCACTGCCCTCCACTGTAGGAGGGGTTTGTAACCCCGATTCTTTCGGGCTTTTATTCGATGTTGACTCGGCGGACGACCTGACCGTGGCTCTCCCAATACGTGTGTTTTCCAGTGATATAGTCAGAATCAGCTGCGGGTTGAACGTTCCCTGCCGTGTCAATTGCTCTGGAGACAACGGTGTGTTCACCTTTCGGTGGGTTGTTCCAATTGAGATGCCAGATTTTCCATGCGAATTCCGCATCCTCTTCCGGGTCTATCGTCGCTTTTTGCCACGCACCGTCATCAATACGTACTTCAACAGTTTCGATAGGCGCGCCCCATGCAGCACCGTAGATACGGTATTTATCCCCGATACGCGTTACTTTCGCCGCCAACGATTTCAGCTTTGTCCTACCCACGGAAGTCTCCATCCAGACCGATTCACCGTTGGGACGTTTTTCTTCACGTATTGTGACGTAATCGCGCCCCATGAATCTTCCCATAAATCGGGTGTCTCGGACCTCAATACGTTTGAGCCATTTAACGCAGGCAATGCCGTACCAACCCGGCGTAATCAGACGGAGCGGGGCACCATTTGGATGTGGGAGCGGTTCACCGTTCATCTCGTAGCAGAGAAGGTTGGTGTCTTGTAACGCGTCTTCGACCGACATACTCCGAGCGAAGTTCTGGCGCATTTTCACTTCACGTCGTTCCTCTTCGCCGACATCGTGTCCGAAAAAGATAACTTCGATACCGTTTTCTCGGATACCCGCTTCCTTGAGGATCGGTGCAAGCGGTGTTCCTGCCCATTTCGCATTACCAATGCCACCCGTGAATGTCGGGAATCCGTGGTTACCAGAACATTCCAATGTGAAAGTTACGTCTTGTTTCGGACGCGCTTTGATGTCCTCAATTGTGAGCGTCAGCGGGTTCTCGACCAAACCGCTCACCTCAAGTCGCCACGTCTCAAGATCGACTTCGGGTTTGCCATAGTGTGAGACGTTGAAGAATTCATCATTGGGTGTGATAAAGGAATCAAACTCATTCCAATCCAGCAAACCGCGCTCTGAAGGCGGGGTCGGCGGTTGATCTGCGAAAGGGATAAGGACTTCACCTTCGCGGCTTGGGAAGGCGTAAACTGCCCATGGGCTCAGCAGCAATCCAGTGAGTGTTAAACCGCTCTGCCGCAAAAAATCTCTACGCTCCATAGTGCCTGTTCCTAAAAACCTATATTATTCCGTGTATATCTATGGAAAGCAATAGATTTTTAGAGGGATCCTACCCCCTTTTACGAACACCGTCGTGTCCTTATCCTATGTGTAATCAGGGTCGTCTGACCACGATAGCCAGAAATTACACACGAACCGCATACCACAAGGAAACGCGTGGTATGGTGGAACTCACAAAGCACGAGCGACAGTCTTGATGAATATCCCACGTGCGCCGTTCAAATCCCTATCCATACGATCACCTGCCGAGGACTTGATAACCTTTGAACCCCCAAGGTTCCTGATGAGTTCACCCGTCCAAGACACCGTCCTCGAAGTGTAAGCTTCGCAGACATCAATGACTCGCACACCATATTCCAACGCCTTGTGTTTCAGAAAGGTTTTGAATCTATAGTGTGAGAGTGTTAGCATCTGTCGAACTGACTTCGTGCGTAACTTCCTCGCGCCTCGCTTCGTCATCTGTTTCGTCTCAAAAGTCGGAAGCAAAATGATGTCAAAGTTCGTTACAAGAAAGTGTGCGACTTTCTTATGAAGGTCATCGATCAGATTACGGATTTTGACTTTTATTCTGTTCGCAGCTTTCCGCAAGGCACGCCGTAGCGGGCGTTGCTCTCGCGTCGCGCGTGAGTAGAGATTATCGCAGTGTTGACAGAGCCTTTGAATACGGTTGATACACTGCTGACCTAACCAACCGAAGCAATCTTCAGAGAAAAACGTCATGAAATCACGGACACCTGGATCAAGTGCCACTATTCTACCGCTTGGTTCTCGCGTCTTTTTCTTCTCAACATAAGAAACGCAAAGGAAATACTTTCCGTTTTCCAATATCAGTTGAGAATCCTTAACCTCAGCATCCGTATCACGTTCTGACA
>JAJECD010000146.1 GCA_022822215.1 Candidatus Poribacteria bacterium | reverse complement strand
CAGCCATCTTAGATGCTTGTCTCTATGCAGAGGTTGAATGGTATATTATTGAGCAGGATACCTGCTACGAGCGCGATCCATTTGAGAGTTTAGGCATCAGCCTCAATAACCTCAAAGAGATGGGGTTTGCTGAATAGGCATCGGTTGTCAGTTGTCGGTTATCGGTTTTTGTTACAAATCAAAATCTTAACTGACGACTGACTACGGACAACCCTTTCTCAAATTATCGCTCCTCAACAATAGACTTTTTTATTTGACATTCCCGCTGCGTTATGATACAATTAAACGCGAACGGGCTCTATTTCTGTTAACGGGGCGTGGCGCAGCCCGGAAGCGCGCTTGAATGGGGTTCAAGAGGTCGCTGGTTCGAATCCAGTCGCCCCGATCTTTAATATGTAAGACCGGTTTGCAAGTCGGGCAGGGGTGATTCCTTGCCCGTAAATTGCGGAGTAAACGTACGTAAAAGAGGGAGTTCAGTAGTGAATAAGTCGTGCATCAATGTCGGCATTTTAGGGTGGGGAACCGTCGGAACCGGCGTTTCCAAGATTTTGCTAAATCAGCATGCCCTTATTGCCAAGAATAGTGGTACGGAATTACGCCTCAAAAAGATAGCGAAACGGACGCTGCCTGCGACGCGCGAGGGCGTTGAACTTCCCGTAGATTGCCTGACAACCGACCCAGCGGCAGTCGTTGACGATCCAGATATTGACATTGTTGTCGAACTTATCGGCGGCGTTACAGAAGCACACAGTCTCATTCGGCGTGCCCTCCAGAATGGCAAACATGTTGTTACGGCAAATAAAGCACTTTTAGCGGAACATGGCGGCGAATTGTTCCAACTTGCCTCCGAACATCAGGTGAGTCTTAATTTCGAGGCGAGCACGGCGGGTGGTATCCCGATCATCAAAACGCTGCAGGAAAGTTTCGCAGGCAACCAGATCCACTCTCTATACGGCATTGTAAACGGCACGTGTAACTATATTTTAACTGAAATGCACGAGCGGCCAGTCGATTTTTCGGAGGTGTTGACAGTTGCGCAAGACTTGGGTTACGCCGAAGCCGACCCAACCCTCGATGTTGAAGGTATTGATGCCGCCCAGAAACTCATCCTCCTCATCGCGCTTGCCTATCGGAGCAGCATTTCACTGTCCCAACTCCACGTCGAGGGGATCACAAACATCACCCAGAAAGAGATTCAATACGCGCGTGAATTGGGTTACGTTATCAAACTGCTTGCCATTGCGAAGTTGACGGATGGAAATCGTGTCGAGGCGCGCGTGCATCCGACACTTGTCCCGGAGCGAAGCTTACTGGCGAACGTTGGCGGGGCATTCAACGCAGTTTGTGTTATCGGAGACGCCGTCGGTCCAACGCTGTTTTATGGGCAAGGTGCGGGTGAAATGCCAACGGCGAGTGCCGTCGTTGCGGACATCATCGACGCAGCAAAATCGGCACAACAAGGCGTGCGTACACCGATTTCACAAGCATGGCTTGCCGGTGCACAAGCGGAAGTTGATATTTGTTCCGTGGACGATATAGAAACACGTTATTATATCCGGTTTGTCGTTGCCGATCGCCCTGGGGTTCTCGCAAAAATCGGCACGATCCTCGGAAACTGGCACATTAGCATCGCCTCTGTCATTCAGAAGGACCCACACGGCATGGAAACGGTGTCCCTGGTTATGCTAACACACACGGCGCGGGAAAAGAATATGAAAGCAGCACTGGCAGAAATTTATACGCTCGAAGAAGTGAAAGAGGACGCGCAACTCATCAGGATTGAAGAAGAAGTCGATTTTTGAGGGGACAAGTGAATATGAAGGAAGTCATAAGAGATACCTTAGTATTCGACGTGAAAGACCTTCGACACGAGGACTTCAAGCAATACGAAGCACTCGTGCCACCCGAGACCCTCGGTCTGATTTATGAAGAGGCGGAATTTGTGAGTCCCTTATCCTGTACAGTGCTTTTGCTGCGCCAAGGTGGGAACAATATCTGCGTGACGGCTGACATCGCCTCAACACTCTCGGTGGAGTGTCGGCGTTGTGTTAAACCTTTTGAGGTTGACGTAGATACTACGCTTAACCTGTTTTTCTCTTTCAATGATGAAGCCTCGGATCAAGATGAAGCGGATACGCAATCTTACGACGGCGAGACCTTAGACATCTCTGAGGATGCACGACAGGCACTGCTCCTTGAAATGCCGATGTGGCCCCTCTGTTCCGAAACCTGTGAAGGCCTCTGCCCACAGTGCGGCACAGAAATTAATGCAGGGATCTGTTCCTGTGAGGTTGAAAATGAGGCACCGGTGACGGATTCTAACCCCCTGAGGGCGCAGCTCGAAAGCGTATTTTCTGAAACCCGTCAGCGCAAAGATACTGGTAGACAGATGAAATCATAACGAACAGAAATAGAAGAAACGACTGAAATCGTGATCTTATAAGACCTAAGACAAAGGAGGCAATTCCATGGCGCATCCAAAACGGAGAACGTCAAAATCGAAAAAAAGAATGCGAAGAAGCCACAACGCACTCCATGACAAAGCGACAAGTGTTTGTTCATACTGTGGGGAAACGATGATATCCCACCGGGTTTGCACCGAATGCGGGTACTACAATGGACGACCTGTACTCAAATCTGCCGATGAGGCATAGATGGCGTAGGCGGGTAGCCATAAAAGAGAGATATAATGACGCAACTTCGACAGGCAACAATTACGGGGACAGGCTCTTACCTTCCTGAGCGGGTTATCACTAATTTCGACCTTGAGAAAATGGTCGATACCAGCGATGAATGGATTCGTCAACGTACAGGTATTAGAGAACGGCGTATGGCTGAAGACACTGATGCGACTTCAGACCTTTGCATCCATGCTGCCCGTTGGGCTATTAAGAATGCCAACATCAATCCGCTTGACATTCAGATGGTTCTCGTCGCTACCGTTACGCCGGATACATTTTTTCCCTCAACAGCGTGTTACGTTCAGAAAGGCATCGGCGCAAAAAACGCCGCTGCGATGGATATTTCCGCCGCCTGTGCTGGATTCCTTTATGGACTCGATCTCGCAGATGGGATGATTAAATCCGGACGATACGACACCATCCTTGTTGTTGGTGGCGAGATTTTTAACAAAATCGTTAACTGGAACGATAGGGGGACATGTGTCCTCTTTGGAGACGGCGCAGGTGCCGCTGTTGTTCAAGCCACGGATGAACCCAAAGGCATCCTCGCATCCTATATCGGATCTGATGGCGATTACGCCGACATTGACCTCCTCGGAATTCCCGCTGGCGGTTCCCGGATGCCAGTCACACAGGCAGCGATCGACCAAAAATTAGACAAAATTCAGATGAATGGGCGAGAAGTCTTCAAGTTAGGTGTCCGACTCATGCCAGAAGCCGCCCAACGCGTCCTACGCGAGGCAGATGTCAGTATTGAAGATATTGATCTCTTAATACCGCATCAAGCGAACTTGCGCATCATTGAGGCAGTCGGCGATAGGCTCGGAGTGCCGCGAGAAAAGGTCTATATCAACGTTGACAAATACGGTAATACTTCTGCAGCGACAGTCATCATCGCTTTAGATGAGGCTATTCGCGAAGGTAGAGCGAAACCGGGCGATCTGCTACTGCTTGTGACCTTCGGGGCAGGCTTAACATGGGGCAGCACACTCCTACAATTATAGCCTTCAGCCGTCGGCAATCCGCCAAAAGACTTTTTCTAATCAATGACACAACTCGCGTTTATTTTTCCAGGACAAGGTTCACAGCAGGTCGGTATGGGGGCAGAATTAGCGCAAAACCACGCTGTTGCTGATGCTGTTTTTGAAGAAGCCGATGTGACGCTTGGACGTGGCTTGCGGAAACTCTGTTTTGAAGGACCGGCGGAAGATTTAAAGCAGACTGAAAACACACAACTTGCTATTTTGACCTGTAGTGTCGCAGCCTTGCGAGTCCTTGGAAAACACGGTGTTTTTCCAAACGCTGTCGCTGGACACAGTTTGGGAGAATATTCCGCACTTGTGGCAGCTGGCGTGCTTGACTTCTCAGACGCATTGCGTTTGGTGCACGCCCGGGCAAGTTTCATGGCGGAAGCAGGTGAAACGCAGCAAGGCACAATGGCAGCCATTCTTGGAATGGAGACCGAACGGCTTCAAAAACTCTGTGAGACAACGGAGGGGACTGTAGACATCGCTAACTACAACTGTCCCGGACAACTCGTCATCTCCGGACAGGTTGATGCGGTTAACCACGTCGTCTCTCTTGCGAAAGCTGAAATCGGTGAAAGGCGGTGTCGTCCATTGCCAGTCAGTGGCGCGTTTCATTCGGCGTTGATGGCACCAGCACAACGGAAATTCAAATCCGTACTCGATTCAGTGGTGCTACATCCACCTCAAATCGCCATCGCAATGAACGTAACAGGCGAGTTCGCCGCAAATGCAAATGATATTAAACGCCTCCTATTTCAACAGATAACGCAACCTGTTCACTGGGAAAAAACGTTGCACACTATCACGAATACTGGCATCACACATTTTGTCGAAGTAGGACCCGGAAAGGTTTTGTCGGGTTTAGTAAAACGCACGCTTCCCGAAAGCAGTGCTATGAATGTTGAGGACCTTAAGACGCTGTCTCTCGTGACAGATGACTATGGAAGTGGTAAACAAGAATAATGGATGGAACAACGGAACGGAGTGCTTTTAGAGAAGACTTACTGCGTGGCAAAACAGCGATCGTAACGGGTGCGTCTCGTGGTATCGGTGCTGCGATCGCACATAGACTTTGTGAAGCCGGTGCCAACGTCGTTATCTGCTCACGTTCTGCCGACGCTGTTGGAGAGGTCGCGAAGACACTCGAAAATAAAGGGCATACTATCCACGCGATAGCTGCTGATATTTCCCAAAAGCCGGATGTTGAATCACTGATTGAAGAAACAACTGCGCAATTTTCGCAAATCGATATCCTTGTAAACAACGCCGGGATTACGCGTGATACGCTCCTCATGCGCCTCAAAGATGAGGACTGGCACGCCGTGCTACAAACGAATCTGACCGGCACAATGTATTGTACCCGTGCCGTCCTCCGCCCCATGATACGTCAGAAAAGTGGACGCATCATTAATATTTCATCAGTCGTCGGATTAGCGGGGAACGCCGGACAAGTGAACTACGCCGCTGCGAAGGCAGGCATTATCGGTTTAACGAAGGCTACCGCTAAAGAAGTCGCTGCCCGTGGCATTACCGTGAACGCGGTTGCCCCTGGCTTTATCACAACCGACATGACAGCCCAAATATCGGAACAGCATCAAAAACAACTGCTTGAGATGATTCCATTACGAGAATTTGGGCATCCAGAAGATGTAGCAGATGCTGTCTGTTTTCTGGCATCGGACGCTGCACGCTATATCACCGGTCAAACACTTCAGGTTGATGGCGGTATGGTGATGTAATCCATCGGCTCTCGGTTCTCGGCACTCGGCTCTCGGAAACTCAGAGGTTTTCTGGCTGACAGCCGACGGCTGATTACCGATAGCCATAATTTTAGAGGAGATTAAAGAAACACTTATGGCAACGAATCAAGATCGTCTTATTGAAATTATAGCGAAACAACTCGGTGTTGATGAGGATAATGTGACCCCAGATGCCTCTTTCATGGAAGACCTTGGGGCTGATTCGCTCGATACCGTTGAACTGGTTATGGCTCTTGAAGAGGAATTCGATCTCGAAATCCCTGACAGTGATGCTGAGAAAATTCAGACTGTTCAAGATGCCTTGAATTACTTAGACGAGCATGTATAGGTTAATGAATGGTTGTCGGTTTTCAGGGTGAATAGCTATCAGTTACAAGAGACTTTTGTTAAGCGGAAAACCTCTTAACTGATGACCGACAACCGAAAACCGACAACTACTAAAAAAGGATCGGTCTCGTGGAGCGTGTAGTTATTACAGGAATCGGCGTTGTCAATGCGATTGGCAACACGAAAGCAGAATATTGGGATGCGCTTGCCATCGGTAAAAACGGAATCGGACCTTTAACCTATTTCGATGCCTCTGAGCATCGCACCCAAATCGCTGGCGAGGTAAAAAACTTCCAAGCCGAACAGTATCTGGATCGTCGCGCCGCGGCGCGGTTACCCCTTTTCATCCAGTACGCCCTTGCTGCTGCAATCATGGCACACGAAGACTCTGGTTTGGAACTCGACAAAGTTGACCCTTATCGTGCCGGTGTCCAAATCGGCTCAGGGATCGGCGGTATCGGTGTCCTTGAGGACAACGCAAAAACGCTCGCCGAAAAGGGGGTTAAACGCGTCAGCCCATTCCTTGTCCCTTACATGATTATCAATATGGCGGCAGGTCAGGTTTCAATCCATTTTAGTCTAAAGGGTCCTAACGCCACATCTGTCACCGCCTGCGCCAGTGCCAACCACTCTATCGGTGATTCATTCCGTATTATCCAACGTGGTGAGGCAGATGTGATGTTCACGGGGGGCACGGAATCGGCGATTACACCCCTGGCGTTTGCAGGTTTCTGCTCAATGCGTGCGATGTCGGCACGGAATCATGAACCTGAACGCGCCTCGCGTCCGTTCACTAAAGACAGAGATGGCTTTGTAATGGGGGACGGTGGCGGCATACTCATCCTCGAATCGCTATCCCACGCAAAAAAACGGGGGGCACACATCTACGCAGAGATCCTCGGATATGGAATGACTTCAGACGCGCACGACATGGTCAGTCCACCTGAAGATGGTGAGGGCGCGACGAAAGCGATGGAGTTCGCACTCCGAGATGCCGACTTGGCGTTAGATGCTGTCGATTATATCAATGCACACGGCACCTCCACACCGATCGGTGATATTGCGGAAACCAACGCCATTAAAACCCTCTTCGGTGAACATGCTTACAAAATTCCTGTCAGTTCCACCAAATCTATGATTGGTCATCTGCTCGGTGCTGCCGGTGCTGTGGAGCTCATCGCCTGCTTAGGCGCGATGGAAAAGGGATTTTTACCACCGACTATCAACTACGACTTGCCGGATGAAGCCTGCGACTTGGACTATGTTCCGAACGAAAGCCGTGATGCAAAGATTGAAATTGCCCTCTCCAACGCCTTCGGATTTGGTGGACACAATACCTCTATTGCTATCGGCAAATTCTCAGGTTAGCACTCTCATTACTTGGACGTGCTTCGGAGACGCTATGTGTGTAGCCTACATCGGCTTCGGAAGCAACATCGGCGACCGGCTAAAACATATCCAGAACGCCATCCACGCCTTATCGAAAACGGAGGGAATTACTGTAAAAGAGATTTCCTCCGTTTATAAAACCGACCCTGTAGGATATGAAGCACAAGGCGAATTCCTGAACGGCGTTGTTGCGATCCAAACCACCCTCTCCCCTCTCTCCTTACTACACACCATAAAAGAAATTGAAACCGCTGGCGGCAGACAACACCGTATTCGCTGGGGCCCAAGAGAAATTGACTTGGACATATTAATCTATGGAGATTTGTGCGTCCAAACAGAGAAACTCGTCATTCCGCATCCAGAGATGCATCTTCGGAGTTTCGTGTTGGTCCCCTTAGCAGAAATCGCGCCTGATCTTGTGCATCCAGTTTGTCAGGAGAGCATTCAAACCTTGACTGAGCGTCTTGAGGATGATAAATCTGTCTTGAGAATTGTCTGAATCTCGAATTCACAAGGCTTTACATAACCGCTTCAAAATCTCGCGGTAGAGCAATGCTGGGTTATAAAAAAACAGGTGTAGCGCGAATTCGCTTTGACTTTTATTTTTCGGGTAACATCTTTAGCGATGAAATATAGTCTTGATTGTCCTCACATCGAGCAACTGATGCAAGGAACAAAACGGGCTCGGAATTTATTAATCTTTCCTTCGTCTTGTCATCTAATGCTTTCCAAATCCTATCCGTTGCTGACCAAGTGTACATAACACCGCCAACAATAGCTAACGGTATAGCAGCGGGGCCTAGTGTCACGCCAAGTAAACTCAAACCTGTAAATGCTGCTGCAGTTGCTCCCGCGAATCCAGCACTTATTCCAATGTCTTTTGCTGCATCTATACGGGCATTTTCAACTGATTTTCGGTTGTTTTTGACGTGCAAAGTGTTTTCAATGACAGTTACAGGCAACTCTAATAAAGCACCAAATAGTGCCCCTTTAGCTGCAGTGCCTGCAGCGGTTTTGAAGCCATACTTTATGCTCGCGACAGTATTATTGAGCCGAGCACGCTGAAATTCTGTCCAAGTCATGTTCTTCGATCCACGTGCGCGGTTCTTCTGAAAACTCTCAAAAATGATGTTGTCAATATCGCCCGATTTTGTTGGGGCATTCTTGATTGAAATACGATGGCTTACATCGTGAGTCTTTAAAAACTTCTTAATGCTTTCTTCCGTCAATCTCGCGCCAATAGGTATTTGGTCAAATAGCTGGTCCGGAGATATACCGCCAGCTCTATTGGCTAAGGATTTTGCGACAGCTGGCAGGTCCTTCAAAGCAAGTGGCATCGCCGCGGTTACAGACCCTACAACCTGTGCACGCACAATCCATTCGACCTGTTTGAGATTCAGATTAGACAATTTCCTATTAGTTGCACCAACAACTTTCTGGGCCTCCTTCAGTGTCTTATCCACAACTGCTGGTAGTTTTTCCTTGCTTATGCAGCCAATTCGGCTGGCTTTCCACCTTACCACAGTTGTAGTGTCCACAACTCTTTCACGGACAGTTTGCCCAACCTCATTCAGTTTCTCTGTTGAACCGTCGATCGTTTTTCTTCCGAATCGTTCTATTGATTGCCTTACTTCGTTCAACTTCTTCATTAAGCCCACTCTCCTTGTACCGCACAACACCATTTCTCTACGATTTTCTCCTGTGTGTTGTAACAATAGTATCGCTTTCGCGTTTCACAATTCTATGTCCTCGGCGATGAACTTCAACGCCGGCTCTGCCATCTGCGTAGCCTTTTTCATACTCTTCAGCTCTCGCTTTCTCCGCTGCAGCCTTAATACGCTTCTCCTTCCAATTGAGATACCAATCTGAAAGTAACATAATAAGATCATTGCCTCCTAAAAAACCCCGCCAAAAACCATTCTCTTTTTCCAAAATGTCCTCCATGAAGTTTAATTAAAAATACCACATTGAGCAGGAACATGTCAAGAAAAATCCTTTCGAGAATACTCTTAATCGACGCAACTCCGTACAATCCCAAGAATTTTTCTGCGGTCTGTTAAGGGGCAGAGATTGCCTAAACCTTAGTATTCCGTAACATTAAATATATCATAGACTGTGTCTGAAATCAGTCTCATTTAGCAGAACCCCTAATTGAAAAACTTGCAATTTGGCATCAAGTATGATATAATTCCTAAATATCTTTAATTCGGAACATACTAACCAAATATACCAGCAATTATAAACGCCAAAGGAATTTTATCGAAGCCAACAGAAAAGATGAACATTCACGAATACCAAGCCAGACAACTCTTAGAATCCTACGGTGTCAACGTACTGCCCGGCAAGGTCGCGGAAACGCCAGAGGAAGCGGAAGCCATCGCACAAGAACTCAATTGCCCGACGTACGTCATCAAAGCACAAATTCACGCCGGTGGTCGAGGAAAAGGAGGCGGTGTGAAACTTGCGAATTCACCCGCTGAAGTCAAACAACGTGCCGAAGCGATTCTCGGCATGCAACTCGTAACACCACAAACGGGGCCTGAAGGCAAACTCGTCCGAAAAGTGCTGATTGCCGAAGCCGCGGAGATAGAAAAAGAATTCTATCTCGCCATACTTCTGGATCGGGAAACCTCACAAATTACTTTAATCGGTAGCGAAGAGGGCGGCGTTAATATTGAGGAAGTCGCAGCACAAACACCTGAAAAGATTATTAGCACCCAAGTGCATCCTGCCTTCGGATTAACCGAGTTTCAGGCACGTGAGTTCGCATACAAACTCATCACCGATCCGGCATACCGTTCCATTATTCCGAAAGCCATTGAATTGATTATTTCACTTTATAACGCCTTCACGGCTTGTGATTGCTCACTCGTAGAGATTAATCCGTTGACAATTGTAACAACGGATGATGAATTAGATATCGTTGCTCTTGATTCCAAGGTCAATCTTGACGACAACTCGCTTTGGCGACACCCCGATATAGCTGCGATGCGGGACCCACACGAAGAAGACCCAAGCGAATTAGAGGCAAGCGAGTCGGGGTTGAGTTACATCCGCCTTGATGGCGACATCGGTTGTATGGTGAACGGCGCAGGACTTGCTATGGCGACGATGGACATCATTAAACAGAACGGCGGCGAACCCGCAAACTTTCTTGATGTCGGCGGCGGCGCATCTGTAGAGGCAGTCGCCCACGCTTTCCGGCTCATCCTCGCAGACAAGAGTGTGAAAGCCGTTCTCGTTAACATCTTCGGCGGCATCATGAAATGTGATACCATCGCGAACGGCATCGTTGACGCAGCCAAACAGATTGAGCTCACTGTTCCACTCGTGATCCGGTTGGAGGGCACAAACGTGGAACTTGGAAAACAGATCATCGCCGAATCGGACTTGAACGTTCAACTCGCAGATGGACTTTCTGAAGCGGCAGAACTTGCAGTAGCGGCGGCGAATCCCGCATAAAAAGAAACGTCTTAAGCATGTAAGGTAGAACTTACAGAAGATCCGAGCTTCAGGAGCAGTAAACACGTGGCAAAACTCGAATTAAAGGACATAGACGTTACAGGGAAACGCGTTCTCGTACGGGTGGACTTCAATGTCCCGATGAAGGATGGCAAGATTACAGATGAAACCCGTATTACCGCCGCGTTGCCAACACTCCTTGCCCTCATCAACGCCGATGCGAAAATCATTTTGATAACACACTTAGGCAGACCCGAACCAGGTTCAGTTGCTGACCGAAAGACGTTCACGACCGCACCGATTGCGATCGCGCTGAGTCAGAAACTCGGCAGGCGCGTCGCGCATGTTAACGATTGTATCGGTGAATCTGTCCAGAGTGCTGTCGCTTCAATGAACGATGGTGAGGTACTCCTTCTTGAAAACGTCCGTTTCTATGCCGAAGAAACCCAAAACGATCCACAATTTGCAGCGGCACTCGGTTCTCTGGCGGATGTCTACATCAATGACGCTTTCGGCACCGCGCACCGCGCCCACGCCTCAACGGAAGGCGTGACGCATTATCTGAACCCATGCGCCGCGGGCCTTCTAATGGCGCGTGAAATTTATTATCTCAGCACAACCCTTGAAAATCCAAAACGTCCTTATGTTGCTATTCTGGGTGGTGCAAAAATATCGGATAAAATCACACTGATTGAGAACCTCCTTGGGAAAGTTGATAAACTGTTAATCGGCGGCGGCATGGCATACACATTCCTATCGGCGATGGGACTCGGTATAGGCAATTCAATTGTTGAAACTGAAAAACTTGATGTCGCAAAATCATTGGTTGAAAGGGAAACATTCTCAGAAGCTGTTTCACTACCGGTAGATCACGTTATAGGACAAGACTTTGACCCTGAAACAGAATCCAAGATTATTGACAAACAGGACATCCCTGATGGCTGGCAAGGGTTTGACATCGGTCCCGAAACGGTCTCTGTGTTCGGTGAGCAAATTGCAGCGGCGAAAACAGTCGTGTGGAACGGTCCCTTAGGTGTTTATGAATTCGAGAAGTTCGCGCAGGGGACAATTGCGGTAGCGAAACAGATCGCCGATGCCCAAGGAGTGAGTATCATCGGCGGCGGTGACTGCGTTGCAGCGATACAACAAGCCGGCGTTGGCGATCGTATGACCCACATTTCAACAGGCGGTGGTGCGTCCTTAGAATTTTTAGAAGGAAAATCCTTACCCGGCATCGCTGCTTTAACAGACCATTGATTTAGATCCGTAAAGGAAAAAAATGTACGATAAAATAGTTCCCCGTAGTGAAGACTACGCAAAATGGTATACACAGGTCATCCGTCAAGCAGAGGTGGCAGACTACGCGCCCGTACGCGGCTGTATGGTCGTGCGTCCTTACGGCTACGCGCTTTGGGAGAACGTCAAGGAACAACTGGATACCCGTTTCAAGGAGACAGGACACCAAAACGCCGCGTTCCCACTTTTCATTCCGATGAGTTTCATTGAGAAGGAAGCAGAACACGTCGAAGGCTTCAAACCCGAGCTCGCTGTGGTTACGCACGGCGGCGGAAAAAAGTTGGAAGAACCGCTTGTCATCCGTCCGACTTCTGAAACCATCATCGGCTATATGTATAGCCAGTGGATCCAGTCCTATCGAGATTTGCCGGTGCTCATCAACCAATGGGCAAACGTCGTCCGATGGGAATTGCGGACCCGTCTTTTCCTGAGAACGATGGAATTCTTCTGGCAAGAAGGCCACACTGCCCATGCAACGCATGCGGAAGCAGAAGAAGAGACCCTACGCATCCTTGATCTCTACACCGATTTCGCAGTCAACGAAGCTGCGATACCTGTGATACCCGGTCGCAAGAGTGAAAGCGAAAAGTTTCCTGGTGCCGTAACCTCGTATACGATTGAGGCGATGATGGGTGATAAACGCGCCCTACAAGCAGGCACATCACACGATCTTGGACAGAATTTCGCGAAAGCCTTCGACATCCAATACCTCGATGCAAACCAGAAACAACAGCACTGCTGGACAACGAGTTGGGGGGTTAGCACCCGGATGATTAGCGCGATTATCATGACACACG
>JAJECD010000176.1 GCA_022822215.1 Candidatus Poribacteria bacterium | reverse complement strand
CTCGGTATCGACCAGCCGAACGTGAAGTATTACACAGCCACGGAATCCCATTCAACCTTTGGTGGTCCACCTCAGAAAAATACGCCGCTGTTTTTTGAGGATTGGACATTGGAATTCCTCTGTAGGCGCAATGGCGATTTCTTTGTGGAGGAGCATCATTTCGCCGGTTTCCAGAACAGCCCAAGGGAAGGCAAACAGGGGATTCGGCTTTGGATCACGGGAGGGCAGAATCTGGACACCTCTATCCATGCAGATGGCGGTAAGCAAGGGGTTCAACCCCTTAACATTGTGCTTGCTCAAGGGGAATGGACCTGGATAGCTATCGTCGGTACGAGCGGTGATTCGATTGTCGCCTATCAAGACGGTAAAGAGGTCAGCAAACAAGCCGGTTTTGAATTCGACAAGGGTTTACCGATAGACGATATCTCAATCGGTGCTAATTCTTTCGATGAACGCCGTCGGACTTTCAACGGTTCGTTTGCGATTGTTAGGGCTTATGATAAAGCACTGACAGAGGCAGAGGTTAATCAAAACATCTCTGGCACCTTTGCTGTCGATCCTGCAGACAAACTCTCCACGACTTGGGCGAACGTAAAACGTGGCTATTAGTTAGTAGTCCGTAGGGGCGAAATTTCCTCGTCCCTACTGCAATTCATCAACGTATGTCCGAATCTTCTGGAACGCATCTAAAATACACTGCATATCGTCCGTCCCGCCTAAAAACATAGCGTGTGTGAAACTGCAGACCTCTTCCCGATAGACCTGCTCTGCGTTTGGACAGTTGAGCGTGCTGTAGTCAATCGCTTGTTCCCCAAGGTATTTGCGGGGTAGACCGAGTCGGTCGAACAGCTCTGGGTTCCCGAATGGACCCTCATTGTAGATGGGTTCGCCGTGCGCACCAACCCCACACGGAACGCCTTCTGCTCGGAGTGCCTCCAGAAACCGATCGCGTGAGATACCACCGAATTCCTCAGATACGAACCGGAAATCCCAATAATAGAAACACCACCGCGTGACGCGTGCGTCGCGTGGGATGGGATGAACCCCGTCTATCGCCTCCATACCTTTAGAAAGGTAAGCGATGTTTCGTTCCCGCGTCTTTATTTGTTCTTCAAACCGTTCCAATTGACTCAATAAGAGTGTCGCTTGGAAGTTTGTCATCCGCATGTTCAGCTGCGCGAATTGCCCTGCTTTTTCTGCGAGTGCTTCGTCGTTTGTCAGCACCATCCCGCCTTCACCACAGGTGAGCGTCTTTCCCATCTGAAAACTGAATGCACCGAGGTCTCCGATTGAGCCGAGGCCTCTCCCGTGCCACTGTGAACCGTGTGCATGCGCGCAATCCTCAATTACCTTGAGATTGTGCCTGTCAGCAATTTCCATAATCGTGTCCATGTCAGCAGGATAGCCGCCGTTATGCACCGGAATGATTGCCCGTGTTCGCGAGGTGATCGCTTTTTCGATAGCGTCAGGCGCGATGTTGTACGTAAGCGGATCAATATCGACAATTATCGGCACTGCATTGACGCAGACAGCCGATGTCCCTGTCGCCACAAACGTGAGTGCCGGAACGATAACTTCATCACCCGCGCTAACCCCGGCAGCCTTCAGGGCGCATTGTAGTGCTACAGTGCCGTTGGCGAGTGGAATCCCATATTTTGCGTCCTGAAACGCTGCGAATTTTTCACCGACCTCATCGACTTTCTCGCGTCGGTTCCATGCGCCGCTCCGTAAGGTTTCTAAGAGTGCGTTCTCTTCAGTTTCATCAAAAATTGGCCAACGTTTCCCCAAACTCCCTTTTACAACGGGTTCACCACCGTTGAGTGCCAACTTTGCCATGTTCCGTTCCCCCTGCTTGTGTGTCAGTCTTATTATGGATGGTTTGGATTTTAGCATTACGCCCTTTTTTTGTCAATTGAGTGGGCAGTTTCCGCTTGCAGATTTGATTAGGATCGGTTATAGTAATCTTCAAAAACTTGGGGGCTCTTTAACCTATGCAAGCAACGAATCAAACCCTCACTGCGATTGAAGGTATTACGGTCGGTCATGCCACGAATACAACCGCCCGAACGGGTTGCACCGTTATCCTCTGCCCTTCGGGTGCAACAGCGGGGGTTGATGTTCGCGGTGCTGCACCCGGCACACGCGAGACGGAGGCACTCCGCTCCGGACGCTTAGTCCAAAAAGCACATGCGGTGTTACTCACAGGCGGAAGTGCCTTTGGATTGGATGCTGCAGGAGGTGTCGTCGAATATCTTGAGGCGCAAAACGTCGGTTTTCCAGCAGGTCCTGTTCGGGTGCCGATTGTTCCGGCGGCTGTTATTTTTGATTTAAGTGTTGGCGATGCAAAGGTCCGTCCGGATCGAGCAATGGGGTATCAGGCGTGTCAGAATGCTACCGATGCACCTGTCGAAACGGGGGCTGTCGGTGCCGGGACGGGTGCTACTGTTGGGAAGGCTCCGGGTGTCACGCCTGCTCCGGGGGGTGTCGGTTCGACGTGTGTCCGTCTCAATTCGGGTTTGATTGTTGCTGCGATTGTGGTCGTGAATGCGCTTGGGAATGTTGTGAATCCAACAACAGGGGAAATCCTCACAGGTGGGACGGAAAATGGCAATCTCGTGGACATCACTGAACGGCTTTTAGAAGCGGATATAGTTCAGGGAACAAATACGACTATTGGGGTCGTAGCAACGAATGCAACGCTCACCCCTGCGGAAGTGAATCGGGTTGCAGAGATGGCACATGACGGTATGGCGCGTGCGATTCGTCCGGCACATACGATGTCTGATGGGGATACACTTTTTGCCCTCGCCACGGGATCTCACACCGGAAGCAGCGTAAATACTGTCGGTATCCTCGCGGCGGAGGTTGTCGCGGCAGCGATTGTTAGTGCAGTAACCACCTAAGATTTAACCCCCTAAATCAAATCAACGGTATGAATGCCGTATGGCATTCCCCGCTTATCAGGGGGACTTGTGAACTCTCTGAGTAAGTCCTATCGGTTGTCCTTGCATTGCTTCTGGAATATCCATCCCGAATTCGTTTAGGACTGTCGGGGCAATGTCGTATATGCTTTTGGCAGGAACGTTTCCTATCTGTCGCGACTGGGAGGTCGCTCCTACAGAAGAACCTGATGCGGACTTGAGTATGAAGATCCCCATCTCCGCATGGTTGCAGTCGTCGGGACCGGTGTCATTCTCGTAGGTATAGATGCTGTTGTATCCGACGCTTCCCACTGAACGCCAGAAGAGATCGCCAAAATAAACAATAAGATCCGGCGGAATGTTTCGGCATTCCCGATAAACTGCTTCGGGTTTGAAAACGCGTGTGCCGATGTTGCGTCCTTCTTCGTCTACGATCGCTTCGAGTTGCGCCTTCAGTTCATCACGGACGCTCTCATAATCTTGTGCGCTGACGCTCCCGTGCGGTTCCCTACCTTCAACATTTATAAAGATTCGTGCATAGTACCCACCTTCTCCCCACGCCTTTGTTTTTTTCCAGTCTACTAAGTCTGAAGACCATCGTGTAATCCCTTGCGGTTCGGTTTTAAGCGTCAGGTACCCATGCTGTTGGAGCCATTCGTTAACGCAGATACCGCCGTCCATCCGTTTCGCGCCGTGGTCGGAGACGACCATGACCGTGGTGTTTTCGTCTACACAGGCTAACGTCTCTCCGAGTTCGGCATCAAGCGTGCGGTAGTAGTTCCGCATCGTCTCTGAAAAGGGTGAATTCGGTTCGTATTCTCGGTGTGTTTTATCCCAAAACCGCCAGAAGGCGTGATGGAGCCGGTCAGACCCCATTTCAACCATCGTGAAGAAATCCCAATCCTTTGTCTCCAACAGATGGCGTGCGAATTTGAAGCGTTCGGTAGTCATTTTGAGGAGTTGTTGCTCCAATTCGGCGCGCCGATCCGTTCGGAAATTTGGGATGTCAATCATATAGTCGCTGGCAACCTGATTGATTTCCCGCGTCAGTCGTCTCGGAAAGGTCCAGTGGGTATTGCGATTGGGGGTCAGGAAACTCGTGACCATCCACCCTTGAAACGGTCTGGCGGGATAAGTGAGTGGGACTCCCAAGACGACAGATTTCTTTTTCGCTTTTCCTAATAGGTCCCAGAGGGTTGGCACTTGGACGGCGTGTGAATTGGCGATGATCAGGGAATCGTAAGAATAATCCTTACGGTTGCGAAACCCGTAGACACCGAGTTCACCCGGATCGCGACTGGTCATCATACACATCCATGCAGGCACAGTGATAGGGGGGATCGTGCTTTCCAATTCCCCGTAGATGCCTTCTGCCATCAAACGGCGCGTATTGGGCATGTCGTCTTTGAACGCTTCAAAAACGAGTTCCGGTGCGGCACAATCCCAACCGATAATAAGGACGCGATTCTTCATATTTCAATATTAGCGTCGGTTTGTAGTAGGGAGATTTATTGTCCTGGTAGCGTTTGATAACGATGGTTAGCGAACATCACCACAGCCAAGCAGACCCCTATGCTACGTTGACACAGGCTAACAGCCTAT
>JAJECD010000266.1 GCA_022822215.1 Candidatus Poribacteria bacterium | reverse complement strand
GATGAAATGGAGATCACTGGCAATATCGAACCGCTGAAAGGAATCTGGAATCCACGCCAACAACTCAAAATCTAAGGATGAATTCCCAAAAGCAGTAAAGCGAACGAAAGGAGGCGTAACGTTACTCATATTCGGAATGGGTTCTTTGATCACGCCTAAATGCTCTTCAGTTGCTGCAAGGAGCACTTTCCTGACAAGCTCCACGTCTGAACCGTAGGACACCCCAACCTGAATACGCAGCCGGAACAGATTATTCGCATGTGTGAGATTATGAACGGATTCTGTAACCAATTGAGAGTTCGGAACGATAATCTCCTTTTCGTCAAGTGAAACGATGACTGTTGAACGAAGATTGATACTGCTCACTCTACCGAATATATCAACGTCCATAATCTCCACGAGATCCCCGATTTTGATGGGGCGTTCAAAAATTAGAATAAACCCTGAAATTAGGTTGGAGGCGATGTTCTGTAAGCCAAAGCCGATACCGATACTCAAGCCCCCGAAAATTATTGCCAGACTCGTGAAACTCACACCAATAGCACTCAGACTGATAAGAATACCGAGGATGATAAGACCGAAGTGAAGGAAACGGAGTAGGATAAATTGGGTATGGGGCGCGATTTGAAAGGCGCGTAGCACCTGCTCCCGCAGCATCCATTGCACGTATTTCGACATGACAAACATCCCGAAAACAATCACAAACGCATAAAAGAGACGTGCTAAGGTTAGGTTATGTGTCGTCCCATCTGTAGTCTCGGCGGATGGCTGAAAAAGATTTGTCAGTGGATAGTGAAAGAATTTGCTCAGAAGCCCCGTGCCGATGTCGGCGAACCGTAATCCCAAAATCGTGCCAACCACCATAATGATAAGGAATAGAAACGCGAGCAGTCGCCCTGCGAGATCTTGTGAAATCCTGAGTCGATGAAACAGGCGGCGGAACCAGCTGCGTAAAATCCCAGCAAGCGCGAGCGAAACCATCAAGGTAACGACTAAGAGAACAATCTGACCGACTCTTATCGAATCGTCCTGCGTACCTATAGGGGTCTGAAGTAAATCACTTAACCGTTGAATCCATTCATCCATCTTATGCTATCCTATTCCTCAAGAGGTTTCACGAGACTGTTGGGTATACAGATATTGTGGGGGCAGCGATGTTCCGTCGTCGGGTCTTAAGAGTGATTCGCGTTTTATATAGGCGAACTCAATTCCACCCGCTTGCATAAATGTCTGGGAGATCCGCTCCACGATTCGTGTTGAAGTTTCTTGGCGTTTCACAGCACCGACGCGATACCTTAACTTACCAACGACCCCAGATGGAATAAACTCAAACAGCACATAAGGCGTTTCACCTGTCTCAGCAACTATATCCGCCGTCACTGCTGCCGCCTGTTCACACATAATTTGCTCGGCACGCATTATATCCGAACGGTATGTCAACCGAATGATGACCTCATCAAGGATGTATTTCTCGTTTCGCGTGTAGTTAATCACATTCCATCTAAAAAGATGTTGATTGGGAATCAGAACACTCCTGCCAGACTTCTCTTCACCGCCAATCGTGCCACCGACCTGCTCCATTTGCGTATACATAATCGAAATATCTTCCACATCGCCAATCGTGCCGCCTAAGATGACCCGATCCCCGATTCGATAAGGTCTCTTAAGGATAATCAACAACCATGCGGCTAGATTCGTAACCGGGTTTCGGATACCCCAGCCCATGAGTGTGACGATAAAAGTGAGAGACAATCCGATCAATCCAAAGACATCTGAAAATAGAAAAACAATTATCCCGCCCATTGAAAACATAAACACGTAACGCCAAATGAAAAAGAATCGATCGGCATTCTCCGGTTTATAGGCGCGGGCATCCGTAAACTTCCGCATCTGTGATGTTAGGCGAAAATAGACGATAATCGCACCGATAACTGCCAAAGCCATCCACACCACGGAAATATATTTGAAATTCAGAATTGTGTTCCAGACTTCCCAAGACATCATTCGACCTCACGGAGATTGCCCGGCAGTGCAGGTTGGTCTTTCCACGAATAGATGACTTCTGAATGCGCATAACAGAACTCAACATTCTTGTTGTTCGAGAATTCATGGAAGATAATCTTGACAATATCACTCAGGCTTTTCGCTCGGTCTACCGGACGTGTTTTATAGCGTAATCGCATCATTACACCAGCATCAAAGAGTTCGGCGCGGATAAATGGCTCTTCTCCTGTCTCTTTGATGACCTCGGCTGTAACCTCTTGTGCTGCACTGACCAAAATCCGTTCGGCTTCCGCCCAATCTGATTTGAAGGTAATCCGGACAGGCACCTCAACCAAAATGTGCTCCTCTTCTAAGGTGTAGTTGGTAATTGTCTGACCAAAGAGGATCGCATTCGGGATGAGGATACCTCGACCTGAGCGTTCCTCGCTTGAGACTGTGCCACCGACTTGGTTCAAGATGACATGCGTTAAGGTAATGTCCATCACATCGCCTGTGATACCGGCGATAATGACGCGATCCCCAATCTTGAACGGGCGTTTGAGGATAAGCATTAGCCATGCTGCGATCCCTGTGACAGGTGCCTGCAAAGACCAACCCAAGACCATGCCAAGGAATCCCGCCGAGATACCGAGCGTTTTCAGAGACCCACTGAGACTGATAATCCCAAAGATAGCGATAATAGCCGTCCAGATATAGCCCCAAACCGCCATGAAATTTTGCGCGTTTGTTTCGACCTGGGCGCGCTGGTAAACATACCTTTTGACAAAATATCCCGAAATTGACTTCACAATGAGTAAAGTGACGATTGTGACAACGCTTAAGAGGATGCCTCTGAAGGGTGAGTTAATGATAGCGTTTATCAGGTTTTCCAAACTTGTTATGAAATCTAACAGCATTTTGTTTTTCCTTTATCGTGCTGACTTAAAGGTCTGGACCGATTCTTACAGCGTCACCCGCAAAATCGTCAAATACTTGTAGTGCCAATTTGCTGTTAACGGTTTACTGTTATACGTTGCGGATCCGCTCAAACGTAACCCTAAACGATTCGTTAGACTAAACGTTATAGCGGGTTCTGCTGAGACCTTAAAACTTTTGAACCCAATTTCTGGTGTAAACTTCAATACAGTATTGAATTTCCGCCAGCCGATAGAGGAAAACGCCAACCATCGAAACGTTGTCGGATCAAATTTTTGTAACACAAGGTCTTTATGAGGTTGGATATTCTCAAGGAAGGCACCGATACCGCCAGAGACACGAAGTGTCCCTCGCTCATAAATTGCCGGACGGATGTAGCTCCCAATCTGTGACGTTAACGCACTCCCTTTGGTAATATTACGCTCTAAGTCCGTAAACGCTTCAATCCCAAATGTACCAATACGGAAACCGCCTTGAGCGCGTGCTTTGACGATTTCGGAAAGTACTTCCCCTTCACCTGAGGCACGCGAGCCAAAAACCCCTACCCACCCATTCATCCGACGAAATGGGATAACAGTGGTAAGGCTAAGTATCTGCGAAGCACCGTCTCCATTTACACCGAGGTCTATCGTTTTGGCATCTTGTGGTAAATCTGCAAACTGGCTGTACGTCGGTGTTGCAGATAGAATCGAGAGAAATACTGCAATTGGAAGGATATGTAATTTGTTGATTCGGGTGTGTTCAGTACGCAGGGATAACATCTCTGATCGGTTTCCTTTTCGCGTCTTGAATCCATGAAAGATTCAGAGCCATTTTTTGACTTTAAAATAGATGAACATGCCAATTCCAATGCCCACCATAACTAACAAAACAGCAGGATAGCCCCAAGGGGCTTCGAGTTCCGGCATAAACTTGAAATTCATTCCATAGATACCCGCAATGAAGGTCAACGGAATAAAAAATGTCGCGACAATCGTCAGGACCTTCATGACTTCATTCATCCGATGGCTAACCGCTGAGGTATAGGTATCAAACAGACCTGAAACTGTGCTCCGAAGCGTCTCTAATGTATGGATGACTTGGACCAGGTGATCACGAACATCCCGAAAGTACAGATGCGTCTCTTTTCCAAGAAGCGGGATCTCACCGTCTAAGACCTCATCAACGACATCGCGGAATGGGAGCAGCGGTCTACGTAAAAGGAAACACTCCTTTCTTAAAGTATTAATTTTCTTCAAAACTTCTGATGTCGGATTTGCAATAGTTTCCTCCTCTACCGTTTGAATTGCTTCACTGAGCTGTTCTAACGCTATGAAGTAATGATCAACGATAACATCTATCAACGCGTACGCAAGATAGTCAGATCGCATCTGCCGAAGTCTGCCGTTAGTATTTTGAAACCTGTTCCGCACGGGTGTGAAGAGCTCCCCAGAGGCTTCTTGGAGAGAAATAACATAATTCTCACCGATAATCAGCCCGATTTGCTCTCTGAAGACGCTTAGACTTGTCGGATCATAATCGAGGTTCTTGAGAATAATAAAGATGTAATCCTCGTATACCTCTATTTTCGGGAGTTGGGTTGGACTCATCAAGTCTTCGAGGACAAGCAAATTAACACCGAAGTGCGCTCCTATGTCTTCAATAATCTCTGTTTCATGGATCCCTTCAATATGAATCCACGTGACAGTTTCGGGTGACCTAAAGTGTAAGCACTCCTGGATCGTTTGAACCTTTTCTTCATAAAAATGCGTTTCATTGTAATCAGCGACAGTAATTTGAACAGGTTCTGTACGTTCTTCACCAATATAAACAAGGCTTCCAGGCGGCAGTCCAACTTTTTGGGAGTATCTTTTAAACAGTCTTGTTTTCAGTAATTGCGCCCCAGGAATTCTCAAAGTAGCACCTCTCTAATGGACCTGAACGACGAAACAGAGAACACAATCAAGATCCTTCTTTAAACCGATAGCCAACGCCGTGCACCGTCTCGATATGTTCCCCGAACTCACCGAGTTTACGGCGCAGGCGGCTGACATGTGTATCTACCGTCCTATCAATGCCGTAATATTCCTCTCCCCATATCACATCCATTAGGATATCGCGGGTAAAGACACGCCCGGGTGAGCGCGCGAATAGCGTGATGAGTTTAAATTCCGTAGCGGTAAGGTCAATTGGGCCGCTTTCGGTGAGAACTTGATGTTTATCAAGGTCGATTGTTAATCCGTGCCTTTGGATCTGTTTCGTATCCTCTGCCTGCTGGTTTCCGACTTGGATGCGGCGCAACACGGCTGAAACCCGTAAAACGACCTCTTTCGGACTAAACGGTTTGGTGATGTAATCATCTACACCCAATTCCAATCCCGCAATGCGATCTTGCTCTTCAGTCTTAGCGGTTACCATAACAATCGGAATATTTTTAGTCCTCGGATCGTTTTTCAAGAGACGACAGACAATAAGCCCATCGACTTCTGGGAGCATCAAATCTAACAAGATGAGATCTGGAGATTTTTCAACGGCACGGTGCAGTGCATCCGCACCATTCCGGACGTAATCCGTCTCAAAGCCTGCTTCTTGTAGGTTATACTGCAACAAATCTACAATGTCACGTTCATCTTCAACAATTAAAATCTTGGCATTCATTTACATCTCCCCTATAGGTAGTTCTTAGTGCCAATTCTATTTTAACAAATACTA
>JAJECD010000166.1 GCA_022822215.1 Candidatus Poribacteria bacterium | reverse complement strand
ACCGACACGACTGTGCCATCTGTCGCTGCCGCCCTGCTCCTTATTGACGAACAGAATTCCAACGTTTGAGCGTTTAAGGATGTCGCGCTTAACGCGGATCGCGGAGAACCATGCTGCCTCTTTTTCAGACGCAGCGGTTTCAGACAAACCGAATTCCCCCGTTTGGTTGCCTAAGACTCCAATAGAGTAGTTTCCTACTTTCCCAGTAAGTTTACTGCCCCAAAGGATATTCCCGCGACTCCCAATACGACGACTGAACATCAGGTCATAAGGCGTTTCAAAAAAACTATTGCCTTCAACGAAAAACGGACGTTTTTCGGGAAAACGGGTCGGGAACCGGGTTAGATTAATCTCCAATTGATCTGCTTCAACTTGTGCGAAATCGGGGTTGACTGTGACGTTCGCCTTCAACGCACTCGTGAGGCTGTATTGAACATCCAGTCCAGTGCCGAGTTGGCGTGTCAGGGCGGCATCAGCGGTACTTGTTCCACCCCCTAAGAGGTACGGCATAATCTCAAAGTTTTTTCCCGTCTCAATGCCTTCAATGCCTAAGATATGCCCTAAATCGGACATTCGTGTAACCACGCCGGCTTGTGTCAGTTGTTTCCATACTGTAACCTCACTCTTTCGACGGTTTATCCGCTCTATGTCAAAACCCCAGATTTGGGTCGGTTTGTTGGTGAATCGGAAGTTAGAGAATGGGATTTTAAACTCCGCTGTCCACCCCAATTCATCAATGTTGCTTTCGACCCACCAAATCCCCTTCCAGTTGCTGTCGCGTTGTGTGTCCTCGTACCGATAGTTATCACTCTGGACCCCAGCGGGATTTGTGGCAAATTTATAGCCTGTGCGATGGTCATGGTGTGGATCGATGAAAAAAGAAATGACATCCGAGGCATAGATATCGCCGCGCCGCGTCATCCGATTCACAATTTTATTGGGTTCAGCATCGTAGCATCGAAAAGCGATGTAGATATTATGGACATCATAAGCGATGCGGAATTCTGTATCATCGGTTGCTGAAGCACCGCGGGTCGGTTCAAGTTGGATAAAGCCGTCGCGGGGTTGTGCTTGCTGCCAAACAGGGTCATCGAGTATCCCGTCAATTTGCGGCGGTTCACCTATGATTCGGTAGGCTTCAATGGTATGCGCTCCTGTCCCCTCTGGATGTGCAGAGAGCAGTATCGGATATGAAATAGAGAGCAGTAACACAATTGCAAATCTTAGCATGCGTCAATTATAGTCGAAGCGTGTTGTATTGTCAAATTTGGGGAGAACTTCATGGCACTGACAACTAAATTATCTTTTTCTTGAAAAAATCGTTAAATTCCAGTAAAATTGCTGAAATTGGGTGAGATCGGTCAGGTTCAGTATCACGTTCTGAGATAATCGCAACGAAAAAGGATGCATGACAATGGTTGAACTTACACGCGCAGACATAGAATTTTTCAGAGATGAAGGGTATTTGATAAAACGGAACGTGCTTAATCCAGAATTGATGGAGCGGGCACGAGCAAGGTTGTGGGATGGCGCGCCGGAAGGCCGCAAACGTGAGGAACCTAACACTTGGATAGGTCCCTTCACACCGGAAGAAGAGAATATTGACAAAAGCAACAACCGACGGGGTTTTCGATGGAACTTTCGTGAACCCGGTGGTGAAGATTGGATGATTAAACTCCTCGCGACCGATCCGAACGTCTGGCGTATGGCGGAGCAGTTCTTGGGAGCAGGGAATCTGACGCAGCCTGAGCGTGTGCGCGGTATCTATTGTACGCTTCCGTATGGGGATGTCCCGAAGAAATCAATCGGATGCCATGTCGACGCGCATCCGTTCCATCTCGGTGCAGTCGGCTATATTGACGATGTACCGCCGGAAGGTGGCGGGTTTACCGTCTGGCCCGGAAGCCACAAAATCTTCTATTACGACTACAATTCCCAATACAAAAACGAACCGACACCGCAGTATGAGGTTGACAGGGAGCGTCTCAGTAAAACGCGGGGCGTTGAGTGTTATGGAAATGCTGGCGATGTTGTGTTCTGGCACCATCGCATCGGGCACGCTGCGGGACACAATTATTCAAAACAAATCCGGCAGGCTGTGCTTTATGACTTCCGAAAGACCGAATTGGTAGAGACCCAAGAAGAACCCCCTAACGAGGATATGTGGCGGGATTGGCCCGGCATCAAGGCGTTAGAGGCATAGTAGACTATAACTCGTCGGCGCGGTTTGTAACCGCGCCTTTCGCATCTATCTTAATCCCAATTCTTTCAGGGTATTCGCCATCATGTTATAGGCAATCTCTGCTTTCTCCATCCGCATGTGTGGAAAGGTTTCCACTGAGATATACTTATCGTACCCCGTTTTTCCCAAACTCTCTGCAAAGGTTCGGAAATCCAACTCGTCCGCTGCTTCACCGGGAATGAGGAAGGTACTATATGGATACATTCCGGTCACACCCTTGACGTGACAGTGAGCAGTGAGCGGTCCGAGTTTCTCGGTTACTTCAGCAATATCTTCGCCGAGATGGTAGAAGTTGGTAATGTCATTGAGGGACTTCAGCGCGTCAGAACCGACATGTTCTATCAGTAGGGTAACTTTCGAGGACGCATCAATTGTTGTCGCTTCGTGGTTATGGATGTTCATTGTCACGCCGAGTTCTTCAGCGCGTCGGCAGATCGGCTTCAGCACATCAACGAGGCACCGCCACGCGAAGGCATCTCCTTTATCGCCGCCGTAGCCAGTGAGAAAATTAACACCGTGCGCGCCAAGCGCTACGGCTACATCTTGGAGAAGGGCATAGTGGTCAACAGCACCTTGTTGGTCTTCTAAGGCTAATTGATACAAACCGGGTCCTGCGAATGGATTGATGACAGAGACCTTCAACCCTTGGTCTGATGTCATCGCTTTAATCTCTTTGAGTAAGCTATCCGTGACTTCGCCAGACGGAATGTGTGCTTCTGGACCGCACATCATCTCAATTGCGTCATAACCGGCATCGGCCAGAATGGTAATAACTTCGTGTAGGGGCAGGTCTTTCATGCCGCCCGCATGGTAAGAGATACCTATCATCGGCGCAGCTCCTTTCTGTAAACCTAAATTTGTTTCTAAACTGAGTTCTATTTCAACACGATTATACACAAAAAAGGATTATATGACAATTCAAGACTTTCAAAAACAGATTGAAGATATTTATTTCACACGAGACGCTGCACGCGGCGTGCCGCTAACCTTCACGTGGTTCGTTGAGGAGGTCGGGGAACTGGCAAAAGAGATTCGGAAACAACCACAGGATATGGAGCGACTCCGTGAAGAGTTTGCTGATGTCTTTGCCTGGCTTGTCACGTTGGCGAGCCTACTCAGTATCGACCTGGCGGACGCTGCGCAAATTTATGCAGACGGATGTCCGAAATGCAGCGACACTCCATGTTCCTGCTAATGTCCGTTCAAAAATCGATCGAAGTTGCCACCGAACAGGTTGTTGACATCCCGCTTAATCTCTGATTTCCTGACGGTCCACCCGACATCAAGGAGTGTTTGGTATTTTTCTACCAGAACATCTGCAATAATCTTACGTGAGTGTTTCCACTTGTACACGAGTTGATCCAAGATTCGGGCATCTGAGTGTTGTGGAATCACGCTTAGACCGAGCAATTCAATCCGTTCTCGCGTGATCTCTTCAATGATGCTCGGATTGTTCATGAACCACCAACATCCGAATATCATCAAATTTTTGAACTTCCGTCCGATGACACATAACTCGTGTTGATTTTCACGGGACAGGAGCGTAACGAGAAACTTGTTATCAGGGTTCTCACGGAGCAACGTCTCTAAACTCTCCAAATCTGCCTTAGCACTGCCATCTCCAGCCATCTGGAGTTGTGGGTTAACCGCACGCTTCACACCAATCATCAGCGCGAAGGGGACATTGAACTCGCGAGAGATGGGTAATATACAGTTATCAAACAGCCTTCCCAAAATGCCATCATCAGGATATTGGAAGTCCGGTGGCAGGGAGACCGCCATGTATTTTGGGTTCATCTGTTGGATCCACGTCTCTAAAAATCGGCGTACTTCTTTATAACTCTTTTCTGATGAAAGGGTCGGATCCACGTCATAGCCGAGCCCCCGAAGATGTTCATAACCGGTCTCTTGATAGGTATTAATAAGGACATCCATCCGCAGTGCCGCCTCAAAGCGTGCATCGCCGGTATCTCCTGACTGCCAGACGGGTGCCTCAGCAGCATCAAACGGGTCGTTTGTCATCACCACTTTAGAGACTTTCGAGCGTTCAAAAACGGTATCAATAAATGCCTCGACGGTCGTATCGGCAAAATAGTCACGATAGTCTTGTAGATTACGTGAACTGACATCCAAGCCTAACTCGTTCAGTGTCGTAACGACCCCGCGGCAGGCTTCACTGATGGGTGAATTCTCAATGAAGAGGGTTTGCCAAATCAAGTCTGCCTGTTCTGTCTTCGTCATCGCCCAAAATTGCTGATACGAAACATCTGATTTGCGGAATACTTCAGCGATGAGGTAGTGGTAGGTCAGTAATTCATCAATTCCCCACAGCAACAACTCTCCGAAAGGCGGACTAAAAAGATGTGTATGGATATCTGTAACGTTTTGGGAATCGACCGCGTCAAGCACAGCGGTTTTTAGTTCTGCTGTAGTCTCAATGGTCTGTGTCCTGTTTGATTCGGAAACGTTCATATTCTCCTCCAACTGGCAGCCGTTTAACTGACTGTTGACTGCCGACGGCTATTTTCAATCTTGCTGGTGATAAAATCAACGACTTCTTCAGGGGTGTGTTTTCCGAATCGGACGTAAACGCCGCGGAAATTCTCAAGGCGTGTTGGGCGGGCGAACGGACTCAGTAGAATCCCGTTCGCGTCAACGTAAAAGCTGCGAAATGTTTCCCAAGACCGTTCCAGTCTATAGCAGCAACTTGTGATGATGAGCCGATCGGCTTCACATTGGTGGTGAAACGGTAGAAAGTACTTGTAGAGCGATCCGATCAGAACAATGCCAGAGATCAAGGCAACATAAATAGATTGGAAGCCGAAATAAATGCCAAACAAAAGTAATGCCAGAAAAAGCCCTAATAAAAGGGATTTACGCCAGTTTTCAACAATCGGATGGACTGTCCATGAAAGCGTGGTCGGCGCGTCTGCCATATTGGTTAATAGTTATCAGTAATTTGTTGGAGCAATACAGCCATTCTTACCTACCACACGCTAAACTGATGACTGACGACTATTCCGAAGTATCGTCAATTTCTGTCTTTGAGGCATCATCAGCAGTATCTCCGCTTGCTCCGTCCGTAGTTGTCTCAACAGCTTCTTCACCTATTGTATCAACAGGTTCTGTAGTCGCTTCTTGCGTTGTTTCCTGTTCGATTGGTGTAAGCGCCCGGCTTTTTTCTTCGCCATAGAAACGCATCAGAAAAAGCGAAATAACCATGAACCCAATAGCGAGCCATGTCGTCAACTTACCCAGGAAAGTCGCCGCCCCGCGTCCACCGAGAACGGACTGCATCTCTGCACCACCGAACGCGCTCGATGAAAGCCCTTCCCCCTTACTGTCCTGTAGCAAAATAACCAGCGTCAGAACGATACAGAGCGGGACAAAGACCACCAATACGAACCCCATGATAATTCCCATTTAACAATTTCCTCCTATTGATCGAATTTCACGATTTGGGCAAACGATTCCGCCTCAAGACTTGCACCACCGACAAGGGCACCGTCTACATCCGGCTGTGCCATTAACGCCGATGCATTTTCCGGCTTAACACTACCGCCGTATTGGATGCGGATCTGCGATGCAACTTCTGCCGAATGTGCCGCTGCCAACAGCCCTCGAATAAAGGCGTGCACCTCTTGTGCCTGCTCAGGTGTCGCTGTTTTTCCCGTCCCGATTGCCCAAATGGGTTCGTAAGCGATCACACTTGAGGCCAAATCCGTTGCGGATAGACCGGCAATACCGCCCGTGACGTGGCTCTCAATAACTGCTTCCGTCTGTCCAGATTCCCGATCTTCGAGTTGCTCCCCGACACAAATAATCGGCTTTAAGCCGTGCCCTAATACCGCTTTGACTTTCTGATTGACGCTTTCGTTTGTCTCACCAAAGTATTGCCGTCGTTCCGAGTGACCGATGATAACGTAACCACATCCGACATCTTTGAGCATCGGTACAGAAACTTCGCCGGTAAACGCGCCGCTGTCTTCCGAATAGACATCTTGGGCGGCGAGGCGGATGTTGCTACCTGCGATCGTGCTGCTCACTGAAGCAAGTGCTGTAAACGGTGGCGCAACAATGATTTCAACGTCCCTACATCCGGCAACTAACGGTTTTAGTGCCGTTGTGAGCGAGACTGCCTCTGAAATTGTGTTGTTCAGTTTCCAGTTTCCTGCAATGATAGGTGTTCTCATACTTTTAACTATGGGCTCCTGGGCATCGCTCTACTTCGTTTCGCGATGGTTTACTGATAACTTTTAAAGCACGCGCGCTGCGAGTTCGACGAGACGATTGGAGTAACCCCACTCGTTGTCATACCATGAAAGGACTTTAATCAGCCCATCTTCAATCACCTTCGTGAAAGGCGCGTCGAGAACAGAGGAGAGTTTATTCCCATTAAAATCCGCTGAGACGAGGTCAAGCTCCGAATAGCCGAGAATTCCGTCTAAGCTGTTCTCTGCCGCTTCTTTTAGCGAGGCGTTGACTGCTTCAGCGTCCGGTTTCTGCTTGAGATCGACGGTGAGGTCAACCACAGAAACGTTCGGTGTCGGAACACGGATTGCGAAACCGTCGAGTTTTCCGTTCAATTCTGGAAGTACTTTTCCAACAGCGACAGCAGCACCTGTTGTCGTTGGGATCATCGAGAGTGTCGCTGCGCGGGCGCGACGCATATCGGAGTGTGGGAAGTCGTGAACCCGTTGGTCTCCCGTGTAGGCATGAATCGTTGTCATCAGACCGCTCTCAATCCCAAACGCTTCGTGCAGTACCTTCGCCACTGGTGCCAAGCAGTTCGTTGTACACGAGGCGTTAGAGATGACATGGTGTTCTGACTTATCGTATTTATCGTCGTTTACACCAATCACAATCGTGATGTCCTCACCTTTTGCAGGTGCGGAGACAATCACTTTTTTCGCGCCACCGGCGGTGATATGTTTCTCAGCCTCTTCTCGATCAGTGAAGAAACCGGTAGATTCAATGACGACATCCACACCGAGATCACTCCATGGCAGATTACCGGGATCCCGTTCAGCGAGAACACGCATCTTTTTCCCATTTACCACAAGACTGTCATCCGTAGCGGAGATGTCGTCCGACAAGATGCCGTGAACAGAATCGTATTCAAGAAGATGTGCGAGTGTTTCAGGATTTGTCAGGTCGTTGATAGCCACGAAGTCTATATCTAATGCTGGATTTTGAAGTGCCGCTCGAAAGGCGTTCCGACCAATCCGACCAAAACCGTTAATACCTACTTTAGTTGACATAAGACAGATACATTCCTTTACAAGTATTTTGCCGTTACAGGGCTTTCTTTAACAACAAGTTTTAGAAACCTTATCCCTTTATCTACAGTTTCACTATGTTTAAAACGTTCCCTCTTAATTATACCCTAAAGTGCAGTAAATTGCAAACACGGATCGCGAACAATTCCTCTTGACAATTCAAGCCATTTACGCTACCCTATTGGCATGTCAACAAACACCCACAAAAAACCGATTCAACCCACTGGAAATTTTCGTGCGCTCCCTGTCGCTGTGCCGGAAAATCTAACCAACATTCGAGTCATCCTCTTTGAACCGCGCGAGCCTGGAAACATCGGTTCTGTTGCCAGAGTTGTAAAGGGGATGGGGCTATCCGAACTCTATTTAGTGAACCCCGTTCCATTTCAGGATGTCGATGCCGCATGGTATATGGCCCACGGTGCCCAGGATATTCTCGAAAACTGCCACGTCGTTCCAGAACTCAAAGACGCACTGGAGGGTATCCAATATCTCGTCGGAACGACCCACCGTCGCCGCGATGTCCGTCTACCACAACCCGTCCCTGCCCGCGATGCTGCGCAGACGATCGCCTCCATTTCGCAAGATAAATCTGTTGCCCTCTTGTTTGGACGTGAAGATTTCGGCTTGTCCACCGATCAACTGAGTCTCTGCCAGTTGACTGCAAGTGTCCCGATGGCGACTAAAAATCCGTCTCTGAACCTTGCACAAGCCGTTCAAGTCTTCGCCTATGAGGTCTTCGTCGCAAGTTTGGAGGAACACCCATCCTCCGAGATTGATTACGCCGAAGTCAACGCCTTGGAAGCGTTTTACGGACGCGTCACCCGTTTGCTGGATAAGGTTGGTATGTCACCGTATAATCGCGAATGGGAGACGTATCTGAAATCCTTACGGCGTGTCTTCTCCCGAGCTCCACTGGAGCCAAGGGACATCGCTACATTGGATATGATCTTCTCTACGACGTATCGGTATATTGAGCGGTTGGAGAAGACGCTGGAAAAAGAAAAATGAGAACATTTGGGACCTATGGACCCGTAAATCCCCAAGAGCATTACGTTGTCTCACGCACTGAAGAGCTCGCTGATTTCATCAACCGCGTCAAACTCGGGCGATACATCGTTATTTTCGCGCCCCGACAGACAGGCAAAACCACATTCTTCCAATGGGCACTTGATGCGCTCGCTGCCGATACCGGGGAAACCTATTTCCCGATTGAGCTCAATTTTGAGGTGTATGAAGATTATAGTGCGGCCGATTTCTACGCTTCACTCTATCAAAGCATTTACGAGGAGATTCAGCGGATCTTTGAAGGACGGGGTATCGTACCTTCTGATAATTTAAGCCAATTCTTAAAGAATACTAAACTCACCGATCACGTGGCAATGCTCAGGTTCTTTCAACAATTCAGAATTTTTCTGGGAGATGAGAAGCTTGTTCTTATTATTGACGAATTTGATGGCATCCCAGGTGATGCTGTGAACGGTTTTCTTCATGCCCTCCGTAATATCTATGTGCAGCGTTCTATGCGTGGCTGCCCCTACAGCGTCGGCATCGTAGGTGTCAAGAATATTATACAACTCAATCTAAACCGCTCTATTTCGCCGTTCAATATCCAAGACGAGTTTACGTTGCCCAACTTCACCCTTGAACAGGTCGGCGAGTTGTTGACCCAGTATACAGACGCAGTCGGTCAAGCCTTCGCTCCTGAAGTCATTGAAGCACTCCATAAGCAAACGGGTGGACAACCCTTCCTCGTCAATCGGTTCGCACAGATGCTGACCGAGGAGATGGGCATCCCGAAAAATGAAACGATCCAGATGATGCACTTTGCAGAAGCACATACGCAGCTCCTTGAAGAAACAAACGCTAATATCAGCCACCTGCTAACCAATATCCGCAGAAATCCGCGTTTTGAAAGCATCCTGATGCGAATTGCCTCTTATGAAGCTGGCATCCGCTTCAATCCAGACGATGCGATCATTGATGAACTTACCACTTATGGAGTTATCAGAAAAGGGAGTGACCGAATGTGTGAGATCCTCAACCCGATATATCAGCAGCGTATCATGCAGGCGTTCAAGCCGCTCGTCAATGGGTTGGAGCAAGAATATTT
>JAJECD010000192.1 GCA_022822215.1 Candidatus Poribacteria bacterium | reverse complement strand
ATATTTTCACACCGGGGTATAGCAATAGACAAATATCCAGCGATCTTGAAACACTTGGAAGATCATAAAGATGCCTTATGTAAAAGGACAGGTAAACAAGAATGGTACGAGCTGCCAATCTTTTTTGATAAGTCGCATCGGTTTTCGCAACCGAAACTTGTCTGTCCAAACCTCTATAATCACCAAACTTTTGCGGTCGATACTGCTGGTTTTTACTGTGGAGATACGTGCTACCTTATTCCTACAGAGGAATTGTGGTTATGCGGTCTATTGAATTCCCGCGTTGTAGAATGGTTTTACTCGCAGGAATCTAACCAGTTGACGATTGATTACCTGCGGGCGCGTAGTGGTTATATGCAGCAGATTCCTATTCCCGACATCACGTCAACGCAGAAGGCACTGATCGGCAAATTTGTTGACTATCTTATCTATCTCCAGCAACAACCGACAACGAACAGCAGTGATTTGGCATACGCCCGCGATGCTGTGATGATCGGATATTTTGAGCGAATTATTGATGGCATGGTTTACGAGTCCTATCTGCCGGACGAACTTCATAAAAGTCGCAAACACCTTTTTCAACCGCTATTCGATGAACAGTTGCTGCCGCTTGAGGAGATTCAAGATGATAAAATGTCGGCGTGCCGAGACATCTTTGAGCGATTATATAAAAAAACGCATCCGGTGGCAGTCAATCTATTCTTTTTGGATAGTGTCAAACCTATCCGTATCATTGAAAGTAAGGCATGAGAATTACCAAAATTGAACTTAAAAACTTTAGAGCCTTTTATGGGGCGTATCAGATCGACCTGCACAAGGCTGGCAAAAATTTGATCCGCTTAGTCATACGACTATTACAAACATTCCCAAGAAAGAAATTGAAGATGCTGTTGAAGCCGTGGAACGTCTTAAAGCTGCGCTGCGGTAGATTAAACGCTATAACTTGAAATTTAACCGTCCGTTACAGTATAATTCAATTCCATAAGGAGGATTTAACGTATGGATGTTAAAGACGCGATTCTTTCACGACGTACCATTTTTAAGTTCAAACCCGAACCAGTGCCGAACGATGTCATTGAACAAGTTTTCAGTTACGGGATATGGGCACCCAATCACCATGTCACGGAGCCATGGCGTTTTACCGTCATCGGCAAGGAGACAAAACTAACCCTTGCCGACCGCTACCGCGATATTAAAATAGAAGATACCCCCGACCACGTGGATGCCGAAAATCTCAAGAAAATCGGTGAACTCGCTTACGAGAAGTTCATGTCGAAGCCGACGATTATCGCCGTCTCGTGTGTCCAAGAAGGTGATGAACAACAGAAACGCGAAGACTATGCCGCCGCCTGTTGTGCAATGCAAAACGTCCAACTCGCCGCATGGGATGCAGGTGTCGGAATGCAGTGGAGCACAGGTAGAATCACAATGGAAGAGAATACCTATCAATTGCTCGGTATCGATTCTTCGCAGGAGTACATTATCGGCTTCTTCTACACCGGGTACCCCGCCGACATCGGCGCCCCGAAACGGCAACCGGCTGGCGAGTTTATCCGCTGGGTGGCATAATAATGCGAACATAAAAACAGAGCTTAAAAGGAACCTCTATGGAAGAGAAGGACAGAGACAGACGAACATCAATGTTCACAGTCCGAAATGCTGAGAACGCGATGATTACGTTCATGATCTTCGCGACGTTTTGTTTTTTGTTTGTCCTCTTACATGAGGTGTTCCTCAAAAGCCAAGGTTTTTCTGAGGCACTTTATACTATCGCAAGGAATATGTCCGGAATTATGTCAACAGCGACAATGTTGACCATTTTTGAGGAGGCAATTGACATCATGTTTCAACGTATTAGAGATACTCTCAAAAAAGAGCGAGAACTTAAAGCCCAAGCCAGTGCGGAAGGCAGAGAAGAAGGCAGAGAAGAGGTTTATCAAAAGGTGGCTGAGTGGAACCGGCGCAGAATAGCGGCTGAGGCGCGCGGAGAAAAATTTACAGAGCCTCCTCCCGCCCCACCACAAAATACTTAGACCTTTAAGCGTATCAATTGTGGATACTTCTAAAGGGTTAACTGATACGCTGCCTTGGCGTTCTGCCAGAAAAACTTCGCCTTGACGGCATCACCTTTTGTGCTGAAGTAGTCATTCACAATCTTTTGGACGACTGCGTAGGGCGCGAAGCGTTCAGACACGGGCCAATTGCTGCCGTAGATGAGCCTGTCTTCACCAAATGCATCCCATAAAACGTCAACGGTTGGAATGTAATAGGCGACATCAGACGGCGCAGGGATTTGTCCAGTGTGTTCTGCTAACCCCGATACCTTACAGTAGATGTTCGGATAGCGAGCTACCTCACGGATTGCCGAGACCCATGCTGCATCAGGCGGCTCCTCCGATATGCGGGCACCAGCAATATGGTTAATGACAATCCGCATTTCGGGTGTATGCTCAACCAGTGTCGGTAAGATAGATAAGGCTTCGGGGTTAATCAGCAGATCCAAGGTGAGCGCCTTCGCTGCTAACTTCTCAATGCTCGCCAAGAACGTTGGGTCACCGATTGCCCCTAAGTGTCCGCTGCCGAGACGTATCCCGCGAAAAAGTGGATTCGCGGAAAACCTGTTCAGATTGTCCGCAAAATCGGCTGTCGGTTCTAAATGCCCGACGAACCCGACGATGAAAGGTTCTTCTGCAGCGAGGTCAAGAATCCACTGGTTATCCGCAAGCCATTTGCTTGCCTCAACGACAACCGTGCCTGTTACGCCTTCAGGGACTGCGAGTGCTTTGTAGTCTTCGGGCATAACGCGTCGGTAGAGAACTGCATCGTTCGGATTTGGCCACGGCACGCCTTCGGGGCGCGTGGGGTCATAGAAATGTGTATGTGTATCAATAATCATAAGTATCTCTCCATATTATTCATCTTTGTTTTCTTCATCTGCTGCGGTCCACCTGATCAGGCACAGCAACAGAAGCGCGAACTTCAGCGTGATGCTTTAAGACTTGAAATGGGACAGGCACTCAACCCAACAGATGCGGAAGGATATATCCAACTCGGAAAAATCTATCGCGAATTGGGCGAACATGAGAAAGCAATGGACGCGTTTCAAGGTGCTATCGCACTCGATGGCGAACACGCGCACGCCTACAACAATCTCGGTCTCGTTCACATCGATCTCGGTCTGTATGTCCTCGCTATTGATATGTTCCAGACCGCGCTTGAGTTCGATCCCGGAAATCCTGCCTTCTATAGCAACCTCGGGTATGCGTACGATAAAACCAACCAATTTACTGAAGCACTCGCCGCCTTTCGCTCCGCAATTGAGGAAGATCCGACCTTCGTTGATGCCTACAATAATCTTGCAGATGCGTATCTCTACCGCGAGATGTATCAGGAGGCTATTCAGCAGTATGAAGCAGCCCTTGAAATAGAAGCCGGTGATGCCGATGTCTATTTCAATCTCGGTCTCGCTTACGAAGAAACCGGAGAATTCCTCCGTGCCATCCAATCCTACGAAAAAGGTATATCTCTTGATGACAGCGACGCGGAGGCATATTATCGCCTCGCGCAGGCGTACGAAAAAAACGGTGATACACTCATGATGCGTCGTTATCTGGAGGCGTTTTTAGCGCGCGCACAGGATATTCCATACCTCCAAGAGCAGGTTCGCACTGCTGAGCTGCTGCTGGATAGATAGCGCGCTTCCGCAGAATCAACAAGAATTCCGACTTCATTCCATCCGGGTTCTTGTTTTTACGCCCACCGAAGAGTTTTC
>JAJECD010000193.1 GCA_022822215.1 Candidatus Poribacteria bacterium | reverse complement strand
AAAAACAGCGAGTGTTGATACTGCCAACGAAAAACGCGACCAGCACCTCAGAAGCCCCGATTTTTTCAGCGCGAAGCAGTTTCCCGTTATCACCTTCAAAAGCACAAAAGTGAATATGAAGGAAGGCGCAGAAAACGTGCTGGCAGTGACAGGCGATCTTGAACTCCTCGGTGTCAAGAAGTCTATCACGGTAGATGTTGAAATTACAGGAAAAGGCAAAGGGAGACAGGGCGAATCTCTGATCGGGTTTGAAAGCATTTTTACGATTAATCGGAGCGAATTCGGCATGACCTATGGCGTTGGAGGTCCCGTCAGTGACGACATTCGACTTATTGTTACCATTGAAGCGAAGCAAGAATAGGAACCTATACGACCTGATTTACCGTTGGCGCGTTTAATTTTCATAAAAGCGCGCCATTCCCACGCAGCAAACGGAAGGAGATCTGTGATGTTACTAATTAAACAACTTTTTTTTGGTATACTCCTACCGGTTATCGTCGGTGGTGGGATTTTCGTTATCGCGAGATCTCTTTCCCCTAAAGCATACGCAACTGTTAGATATGAAAAAGAAGAAAATGGACTTACGGGTTGGCTCGTCGCTGCCGCACTGGGTGTTGGCTACATAATCGGCTATCTCGGTTTAGAGGGGTTGCCAGTATTTCCGCCCAAGTTAGGAACGCATTGGCTCTTCTATTTCGCTATTATCGGGTTGATCGTTGCGCGTTTTTGGCATCGTGCTGTGTGGGGTCCAATAGCACAGATAGCAATCTCTATTATTATACCGCGCTTCCTGCTAACTTCAACATTTAAACACACATGGGGACCCATTGAAGGGATTATCTGGTGGGTGTGCCTCGCCATTGTTATTTTTATTATCTGGCATCTCGTGGAACAGAGTTTTAGTGCTTTACCCGCTGGCGCGTCCAGTCCGTTTGTCTACTTTGGGCTCTCTGGCGGGACGGCTTTAATTCTCGCACTTTCGGGAAGTTTGCGACTGGCACAACACTGTGGGATTTTAGTGGCACTTTTCGCAGCGAGTTGGATACTTACGCTCGGTCTACAGCGGGACAGAAAACGATTCGTTTTTCCACGCGGTGCCTCGCCGGTCGTGACACTTCTACTTATTGGCATCTGGATGAACGGTTACTTTTTTGCGGAAGTGCCAGCAGTGAGTGCTATTTTGTTGGTGATTTCACTGCTTCTGGCACAAGTTGGGCGGACAAAGGCAGTTCAGGGACTTGGTGGGTGGCGTTCTACACTTGTCCAAATAGTAGCTGCTGCCCTCCCAGTCGTTATAGCCATAGGCATTGCTGTTATCCGTTCTGGCTTATTCGGCGACAACAACGGCTATTAATACACGAACAAACAATCGGGGAAGTTTGTCTAAATATCCTAAGGTCAATTTTCTAAGTAACAGGAGCTTCGGAGAGAAGCAGTTCGTTTTGTATTATAAAAAAAATCAATCACCCTCTCGGTTGGAATAAAAGCGCAAATATTTGGAGGCAAAAATGGGTTTGGTACGTAATCTGAACTTTCCTCTCATAGCATTTCTGCTGGGTATTTTAATCCTTTTTAACGGTTGTGTGAAGATGGAAGCGACTCGGAAAGCGGATTGGGAGACACACTTCACAGACTTGCACTTCGTCAACCACAAACTCGGATGGATTGTCGGAGAACAGGGGCTAATTATCCATACCGCAGATGGCGGTAAAACGTGGAAGCAACAGGAAGTTGACACAACTGGCGTTGGATATCGTATGCCCGATGCTTCCTTAGATTTCAAGGCGATCTATTTTACGAATGCAGACTACGGTTGGGCTGTTGGCGATGAAGGGTTAGTTGCAACAACCGACGATGGCGGCAAACATTGGACCTTACAACGGAGCGGCACTTCAGCGATGCTCCTTGATGTCTATTTTGCTAATTCAAAAGAAGGTTGGATTGTTGGCGAAGATTCGGACGTTCTTTATACTAAGAACGGCGGAAAAGAATGGAAACGTTACGAGTACGTCAGTGAGTTTATGCTTAATGGGGTCTGGTTCGTTGACAATTCGACAGGTTGGGTCGTCGGCACCCACGATAGGATTCTCCATACCCAAACAGGGGGTGAGTCATGGCGAGAACAGAGCAACCGCTTTGAAGGTGAACGCGATCGGATGATTAACGACAACAAACAGGTGTTCTTCGTTAGCGATAATGAAGGTTGGATCGTCGGCAGCGATGGCTCTATCTTTCATACAACCACGGGTGGTATAAACTGGGAACGTCAAGACAGTCGTATTCCCCTTATTAACGGACACGTCCGAGATACCATCAATAGCATCCATTTCACAGATGAAAACTACGGGGTCGCCGTAGCAGACGTTGGGTTTATCACCCGTACTGAAGATGGCGGTGATAACTGGCAACTGATGGAAAGCGGTACTGAAAACAATTTGACGGGGATCCAGTTTACGACACCGACAGAAGCGTGGGCTGTTGGATGGTACGGCACGATTTTGCACACAACGGATGCCGGTGCGACATGGGAAATGACCAGCGGCACGACTGCCAACGACTTGCAGAATGTCCAGTTTACGAATGCAAATCGCGCCATCGCAGTCGGTAGGCGCGGGACCATGGCAATGAGTGAGGATGGGGGTCAGACCTGGAACGAAATTGAGACGGATATTTGGGATGGTATTTGGAACATCTATTTCGCGACAGACAAACATGGCTGGGCAGTCGGTGAACGCGGACTTGTTGTCCACACCAGCGATGGCGGTCTAAACTGGGAACGTCAACGTAGTAATTCGGCGTTCACGCTTCGTTCCGTCCATTTTATTAGTCCGAAAGTCGGTTGGACTGTCGGAGATATGGGAAGCATTTTACATACAATTGACGGTGGACAAACGTGGCTTCCGCAAACCGCCGTTGGTGACTTTCTCTCTCTCATGCTAAAGGGTGTATTTTTCCTTGATGACAAGAAGGGGTGGGCTATCGGCTGGCCGGGGGTTTGCCTTGCGACGGAAGATGGGGGTCTGAGCTGGACGCAGCAAGGTACCGGCACCTTCAATGAACTCTACGCTGTCTACTTTGCAGATGAAAACACTGGATGGATTGTTGGACAATTCGGGGAGATTTTGCACACGAAGAACGGAGGCAAAAAATGGAGTTTCCAGCGGAGCCGCACACAAGAGAACCTAAACAAACTCTATTTTGCTGATGCACAGCACGGATTAATCGTCGGTGATAACGGTGTGATGCTCACGACCGTCAACGGTGGGGCAGAGTGGGAACTTCAAGAGAGCGGCACTGATAACGACCTCTATGGGTTAGCTTTATCGCCGGATGGCGTTGTAGCAGTCGGTAAGGGCGGAATCGCGATGCGTTACTCTGTTGAGGAAGCAGAATTGCCAGCGAAATTGCCACCGGTCGCTGAAGAGACAGAGGTTATTGTATCCGCCGAAGAAGACACTCCTGTTGAACCTATTGTTTACCACTGGGACATTCTCCGACAGGCAACCTGGAGAACCGACTTTGCGGATGTCCACTTTATAGATACACAAAACGGATGGGCGGTCGGCTCAGAGGGGGCAATTGCCCATACCACAGACGGTGGAAAAACGTGGCTCCCGCAACATAGCGGTGTCAGCGAAAATCTGCGAGAAGTTGAATTCAGTGACGAGAAACATGGCCGAGTTCTCGGTGCTGGACTTTTACTTCAGACCGAAGATGGTGGCGAAACATGGCAGCCGATTCTCCAAGCAACTAAACAGAACCTCCCACGCGTTAGCATGATGCATTTTCTAAATGCTGAAGAGGGCTGGCTCGGTGCCACCATCGGTCAAATCTTGCATACAACCGACAGCGGAAAAACGTGGAAAATCCAAAAAACCGGAACCACTATGGCGAACATCACCGATATTCATTTCATCAATAGTCAGGTCGGATGGGCTGTCACACCCCAACGTCGAGATGGCGGGTTTATTCTCCACACTGTTAACGGCGGTGACTATTGGAAGATTCAGGCGAAAACAAACCAACCCGGTGTTGCTGTCTACTTTGCTGACGAAAACAGCGGTTGGGTGATCCTCGGCAATGGCAACTCTTTATTGACTGAAGACGGCGGCGAAACGTGGAGACTGCAAACCACAACCCGAAGCACAAGCGGCTTGCGCCGTATCACCTTCCGTTCCAATACAGAGGCATGGGCCCTCAGTGGCAGGGGGGCTTATGTTACCGAGGATCAGGGATTGACCTGGAAAGCGGTTCCTGTTGACACGGGAGATGACGCAGACGATAATAGGGTCGCGATGGGAGAATTCAACCCGTTTTCACCCGAAGGCGTTGAATTAGAATCCGAGGAACCAGAAGAAACGGAAGAAGAAGTTGCGGAAGGACCGACGCTAACGTACGACGAGACACCAGAGGAAATCCAAAATCGACTGCGCGCACAGTGGCAACGTCCGGGACAGCTTGCCCCTGAGGGTGAACTCCCGCCTAACGCTGAACGCGCTACACCACCGTCGCAACCCGCACCGCAACAGCCGCCACCACCACCGGAACCCGAAAGACGCAGAAGAGGGAGAGGTGACCGCCGAATCGCCAATGTGTATTTCCTTGACGCGGAATACGCTTGGGCAGTTGGCAGCGGTGGTAGCATTTACCACACGACAGACGGCGGACAGACTTGGGAACGCCAACTCGGTGAAGCCGAACGCAACGACTTCCGAGAAGTCCTTTTCTACGACGACAAAAACGGTTGGATCGCTGGAGACGGTGGCGTTTTATTGGAAACCCAAGACGGTGGAGAAACATGGGATTCACTCCCAAGCCGAACGCGTCAACGCCTTATCGGTATACACTTTGCCAGTCTCGAACCGAAATGGGGGTGGACTATGCAACGCGACGGAACTGTCCTCTACACGACAGACGGTGCAGCGTGGACAGCAGGTGACACACCCGAAAAACCGCCATTTATGGAAGGCGATTTGCCCGGAACATTTTCACTCAACGATGTCGATTTTGGCAAGTTTTCTGAAGGGTGGGCGGTCGGACGAAGCGGGGACATCATTCATAACAAAGATGGTGGTCCCACATGGACACCTCAACGCACCACTGCAAACGACGCGCTTATGGATGTGGATATGAAATTCGCGCCGCTCGGGTGGGCGGTCGGACAGGCTGGGGTAACCCAACGTACGATCAACGGCGGCGAGTATTGGCGGATGCATGAAACAAAGGTTAATTACGATCTGAACGCTGTTTCATTCATCGCTAAGCGGACAGGATGGGCGGCTGGTGAGGCTGGTATCATCCTCAAGACAACTGATGGTGGTTTCAATTGGGAACCGAAATCGACCGGCACGAATAAAACGCTCCACGGTATCCTCGCACTCTCTGAAAAGGAAATTTACGCAGTCGGGGAAGCGGGCATAATTATCCACTCGACCGATGGCGGCGAAACGTGGGAACAGGAACACACCGATATTGACAACAATCTGTATGTGATTACGCGTTCTAAAGATGGTAAAGCGTTATGGGTTGTTGGACAGTGGGGTGTCGTCCTCCGCCGGACGTTAGAGACGCAGGAACGGATGTCAATGCGGTAATAATGAGTAAATTTAATTTCATCGACCTCTTTGCTGGAATAGGTGGGATTCGTATCCCTTATGAAAGGTTAGGTGGAACGTGTGTGTTTAGTTCCGAATGGGACAAATACGCTCAGCAGACTTATGCGCATAATTTCGGTGAAATACCTGCTGGTGATATTACCAAAATTGACGAGATTGATATTCCAGACCATGATGTCTTACTTGCGGGTTTCCCATGTCAACCTTTCAGCATTATCGGGGATAAACGGGGTTTTGAAGACACACGCGGCACGTTGTTTTTTGACATCGTTCGGATTTTGAAAGAGAAACAACCGAGCTCGTTTCTCCTCGAAAACGTCAAGCTGCTGCTGACCCACGATAAGGGACAAACCTTTACAGTTATACAAGAACAATTGTCAGAATTGGGCTATACCATATATCATAAAGTATTGAACGCGCTTGATTTCGGACTACCACAGAAACGGGAGCGAATTTTTATCATCGGGTTTCGCGAACCGATAGCATTCGAGTTTCCGAAACCTATCGGCGCGTATAAACCGCTCTCAGAGATACTGGAGCCGGACGAAGACATTGAACCGAACCTATTTGCATCGGCGCGCATCCAAAAATCGCGACGCGAGAAGTGTAAAGGCACCCCCTTTTTCCCATCTATATGGCATGAAAACAAAGGGGGCAACATTTCCGTATTACCCTTTTCGTGCGCGCTAAGAGCCGGTGCCTCTTACAACTATCTTTTAGTAAACGGTGTCAGGCGACCTTCTGGTAGGGAATTGCTCCGTTTACAAGGGTTTCCTGAAGACTTCAAAATTGTCGGAAATATGATGCAAATTAGAAAACAGATTGGAAATAGCGTCGCTATTCCGGTCGTTCACGCTATTGCTGAAAAAATGTTGCAGGCATTGCAACAGCGCAAACCAATGATACAACCTGAAGAACAATTGCTTCTTTTTGAAAATAGAATCAACGCTTATGCCTGATGGATAATAAAATAGCCAAAGACCATCTTGACACTGTTATCAGAAAAGCCAGAGTCCATTTTTACAAACCTATACAAATTGCAGAGATACTTCACAGGGATAGGATTGAGAAAGATATCGATCTTGGCGATTTGGAAACTTATCGAACGCCTTCCAGAAAATGGCGAGATGCAATTTCTCTTAGGTTTATTGGGCGGATTTCTACATCAAGTGCAAGGTATCAAGACGATCTTTTTAACTCCAATGCTATACCGCCAACAGTTTTAGTGGAGTTAGGAAAGATAAATAGAAACAACAACGGTGCGGTTGAAACTTATATCTATACCGCTTTAGAAGATCGGCTTTCCCAAATGTCGTCTGGTTTGTCCCTCGTTTTACAAGCAGATACGAACTCTTTTACCTTAAGAAGTTTTATAGAGAGCTTTACACGGAGTCCTGGACTCTCACGAAGCATTGACAAGATATTTGAGATTGTAGTTTATGCTCTGTTTTCAACGCTGTTGGAAACACTTGAAGTTAAAATCGGAGTACGAATCGACAACATCAACAATACAATTCTCAATGAGTTTTCTGATTTTACAGAAAAGGTCCTTGGATTATCTGAAGAAATACCAGAGAGATATCAAGAAGCGAAAGTTTATCGAGTAGGTGTTACCAATGCAGCAGACAGAGGTCTTGATATGTGGGCGAATTTCGGAGTAGCCATCCAGATAAAGCACATATCTCTAACACCCGCGACAGTCGAGGATATAAGTAGTTCGATTTCTGCGGATCGGATAATTATCGTCTGTAAGGAATCTGAGAAAGATGTTCTCGTATCTGTCCTAAAACAATTTGGCAGTGCCAGTCGAATTCAGAGTGTGATAACCGAAGATGAGCTTGACGTATGGTATGAAAAAGCCTTGCGTGGACAGTCATCCGAGTTGATCGGCGATAAGATACTACAAAAACTTGCAAATGAGATAAGAGTTGAGTTTCCTTCAACTGCCCCAGAATTCGCTGACTTTTTCAAGACACGTGGATACCAGCGTTCAGCTTCGGCTGATTTTTGACAACTTTAGATTCCGTAAAAAGGTAAACAGAAGTGTAGCTTGAAAACGTAGTGGAAGGGAAAATTAAAAGAATGAAGTCAAAATCCAGTAAAGCCTTACTTATTTCAGTCTTGTTACACCTCGGTGTCGGGGTAATGGGATTCTTCTATTGGTTCAGCACAAACCCGCAGCGAAACACTGACAGTATCAACGCGTTGCTTATCGCGGAAGAAAAACCAAAAGTTAGGCGTGTGCAACGGCGGAAACGTATACAAATGACGCAGAAAAGGACCCGTGATACCAATCAACCGCGACTGAAAATTCTCACAAGCAATCAGCCTGCTACCACTCGCGGTGTCGTTTCCGCTGCGGAACCAGCACCTTTCCAACCTTTCGACATGGATAATTTAGATGAACCCGTTGGGCCCACAACAACGACGGTCGAATTTGACGATACGCCACGTGTGCAAAGGGTTGTTGAACGTCCTTCCAGGAAACGACCGAAGACCCAAGAACGCCCCAAAAGTAGATTGGTGCGGTTCATTGAGGCACAAGAGGGACCACAACGTATCGTCTACTGCATCGATCTCTCTACGAGTATGCAAAACCTTCCACCGCACAAACTCAAGCGAGTCATAGACCTCATGCGAGATTCACTCACCTTCCTTGAATTGCACGACAGTTTCAATATCGTCGCATTTAGTGCGGAGTTAGTCGTCTACCAAGAAGGTTTCATTCCTGTAGATGAGCAGACGGTTGCCGCGTCGTCAAACTACCTCGCTAACATCCAATCCCAAATCTATACAGACGGCACCGACCACGACATGCTAACGGCATTGACAGAGATTGCACAGGCTGCGCCCACGATGGTTGTCCTCTTTAGCGATGGTATTCCCACGACAATCGAAGGTCCGGATCTCACGCTCGTCGGTCAACACGCTACGGGGAATGGACGTATTTTCGCTATGGGGACCGGAATGGCACCTAATTTCCCGGGCGCAGTAATGTTGAAGCAGCTCGCTACCGTCAGTGAAGGCGACCTCTGGTTGGTTGATAGAAGCAGAATCAGATAAGAGGAAATTAGCATGCAGCAAGCCGTGCTAACACGTGCGGAAGAGATCGCCAAAGGTCTCTATCCACATCAGGTAGAAGGTGTTGCTTTCCTGCTGGGTCGCCAGCGAGCACTCCTTGCCGATGATATGGGACTCGGTAAAACCCGACAATCCGTCATCGCAATGGTTGAAGCAGAAGCGGAAGGTCCCTACCTCGTGATTTGTCCCGCCTCCGTCAAACGGAACTGGTCCCGTGAAATCCAACTCGTTCTCCCAAAAGCCGAACCTTTCATCGTCGGACCTGGACCGCTCCCCTCAATCGCTTGCCGAGATTGGGTCATTATCAATTACGAAATTCTCGGCAAACATTTTGAAGGACTACTCGCCTTTGAATGGAAAGGCGTTGTGTTTGACGAAGCGCATTACCTAAAAAATCACCAGAGCAAACGTAGTCGGAACGCCGCCAAATTGGTGAAGTCAATTCAGCATGAACCGATCGTCCACGCACTAACCGGCACTCCAATGACCAACCGTCCGCGCGATCTGTTCCCGCTCTTACAACTGATGAACCACCCGTTGGGCAAAAGCTTCCTTAGTTTCGCGAAACGCTATTGTGATGCTTATCAAGGAGAATACGGACTTGTGGCAGACGGGGCAAGCAATATTGAAGAATTAACCGTTCAACTCCACGGGGTGATGCTGCGTCGGACGAAAAACGAGGTGTTAGATCTCCCACCCAAAGTCCGAACATGGCTGGATGTCGAACTCCATCCTTACGCGATTCAGCACTTCAATAACGCCGTTCGAGAATTTTTGACGAAATTTGACGCACCTGAACCTACTGACACCATTGAAGATGTAACAGAAAACTCGGAAAGACGACAAGCAGTCGGTAGACTGACCACGGCGCGCCGAAAACTCGCCTTCGCAAAATGTAGGCAGACCATTAAATTCGTCGAAAACGCCCTGGAACAGGGCGAAAAGGTTATTCTGTTTACCGCCTTCCTCAATACGTTGGAACGTTTCCACAAACATTTCGGTGACCAAGCCGTCTTCGTCTCTGGTGAGGTGCCAGCAGAAGAACGGCAAAACCGCGTTGACCGGTTTCAAAACGATGAAAACGTTAGACTCTTCATTGCCAATATGCACGTTGCGGGTGTAGGCATCAATCTAACGGCTGGGCGGCAGGTTGTCTTCAACGATTTAGATTGGGTGCCAGCGAATCACTGGCAGGCAGAGGATCGCGCCTATCGTATCGGACAGACGGGGACTGTTAACGTCACCTACATGATCGCGCGCGGCACAGTAGACGAATTCGTCAAGACTGTGTTAGAGACGAAAGCGGCACTGATGGATGCTCTCGTTGAAGGCACATTGTTGGTCCCTGGCGAAGATGGTGCGCTTCAACCCAATGTCCTCAGTGAACTTAAACGGATGATGAACGCGCTCTCTGTTCATACCGACGAGGTCGAGGAATCGCAGCTTCTTGATGTCCTTCAAAAAGCGAGTGATACTTATCTTGAAGAGAACGCTACACACCTTCACGAAGCAACCCGCAAGCAATTGCGCCCGTATTCTGAAGAAGCTGTCCGAACCCTTGCGCAGGTCCTTGCCGGTCCAGAGCGAAGCATCTATCACGCCGAAAGTTCATCTCAAAAAGGCAAGTTTTATACACTCGAAGTTGTCGGTGTCGATGTAACGTGCGATTGTCCGGGTTTCACACACCGCGGCAGTTGTCGACATGTCCGTCCGCTGAAATCCGCGCTTGTTTCCGGGAAACCGCTGCCGAAAGGCTATAAGAAAGTGGCTTCCTAAAGGCAGTTCAGTAATTTTTGATGAACAACTCTCTCCCTTTCGCAGCACTCCCTTGACGATAATTGTTCATTCCGTATTGCAGCGTCCACTCCTGAATCTCCGCAAAATCAAAGAGTTCCCTGATGACAGGCGAATCGTCATAAGTAATTAGCCATCTGTGTGGACACTTCTTCACATTTTCAGCGAACTGTACATGATCAAACGCGGTATGTAGTTCGCCTCTCACGCCATATAGTCTCGACTCAGTTGCTTTCCAATAGGGAGGGTCGAGAAAGATAAACACATCTTCGCCACCGTGGCAAAGTGTATCAGTGTAGTCCCCATTTGTGATTTTGACCCCTGAAAGATAAGGATAGATATTTTTCACGCGTTCAATAGAGGAATTTGTAAAACGTTTCTCATAAGCGGATTGCGAATACCCACCGGAATCCACGACACCAGAAAAAGTAATGCGATTGAGAATAAAAAAGCGTACAGCGCGTTGAAACTCACAGAGCATGTCTCGGTTCTGGTTCAGTTTATCTTTTGACGCTGTTAGTTTCTGAAATAAAGCGCGGCCATCTGTAGTAGTTGTGTGTGTTTCTGTGAGTGCTTCTACCAACTTTGGCGCGTTGTCTCGGACCTGCTTCCAGAAACAGTAAAGATCGTAGTTGAGATCGTTAATCCAGTAGGATTTGATGCGATTCTGAAAGAGACTTCGGATTCCAAAAAAGACAGAACCGCCACCGACAAACGGCTCGCGAAATTCGGATATATTCATCGGAACCAGCGGCAGAATCTGTTTCAATGCCCTTGATTTACCACCCGGGTATCGGAGCGGACTTTTTGCTAATTTAGCCATGATGACCTACCTGACCCGCTTCTTGGTTAAGCAAAATGAGTAAAAAACTAATTATTCAAATTATAGCACGCTTTACCCGAAATTTTCTACTTGACAACCATCTGAAAACCCTCTAAAATTAGAAAAACCAAACCTGAACAGAAAGGGATATTGCAAACACTGTTCCTTTTAAGCACCTTCTTTGACTTGCCATAATCTATAGGAAAAATAAAAATATGCCACAAACTGATACAAATCAACCCAATGTTATCGTCTTTTTCACCGACCAACAGCGGTGGGATACCTCCGGCTTGCACGGCAATCCACTCGACCTGACCCCGAACTTTGACCGGATGGCACAACGCGGCACACACGTCCACCGCTCCTTTACATGCCAACCCGTCTGCGGTCCGGCGCGATCGTGCCTCCAAACAGGGTTGTACGCCACGCGGACAGGATGTTTCCGAAACGGTATCCCGTTGTCCCCGAATCTCAAGACCCTCGCACATCACTTCGGGGAAGCAGGCTACGCCACGGGATATGTCGGTAAGTGGCACCTCTATAGCGGTGGCACAGGACCGGGACCCGTGCCAGAGGAGCACCGCGGCGGGTACGACTACTGGTTAGCATCCAACGTCCTTGAGTTTACCTCTGACGCATATCAGACAACACTTTACGATAATGACAATAAACCCGTTGACCTCCCCGGCTATCGCGTGGATGCGCTTACCGATGCGGTGATTCGTTACGTTGACCGGCATCAAAACGAACCTTTTTATCTCTTTACATCATACATCGAACCGCACCACCAAAACCATCTGGACGATTATCCGCCGCCGGATGGGTATCGGGAGCGGTATACAGGAAAATGGATACCGCCAGACCTTGCGGCACTTGGTGGTTCAACACACCAGCACTTAGGTGGTTATTATGGTATGGTGAAAAGACTGGACGAAGCACTCGGTAGGCTTCTGGACGCCTTGAAAAGCCTCCATCTGCTTGACAATACAATAATCCTCTTCACCTCTGATCACGGATGCCATTTCAAGACACGTAACGGCGAATACAAACGCTCATGCCACGAGAGTTCGATTCGTGTGCCGACTGCGTTCCACGGTCCCGGTTTCATCGGCGGCGGTCAGCTTCAAGAACTTGTGAGTCTCGTGGATCTTCCGCCGACACTCCTCGATGCAGCAGGCTTGGCGGTGCCGGGTGAAATGCAAGGTCGCTCTCTTATGCCACTCCTTCAAGGAGAGACAGATGACTGGCCAGAAGAGGTATTCGTCCAAATCAGCGAGGCACAAGTCGGACGTGCCGTTCGTACGCAACGCTGGAAATACGGTGTAGATGCGCCACATCAAAATGGCAGCAGAGATGCCGGATCCGACCGGTATGCCGAACAATACCTCTATGACCTCGAAGCAGATCCGTATGAGTTGCGGAATCTTATCGGACTGCAATCACATGAACCCGTTACAGAGGTGATGCGGGAGCGGCTCATTCGGCGGATGCTGGAGGTAGGTGAAGAAGGACCAACAATCGAACCGGCACCCACACAAAGAAGTGGGCAGCGCAGCGTCTCTGAAGTAGAAGCGAGAAGCTAAAGGTAGAAGGATTATAAGAAAAAAATGAAAATTACAGATGTTAAAACCCTTGTTATGGGAACGAGTTGGCGCAATTTAACGTTCGTCAAAGTCGAAACAGATGAAGGCTTGACAGGTGTCAGTGAAGTGCGGATGAATAACCGTACAGACGCGCTCGTCGCCTATATTGACGGCGCAAAAAAACGGCACGTCATCGGCAGTGATCCATTCAATACAGAAGACCTTTATCAACGGCTATTCCGCGACGATTACGGTCGCGCCGGTGAAATCGTCGCAACCGGCATTAGCGTTATTGAGATTGCATGTTGGGATATTATCGGCAAAGCACTCAATCAACCCGTCTATCGCCTGCTGGGTGGTGCCTGTCGTGATAAGATTAAAGCGTATGCCAACGGTTGGTATCGTGTTGAACGCTCAGCCGAAGAATTTCACGCTGCCGCCAAAAGAGTACTCGAAAAGGGGTACCGGGCACTCAAGTTCGACCCATTCGGTGCAGGTTATTACGAACTCTCTTATGAGGAGAAACTGAAGTCTGTTGAACTCGTTGAGGCGGTGCGTGATGCCGTCGGACCTGAAGTCGAAATTCTCGTTGAGATGCACGGTAGGTTTAGTCCGTATATGGCGATTGAGATTGCCGCAGAATTGGAGAAATACCAACCGAGTTGGGTTGAGGAACCCGTGCCACCTGATAATATCGCAGCACTCGCAAAAGCCGCTGAGAAAATTAACTTACCCGTCGCTACTGGTGAACGGCTCCACAATAAATATGAATATCGCGAGTTGATTAACCTACAAGCGGCAGACATACTGCAACCGGATATTACTCAGACAGGCGGTTTTCTGGAGACGAAAAAAATCGCAGCGATGGGGGACATGTGCTATATGACCGTTGCACCGCATAATGTTGGTGGACCTGTCTCTACAGCGACCGCCTTGCATTTCGCTGCCTGCACGACGAACTTTAAGATTCAGGAACATTTCAACGATTTCTCCGAGGCGTGGGTTAAAGAAGCAGCAACCGGATGCCCGGAAGTCATTGACGGCTACTTTAGTCTGCCGAATGGACCTGGACTCGGTATGGAACTCAATGAGGACCTCATTTCAGAACACCCGTATCGCGAAGGTTCGTTCAATCTCTTTGAAGACGATTGGCACAAACGGGAGTATTAGGACCATGAGACATACAACAAGAATTGAACTTGCAAATCTGTCAGACCTCAATTTAGCAAGCAGAGGCATCATCGCCCCCGAAGAGGTTCGCCGCGTCATCGTTGAAGACGCCCTCGTGGATACGGGGGCAACACGGCTCTGCTTACCGAAACCGATCATCGAACAACTCGGTTTGAGCCCCTTCGGAAACGCAAGGGCAAGAACCGCGGCTGGCATCGTAAATCGCACCATCTATTCAGAAGTCCGGTTTACGATATTAGAGCGGGAAGGATCGCTTCCCATAACCGACCTACCAGCCGATGCCCCCGTCCTTGTTGGACACATGGTCTTAGAACAATTGGACCTCTGCTTAGATATCAGAAAAGGGCTCATCTATAATCCAGACCACGGGGACGACTGGATTGAAGATGCATGGTAAAAATATTATGAGTTTTCACTACAAAAATGGGCACCTCTACTGCGAAAAACTGCGCGTTAAAGATATTCAGGAACAGGTGCCTTATAGTCCATTCTATCTCTACAGCCTCGCGCAGTTGGAGGCAAATTACGCTGCATATCAGGAAGCACTTGACGGCATCGATTCGATTATAGGCTATGCGGTTAAAGCCAACAATAACCTCCACCTTCTCAAACGTCTCAGTGCGCTCGGCAGCGGTGCAGTCCTTGTCAGCGGAAACGAATTGCAGGTGTCACTCGCGGCGGGATTCGACCTGAAACGGACGATCCTCAACGGCAATGGAAAAACGCTTGCGGAACTCAGTCTTGCCGTTGAACACGGCGTACTCATTAACATCGACAGCGAATTCGATTTAGCACATATTCAACAGACAGCAAAAAACCTCAACAAACCGGCAGATGTGCTGATCCGTATCAATCCAGATGTGGATCCCGGAGTGCATCCTTATGTCTCTACAGGCATGAAAAATTCCAAGTTCGGCATCCGCAATGAACGGCTTAACTGGTTTTTGAACGAAATCCGCAAGGACAGTCTACTGAATTTAGTCGGTGTCCACTGTCATCTGGGTTCAACAATTAAAGAGATCCGAATCTTCCGAGATGCCACCGAGATTATGCTTGCGTTTATGCGTGCGATTCAAGAAGAAGGTTTCTCGGCGCATTATCTCAACATCGGCGGTGGTTTAGGCATTGATTATGAACGCACGGGTGAGGAAATCCCGACCCCTTCTGATCTCATTGATTCTATCCGAGATTTGCTCCCTGCGGATATTACGCTTATTATTGAACCCGGTCGCTCTCTTGTCGGCAATACCTCTGTCTTTGTCAATCGCGTTACGGGTGTGAAGACCAACGGCAATAAACACTTCATTGTTACCGACGGCAGCATGTCGGAGCTTATCCGTCCGAGTCTCTACGACGCCTATCAACACATCCAGTTTATTGAACCAATTGATGGAAAGGTCGAAACGTACGATATCGTCGGTCCTGTCTGCGAATCGTCAGATTTTCTGGGCAAAGGGCGTGCTCTCCCTACCCCTCATGAAGGGGCGGGACTTGTCGTCTGCGATGCGGGTGCCTATTGTCACGCCATGAGTTCCAACTACAACCTGAAGATGCGTCCGCCGGAGTATCTTGTTGAGGGTGATACTCTCACGTGTATCCGTCGCGTTGAGACGTTAGACGATTATCTGCGTGTCTTTGATGTATAATTTGTTTGGGCAGGTGCTTGCGCCTGCCCGCCATCGCTACAATCGTTCTTCCAGAAACGCCACCCCCGTCTCCAGATCAATCTCGTGTCCGCCCTGAAAATGATCCAAAACCAATCGATCACGCTGTCCAGAAGCCTCATAGATTTTTCCGAGTTGTTCAAACGCCGCCAAAGCATCTGACTCAATAAAACACATATCGTCGGAACCGATTTGCACCATACACGATCGCGGTGCGATGAGCCCTGCCACCTCCGCGATGTCGCCTGCCTTCCGAAGCCCGAACATAAATTGTGAACCACAGGTGTTCCCGCGTCCGCGGTCGTTCAGCGCGTCCAGCACGGTGCTTAGATAACAGACAATCACCGCCGCCTTAATTCGCCGATCCAGAGCGGAGATATAGGTGGTCATTGTGCCACCAAACGAACAGCCCATGCACCCCAACCGCCGACCATCGACTTCGGGACGCGACTGGAGATAGTCCAAGCATCGTTTCCCATCTGAGATATTCAGTTGCAAGAGTTGATAGCCGAAATATCCGAATGCGAGATACGCAACATTGCACCCATCGCGACTCGGTCTGCGTACCCACTCATCTCTATCCTTCCGTTCACCGAAACACCGCCAATCCGGTGCCATTGCTACGAAACCGCGCTGTGCGAATTCTATAGCATACTGTTTCTGATAATCTCCAGCAACACCGACCGCGCCGTCCTTACCAATCCCGTGTCCGTGTGCACAAAGTACTGCTGGTGCAGGGTTTTCCGCACTCGCGCCATCTGGAATTAAAACGTACGCCGGAATCGAGGAAAACGGATCTGGATTGAAGATAATCTTTTCCCGCATGTATCCGTCACACTGTGTTTGTTCGAGTATCTCAACTTCCAAGGGTATCGCTTCTGGGACAGGCCCCAGGTCCTTGACGAGGTTTCGACGAAATTTCCGTCGCCACGCTTGCCACTCGGCTTTTGTCGTACCGTTAAATTGGAGCGGAGGTTCTGTTTTTAGGAGTTCCGCAACGCTCTGTTCTGCTGTCAAAAAACGCCGTGCTGTCATAATCTGTCTCCTCGTAACCTATAGTGAATTCCTACGGTAGAAAATTGTTTCCCTTTTCTCTCTCTATCTATACTCGAAATTAAAGAAAAGATCAACCTTTATTTTTTAGGCGTGAATTCATCTTGACTTCCGAGAACTTTCATGCTATAGTAGTATCATGAACGACACATTGCTCAGCGTCCAAGATCTCAAAACCTATTTCCGCACCCCGGAAGGGATTGCACGTGCCGTTGATGGTATCTCTTTCGACATCAAGCCGAACGAGATTTTTGCACTCGTCGGTGAGTCGGGCTGCGGTAAAAGCGTTACGGCTCTTTCTATTATCCAACTCGTTGCGAAACCCGCTGGGTTCATCGCAGGCGGTTCGATCTACTACAAAGGGCAAGACCTCACACAACTCTCCGAAGTCGAGAAACGGAAAATTCAGGGCAATGACATCGCCATGATTTTCCAGGAGCCGATGACCAGTCTGAATCCGGTTTTCACGATCGGCAACCAGATTTCAGAGGCGATCCAACAGCATCAAAATCTGCGCGGGACGGCTGCACGGAATGCTGCGATCGAGATGCTCGACCTCGTCGGTATCCCAGAACCTGCTACACGTTACGACGAATACCCACACCAAATGTCCGGCGGCATGAAACAGCGCGTCATGATTGCCATGGCACTCTCCTGTCACCCCGGACTGCTGATTGCGGATGAACCGACGACGGCACTCGATGTCACCATCCAAGCACAGATTCTCGAACTCATCCAACATCTCCAACAGGAATTGCAGATGGCAGTGCTGTTAATTACACACGATTTGGGTGTCGTTGCGAATATTGCTGACCGCGTCGCTGTCATGTATGCCGGGAAAATTGCCGAGACAGGCACATGGAAACAACTCTACAAGACCCCACAACACCCGTATACCGTGAAACTTCTTGAATCAACACCCGCACGCGACAAACGCGGTACGCAGCTCCGCACAATTACAGGCAGAGTCCCAAAAGCGACTGAATATAACGAGGGTTGTAGATTCGCTGAGCGGTGTCCGACAGTTATGAATGGATGTGAAACCATCGTCCCGATACTACAGACCGTCAACGGCAATGAGCACAATGTTGCCTGTCATCTCTATAACCCTGAGCCGCCATTTTCGGTGCAGCTTGCAAACCGAAAACTTGCTATACAAAAGCACACGATAGGAACCGATTCTACAAAACTGGAACTTGAGACAGATACGAATAAGATAGAAAATGTGCCGACACAACCCGCAGACACACAACCGCAACTACAAGTAAAAGACCTCTGTGTCCACTATCCGATTCAGAAAGGAATTTTAAAACGAACAGTCGGCTATGTTTACGCTGTCGATAACGTCACGCTCAATATTCGGCGCGGTAAAACACTGGCGCTTGTCGGTGAATCGGGGTCCGGCAAAACCTCACTCGGAAAAGCCATCCTTCGATTAGGTGTCCCGGTTAAAGGCGACCTCGTCTATGATGGTGTTAACATCGCTACTGTGAAGCGGGAGCAGTTGCACCCGTATCGGAAACGGATGCAAATCATTTTTCAGGACCCGTACGCCTCCCTTAACCCACGAATGAGCGTCGGTGCTATTATCCAAGAGGGAATGCAGGCACACAACATTGGTGATTCAACTGAGGAACGGCACGTCCGGATCGCAGACCTGATGCGCCGTGTCGGCTTATCGCCGGATATGGTAACCCGCTATCCGCATGAATTTTCTGGGGGTCAAAGGCAACGCATCGGTATTGCAAGGTGCCTCGCTATTGATCCAGAATTCATCGTTTGTGATGAAGCTACCAGCGCACTGGATGTGTCCGTGCAAGCACAGATACTCAACCTACTAAAATCGCTACAAACGGATTTTAATCTCACTTACCTCTTTATCACACACAACCTGTCTGTCGTCGAATATTTTGCAGATGAGGTAGCAGTGATGTATCTCGGTAAAATCGTTGAGCGTGGAGCAACAGAGGAGATTTTCGATTCACCCCAACATCCGTATACGCGTGCCCTTCTTTCTGCTGTCCCGAAGATGGACGAGCAGACGGGCGTTGAAAAAATTCGATTAGAAGGTGATGTGCCTTCACCTATCAACCGACCCTCGGGATGCCACTTTCACCCACGTTGTCCAGAAGTAATGTCTGTATGTAAAGATGAATATCCAAGTGAAACCAATTTTACACAAACGCATTCGTGTCACTGTTACTTGTATCAGACAGGATCATAAGTATATTCAGATTTGATAAATCATTGTGCGTTGCGCAAGTCTTGTGAAGCAATAGCATCTTTACTAATGCTACGGATCCCCGGTCATGCTGAGATTGACCGGATACCATCGTGAAACGAAGTGGAACGATGCCCAGATTCTCATAATTAAAAATATGTCGAAAATTAAAATACTCTCTGCAGATGTCGCCAACAAAATCGCCGCAGGCGAAGTCGTTGAACGTCCTGCCTCAGTCGTCAAGGAACTCATTGAAAACGCTGTAGATGCCGAAAGCACTGCGATTCGCGTCGAAGTCCGTGCTGGCGGGAAACGGCTCATCCACGTCTCCGATAACGGAAGCGGTATGGAACGTGAGGACGCACTCCTCGCCTTAGAACGCCACGCAACGAGCAAAGTCAACCGTATCGAGGACCTTGAGCAGATTCAAACCTTTGGCTTCCGCGGTGAAGCCTTAGCCAGTATTGCCTCTGTCTCACAATTTGAACTCCTCACCCGTACGCCTGACGCACTCATCGGAACAAAGGTGAACGTTGATGGCGGTGTCTTCCGATCTGTGGAAGAAAGCGGATGCTCTCCCGGCACCCATATGTCGGTTAACAATCTCTTTTACAATGTTCCAGCACGTCTGAAGTTCCTGAAAACCGATACCACAGAGATGAACCACGTTACGCGGCAGGTCACATGGACAGCCCTCGCGCATCCGAACATCCAATTTTCGCTGACCCACAACAGCAGAACTATCCTTGACGTTCGCGCGTGTGATTCACACTTGGAGCGGGTACGCCTCGTATACGGCAAAGAATTCGCTGACAATCTTATCGAATTTACAGAAGAATTGCCCGACTTGAAAATGTACGGCTTACTCGGAAAACCAGAATTTACAAAACCGAACCGTGAGTATCAACTCTTTTTTCTCAACCAGCGCCCGATCCGCAGTCCCATCATCAGCGCAGCGCTCACAGAGGCACTCAGTTCGATGATTGCCAAGGATCGGCAGCCCGTTGCCCTACTTTTCCTAACACTTGACCCCGAAGCCGTTGATGTCAACGTCCACCCCGCCAAAATAGAGGTGCGTTTTCGGAACGAACGTACAATTTATAGCGGTATCGTTCGGATGCTCCGCAACGCCATTCATAAAGCAAAGTACATCCCGAAAATCGAGACAGCCATTGAACCCTCGCAATCCGAGGCAACCGCTAAGCACCGCGATATCGGTTTATCACGACAGATTTCCACACCTATCACAGGGAAGGGACAACGCGCGCAATTTAGAGGCCAGCCACCAGCCATCAGCGGTCAGCCAGAGAGTCCTACGAAAACTGAAAGTGGGAGTTCGGAGTTACAAACGCCTCACGCATCGCCAACAACCGACAACCAACAACCAGTTGCGTCTAGTGGAATTGTTGTGCAACCGCCACAGCAGATTCCTGAAGATGCCGATCTCAGTCTGCTCGATTTTGAGCATATCCAATTGAAGGCTAACCTTTTTAAAACCTACATCGTCGTTGAGGCGAGAGATAAAATCTTCTTCATCGATCAGCACGTTGCTGCAGAGCGCGTCCTTTATGAACGCTTCGTGAATCAGATGAAATCCGACGGTATTCCTGTACAAGGATTGCTTCTGCCTGTCACGCTGGAAGCCACAGCCCAGCAGCTCGGCACTCTCAAGATTCATGGCGATATTTTTAAGAAACTCGGTTTTGATTTGGAGGAATTCGGTGGGAATACTATCCTGATTCGGGCAATCCCAGCACCCCTGCCGACACGCGTCGCCGCACAGACAGTCACAGACCTGCTCGACAAACTCCCGACACAACCACACACTGAAGTGGAAATTCCGGAAGCGATTGACAACGCCTTGATAACACTGGCGTGTAAGTCGGCTGTTAAGGCTGGGGATACACTGGATACCAAAGAGATGATAAACCTTCTCAAAGAGTTATCCGAGGCAAAACATCCATTCAACTGTCCACACTCGCGACCGATCATCGTTGAGATGGGGCGCGATGAATTAGAACGCCGATTTCATCGGTAAAAAACACAGAATGCGCTTAGGATTTCAAATGGTATGTTATCTCGTCCATGCGCTGCGTTTTTACCCCATGAAAGCATTTAATCAAGCGGAATCCGGAGAACAATGCCGCCCATGACCGTCCCGATCTCAAAATCGGTGCGTGGGCTATCTTGATGGGCGTTATGGCAGTTAATGCACGCGTGCGCAACCGCGGTGTCCGCATAGACAGCGGTGAAATAGGTTGTATCTCCAAGTTTTTCTTCGGTATAGTAGTTCTCACTCGGATTATCGGCGACGTACTTTAACCCCGCTTTTTCTGCCCCGGTTTTGGGGGCGTTCTGCTTGTTGATGGGCCACATAGAAAGCAAAGCGTAGGTGAAACCAGCATCCTGTTCCGATGCCATTTCTGCTCCCATTCGGAACATCTGCGCCGGCAAGGGTAATGCCTTGTCGTCTTCCCAATGTTCACTGGCTTCTATAACCTGTTCTTCTTCCATCAAACGGTTGACGACTTTCTGCGTGTAAACCGTCCTGTCAGCTTCCATGACTGCGTGGAGTGCGTCCGCCATCTTCTGTGGTGAAATCCCGTTAACTTCGGGTTTCTCAGTACCACAGCCGGAAAAGGCAAGCACTAAAAACACGAACAAGGCAAGCAAACGCATCCTGTGTATAGCAGGATGTTTCCAATTTTTCATTCTATTCTCCTTTTAAGTCTCTGTTTTACCATATCCACGCTTCTGATATGCCGAGATGGTGCTCCGTTGAAGTTACTTTCGATGAGTCTTGTGTCTGCCAAAGCATTGATAGAGAATCCGAGTCCATGGCAATTCATGCAGACGCTCCGAATCATCTTCTCGTTGGGTCTCAGGTTGTCGTTCTGATTGTGCTGGACAACGATCTTTTCAATACCATCCTGCTTGTGGGTCTCACGTGGGAGGTGACACGTGGCACAGGATACACCACTCCCGACTTCCCTCCCGCCGTTCGTCTCTGCTTCCCATAAGCCGAAATGTGGCGATTCGGTATACGCTAAACTGTGCGTATCGTTGTGGCAAGATAAGCACGCATCTACAGCAGCATATTGTCTATCGAATTGATGGGCGTTGTGACAAGATACGCACGTCAAGTTTCTGTGATGTGCACTGGATTTCATTGGGAGTCGTGCGATGTCGGGTGTCATAGGACTTAGTGCCTGGGCGAGTCGCATCCCGTGCCTACCTGCCAGGAAACCGTCTACTTCATTGCTGTGGCAGGTTCTGCACGCTTCGTGTGTGACTTTGTTTTTCCAGATACCTTTTTGCGTATGGCAATCTTGACAGTTAACACCGGCTTGGGCGTGTGCGGTACTCTCCCATTCATGTAAGAGTATTTCATTAAGGTCAATCTCCGGTGGCGCGTCTTGTTCAGCAATACGCAAAGGCTTGGGCTTGCTTCCCTCAAACAGCTGGCGAATCTGTATCATATTCGGTATTGGCACGGTTGCTTCATCTAAAATATCAGGTTCATCAAGATGCTTGCTCAGGAAATCCTCGTATAACGCTCGATTGTCATGGAAGTTATGGCACCCGGCAGAAGCACACGTATCAAATCCCAGGTCTCTGTGACTTGGACGTTCAGTGCCGACATCCACATGGCATCGGAAGCAGTAGTCTTCTGGGAGCGTTAGGCCCATCGAGTATGTCATATCCGACTCATGCTCTACATGACAGGTAATACATTTCCGGGCATCCAAAACAGCCACGCGGTCGGCGTTCCGTGGGTCGGTAAACTTCCTCTCTGAGTGTGTATCATTGGCGATTCTCAATTCTTCAGCGTGACACTGTAGACACGCTTCCTGTTTCACACCCATCATAGGTGTATGGCATGCATCACATTTCGTCTCAATTTGGTAATGCCCATGCGAAGTTTCACCCGGCAGGAATATCGTTCTATTTCGATCTGTGAGCAATGAAAAGGTGAGATAGCCACCAACACCAATTGTAATCAACAACCCGCAAAACCAAGAGAAGTGTTTTCTCATCCAATGCATCTTAGAAGTAATAAACTGCAATGATATGGAACAGAATTAATATCGGAAGCGGCCAAAATAGTAGGGCATGCGCTTGGACAAGCCAGTTCTGCCAACGGTGTACTACCGCGCTATTTCTCTGTTTTGCTGCCAGTGCCGTTATTCCTCCTGCTAATGTTCCAATCAAGTTTAGCACAAGGAAACTTACCATCAATATCCAATTTAGATTGTTCCCGAACCGAAAACCGGTATGTGCAATGAGAAAGATAAGCGTTCCTGCTCCAATCAAAGCATGAACGAGTCTCCAGGTGCCGAAATCCCCAAGTGAGAACCGTGTCCATCGTTTCCGCAAAGATAAAATGAGTGCGAGCGCAGAGAATCCCAGAAGCGTGTAACCCGTGACCTGTTTCCAGAAGTTATCGCGCCACAATGTGTCAATGGTGTGATGTAGATTTTGCACCGTAGTGGAAAAAGGGATCGGCTTGAAAAAATAGATGATCAGTACCAGAAACAAACCGATAAACGAGGCACCCAACAGTCCTTTCCATGAATGCTGTAAATGCGGGCTGTATTCACGTGCATCGCTGCCAGTTGACAGCCCGATAATCAACTCTTCCAATAACGGGAGACACGTACCGCAAACGGTGGCGGCACCGGTGATTTCCGATAATGCTGCAACCGTCGTACATCCGGTTGTATAGGCGCGACTGAGTTCGCCGCGTTTCACGCCCATACAATTACAGACAACTGTATCTTCTGCCCAGTTTTGGACACCTGGCATACCCTGTTCACGCCAAAGTTTGCCCCTCCGCTGGAAACGCCAAGCATTCCAAAACCACAATCGTTGATGAGCAGCTACGGCTTGTTGTACCTTTCCCATCTCTCTCCAGATCCCAACCACGGTTGCCCCTACAAATTTGCCATCGCGGTGCACCAACTGTCGATAAACATCGTCGTTAACAAAGGTAATACGCGCATCCTCTGAACGATATGCACCAAAAACCGCGACATCAACACCCATCAATTTCAGCGTTGTTGAGGTATCAGCACCTTCAAAGTGCTGAAGCGGCTTCCCACTGCGCTTTTGTGCCTCCGTGAGGTTTTCCACGAGCACATCCACCATTTTGTATCCCGGTGGAACAAGTCCATAGCATATGCCATTGTGCGAAGCACATTCCCCAATAGCGTAGATGTGAGCATCCGAGGTTTGTAATTCATCGTTGACCTCAATTCCACCCGCTGTGCTGCAGGCGAGATTGCACGCCCGCGCCAGCTCATCCCGGGGTCGAATGCCTGCTGAAATGACCACCATCTCAACAGCAAGCGGTGGCCCATCTGTAAAGTGGAGCATCCGCGCTTTTCCCTCTGCGATAATATGTGTCGTCTGCTTGTTGAGATGTACCTGTATGTCCATCTCTTCCACTTTGTTTTGAAGGACTGCCGCTGCTTCTGCATTCAATTGCCGCGACATTAAGTGGGAAGAACGATGAACAATGTGCGTCTCAATGCCTCCTTCTTCTCTACTAATCTCAAGTGCGCGTGCAACTTCCAGCCCCAGAAGTCCGCCACCTATTGCTGCCACACTTTTGACATTACGACTATAGTCGGCAATTTCCTTAAGGTCATCAATCGTTCTATAAACAAACACACCGGGCAGGTTCGCCCCCTCAATAGATGGAACAAAAGGATATGAGCCTGTCGCAAAAACGAGTTTATCATATTGTAGATGAAAGTTAGTGCTTGCATGGACGACGCGTTGTTCACGATCAATGGATTCAACCGAGACACCAAGATGCAATTCAATTCCATTCTCAAGGTACCAGTCCTCCGATGCCAACAGGAGATCCGCTGTACCAAGACGACCAAAGAATTCAGTGAGATGCACCCTGTCATAGGCAGGCAGGCATTCCTCACCAAACACAACAATGCGGAATTGGGCAGTTGCTCCGTTTTCGACGAGTTTTTCACAAAATTTGTAGCCCACCATTCCGTTGCCAATGATAACTAAGGTTGGGCGAGAATCTATTTCCATAGGATCGTGATGATTTCTCTCTTGTAAGGAAACATCGTTAGGAGATATGCGTCTAAAGCACCCATACCGACATCTGGCTTGTCCCACGATTACACCACGCATAGTAGGGAATCGCTGTAACCTCCAATTGCCGCATTTTCGGTTTCGTGGGCAGATAGAGACTGTCTTCCCACTCAGAAGCATCCAACACCGTCCCCATACCACGAATCAGCGTCACACCGCCCAGCAGCTCCTCATTAAACGTCGTTTCCAACGCAACATCACCGGAGAGTGCCAACGTCTGAAAAACACCATCCGGATTGTCAATATCCTCAAAACAGTAGACAATCGGACCGCGGCGTAAAGCGAAGCGTCCAACGTTTTCTCTCACGAGCGGATGCGCATAAACACGGGCAATCGGCATATCGAACCGCAGTTCAACGCTGTCATCAGCGTGCCACTCTCGCGTAATTGAGAGGTAACCTTCGACGTTCGCTTCAGGTCTGTAGCGTCTACCGTTGACGCGCGCATCAAATTGCTCACACCAACCCGGTATCCTCAGATTTAACGCAAAGGACGCTGGAACTGCGGGATCAATTGTCAGCGTCACATCACCCGTCCACGGATAATCGGTTTCTTGTGTCAGTTTCACGGAGACATCACCTTTGACAGTCGCCTCAGCCGTGCCCCCGACGTAGAGGTTCACCCATACGTCTTCGTCCGATTCAGCGTAGATATACTGTCCGATAGATCCAAGGAGGCGCGCAATATTCGGAGGACAACATGCGCAGCCAAACCATTCGTGCCGAGACCGATCACCATAACTCGCCAAAGGATTCTGATAGAAGAAACCCGTTCCATCAAGCGAAATTCCAGAGAGGGCACCGTTGTAAAGTGCTGTTTCCAATACATCTACAAAGTGCGACTCACCGCGCAATAAGAACATCCGATGTGCCCAGAATATCAGTCCGATTGAGGCGCAGGTTTCCGCATACGCCGAGAAGTTCGGCAATTCATAATCGTTTGTGAAGCCTTCATTGTGCCCAGAAGGACCCACACCACCGGTAACATATAGACGTTTCTCCGTTACATTCCGCCAAAGTGCTTCTAAGGCATTAATGATTGCGGTATCACCGGTCTCATAAGCGATATCAGCAGCGGCACTGTAGAGATACATCGCACGTACGGCGTGTCCGACGCATTCTGTCTGTTGATGTATTGGGAGATGTGCCTGGGAATAGTCCCCCTCAAATTTTCCGTCCCGTGTGTAATGGTGTCGATACGCGTCAAGCCCACCGGGAATGTCAGGATTCTCCAATTCTTTCTCAAAAATCGAGGGCGAATGTCCGCGTCGGGTGACAAAATATTCGGCGAGTGTAGCGTAGCGCGTCTCACCTGTGACGTTCGCCAATTTTACAAGGGCGAGCTCAATTCCCTCGTGTCCAGGCAACCCATCCCGTTTGCCGGGTCCAAAGATACTGTCAATCAGATCAGCGAACCGGCAGGCAACGTCCAATAACGTCCGCTTTCCGGTCGCTTGGTAATGCGCAACTGCTGCCTCAAAGAGATGTCCGGCGCAATACAATTCGTGCATGATGCCGAGATTTTGCCATCGCTTCGTCGGTTCAACCAGTGTGAAATAGGTATTCAGATAGCCATCAGGTTGTTGGCTCGCAGCGATCTTCGCGATGACTTCATCCAACTCCGTTTCCCATGCTGGCTTCGGATGCGTCGAAAGGGTGTACGATGCCGCTTCTACCCACTTATAGACATCAGAATCGTTGAAAAAAATACCCTCAAACTCTCCAGACATCAAGCCAGCCGCCTTCGCGAAGTTATCAATTCTACCCGTTTGTCGACACTGCGCCAATTCGTGCGGAATCGTCGCCTCGGCATTCGTCTTCTGTCGGGGTGCCCAAAACCGGTCGCTGATCTTAACAGCCGTAAATGGAAGTGCTTTCACAATTGTTTCTCTCGTTCTGGTTAATGACGTAAGATGTGCAGTATTAGCGTCTTCTGATGCTAATCTCTTGGAACGCTTCAGAGGGTAAATATTTTCCGAGTACATTCTGAACGATTACTTCGTTGAGTGCCTGTGGTGTGATTAGGACACATTTGTTCCGCGAGTTCTTGCTCCACGCTGCCTCAAACTCCTTGTAGCTCATGCGGCGTTTGGCGGAATTGGTGGGATTCTGAAGATATACCTCACTCAGTTGGTCGTTATAGTCAGACACGGGCAAGATTTCCGGGGTCCGTCCTTGAAATTGAATCATTACAATGGGTGCCCACCCTTTGGCAATAAATGCCTTGAGGACATCAAACGACCCGCCAGAGATAATAGCGACGTGCTGTACTTTTCCACGCGTCCTTACATAGAAATCGTCAAGCCCGGTTCTACTGGTAGGTGTGGGTTCGCTGAAAGCGTTTTTGAAAGCATTTCTCAGGTAAGGTTGCTCATCCAAACGGACCATAGCACTGTCGGGTAAACCTGCTTGGTCTGCGGTTGCTTGTGGTGCCGTGTTCCGCTCAGCAGCCTGCATGACCGATTCAGGAACATAATACTGCCCTTGCGGTGGCGGACCGCAACTTATCGCCAGAAACACGAAAATAAGAGACGCAACACAAGCACGCACAGTTGAATACGAAGAATCTGTGAGTAATGACCGATGCATTTCTCTCAAAACAGACAAACAATGTTTCATAATTCCTCTCCTCCTTGCATATAGAAACGGCTCGTGTGCAAAATGGTTTACTATCCCTATGAATCAATCTTAACCGCTACCTCACGTTTCTCTTTCCACGATTCCACAATCGCCTCAGTAATTCGTAGGGCTTGTAAGCCGTCTCTACCCGTTGGTGCCGGTGGTCGGTCCGCGAGCAGATCATCGACAAGTGCTGCCATCCGTAGGGCAAATGTTCCATTAAAGGCAAGTTGTTCGTCTCGAAAAATGGAAGGACGATATTCTTCAACCACCTGATTATTGCGTCTCATCAAGGTCGCACGTGTGAGGACATTATCAACAGTGATTTCGCCATCGGAGCCGCAGATTTCAAGATGTTCAATCGGGTGGATGAAGTCGCTATCCCAACTTGCCATCAACGTCGCAACGACTTCTGTTTCATAGCGAAAAGAGATAGCCATGCTCGTATAGCATGCCTCCTCACCTTCGCGTGCCTCATGCTGTCGAGGTTTTGCCATTTGTGCACAGACAGCCACAATCTCCCCGCCAAACCATCGCAGTAGGTCAATTGCATGCGTCTGCAATTCATAGAGTAGATAATATTCACCCTTCCACGTTGAAGCCGGACCCCCCTGAGATAATTTCATGTCCAAGTAGTAAGTCTGTCCAATTTCCCCAGCGTCAAACCATTTCCGCGCTTGAACGTATCCGGGTGCGAACCGTCGGTTGTAATCAATAGCAAGGTAGACCCCCTGTTCCTCCGCTTTTGCCACCATCTGCTCCGCCTCGTTGATGTAAAGCGATAGCGGCTTCTCAGAGATAACATGTTTGCCCGCTTCAAGACACTCCATCACCGGCTCAAAGTGCAGATAGTCAGCCGTTACAACATCTACCAAATCGCACTCCTCATGCGCGAGCATCTCTTTGATGGAGGAGTACCAGTTGGCGATACCGAGTTCTTCGGCACGCGTTTTTGCCTTGGCGGTATCTATATCACATACTGCCACCAATTCTGCACCCGGATGGTGGAGATAACCGAGTTGATGTAGATGCCCAATGCCACCGCACCCAACCGCTGCAACTTTCAGTTTCCCTGCCATAATCGTGTTCTCCTTTACGCGCGGGACGCGTTCCGAAGCATAGCGCGCTCCTACTCAAGTTCCAATCAAGCTTGACAATCTGTTCCTAAAATCCCTTCCCTGCTTGCAATACCAGCACCTCAATTTTTTGACTAACAGATATAATATACAATCCAAAAAAAAATAACAAGGGAAATTTTCTGAGGATCCGCAAAAACCAAGATGGAAACACTACTATCGTGAAACAGAAAGGGGAACCTGAAAATCAAACGTTCTGCGCCTAAAACGGAACATATTGCATAGCAACACTTTTTATGCTATACTTTACTTTTCTCATATTTTGAAGGAGGCACACCGCAATGAACTGCCCACGCTGCAAACGGGAAGACGCTGTCAAAAATGGAAAAGCCAGAGGAAGCCAACGCTATAAATGTAAAGCCTGTGGTTTTCAATTCACCCGTCTGACGACCCGCGGGAGACCACCCTGGCAAAGAGCCTTAGCCGTTTTTCTATATTGCCGCGGGGTCCCTATCAGCACGGTCGCTCGGATGTTTTCGGTCGCACCGAGTACTATCTTCAAATGGATCCGAAAGTTCGGTTCCCAACGCACACCGCTGCCTGAATCCATTACCGACGGGGCAGCCCTTCTTGATGAAAATGAAATAACAGCGTATCTGGAAAAACAGAGCGACGGTTTCGAATCTGGAAAGATTTTCGTCGTCATACCCGAAGACGTATTGTCTGAGAACGTCGTCGTCGGGATCAAGCGAGATTAACCGTTGTGCAGAATTTGATTCACCTTGACAACCCTAACAATTTGTTTTAAAATTGAACGTAGGAGGTATAGATAGACTTATGCAAACTCGACTATTAACGCGAAGCTTTGGAGAAATTATCAAGTATAGTACCAGTGTCTGCGTGCTCATGCTCCTTTTCGGAGGCATAGCAACCGCGGCAGACGAATCGTTCGGCGACCCGTTTGAGAAGGGGAAATTGCAGAATCCGAACTGGGAATGGCAAAACGAACCCCCGAAATGGGATGTCGGCGACACCCGTGAGGACTTCCTTTATATCGACAGCGAACCCAATCGAAATCTCTGGGCAAATGATATGTCTCATTTCCTATATCAGGAGACTGACACAGATATATTCGATGTCGAGACCCACTTCTTCGCCAGATGGGACACCTCTTCGGGCGTTAACGGACTCGTCGTGAAAAGCCCATCGGACGATAACTGGGTAACCATCAAATTCTGGTCACGAGACGCAGCCGCGAAAGGACAGATTCAGTATCAAACGAAACAGAATGAGGGTGGCGGCGGATTAACAGGAAACGCCGGATTCACGCCTGAATTCGGAGAAACCGAACTCTTCCTCCGACTCGCCAGAGATGGTGATGAATACAGTGCTTGGTATAAAACTAAGGAAAACGAGGATTGGATTGAGATTGGTGTGACCGAATTTGACCTCACACCGCCCGTATGGCTCGGCGTCTACGCCGGTGTTGCTGCAGGTGCCGGAAGTTTAGAAGTTGAATACGAATATTTCAGAGACAACCTGAACCCTTTCCCTGTTGAACCCGGCGGCAAAGCCACAACAACTTGGGCAGCAGTAAAAACTCAGTATTAGAAATGGACAACAGCTATGCAGTATCGTCTAATTATTTTTTTGACACTCTTCAGTGTCTCTACTTTAGCAGCATCTACCTTCACAGATGTCAGTCTCACTGCAAACGTCCATCAACGTGACATTCCTATTGACGCAGCATCCGGGGCTTGGCTGGGTCCTGGTACTGCCGCCACCGACTACGACAACGACGG
>JAJECD010000217.1 GCA_022822215.1 Candidatus Poribacteria bacterium | reverse complement strand
GAGCGTGACGGTGTAGTGTTCGGACGGGTCTACGACCTCGATCTTAAAGCCTTCGATCTCAGCATTGATCACTTGTGCCATTCGCGAGAACTCCTCAGCACTGAAGTATTCGTAACTTGTATTGTCGAACCGCTTTGAGAGCGAAAGGAGCGTTGTCGCACGCGCATAGCATCTCTGCATGAAATTACGGAAATACTCACCGATAACTTTGGGAATACCAAAGAAAGTTTCATGATGGATGTGCTCGCTTCCACGCATTCAACCCGGTATGAAGGTTTATGAGGAGTTGTACGAGGATATCTTTGGCGAGTGACGCGTGAACTCTGAACAGTAAAGAAACTAATATTTTGAACACGCAACCCAATGCCGACGTTTCGCATTTTCATTGACAACCGAAAAGTTGTATATTACAATGCCGTATGAAACAAACTTGATAAATTTACTTCTTGTGCAGATTTTAGCGAAAATCGTTTGAACTACTCAACATAAAATGGTATAATTAAAAGCATGATAGAATTTCCTATGAAATGTAAGACCCAATTCATGGCTTATCAAATTTTCTCAAAAATGGATGAGTGAGGATCATAATCATGTTAGGAGAACGCCTGAGAAGATTTAGACTTGCCCGTGGTATGTCCCTCGGGGACTTAGAGGCTGCGATTGATGGATTGGTTAGTAGTCAAACGCTGTCAAAGTATGAACACAGGAAGCTGCAACCAACAGCGAGAGTCCTCAATCGAATCGCTTCCGTCTTTGGAATTAAATCCGCCCAATTGTGGGGTGAACCCTTTTGTGATACAGAAACTGATCAACTCCTGAATCACACGGTGGAGCCGTCCTCTGAGAAATCACTTAGTGAACGTCGTAGATTTCTGCAATTACCAAAAGAGAAAAGAAACAGAATCCTACGCGAACAAGCGGAGGAGATGGCGGATTTTTACGAAAACGATACTTCGATCGCTGTTCCGACCTTACCTTTGACGAATTTCGCGCTGTCGTGAAGTTCCGCTTCAAACCCTTTCGGACCGACATCTTTCACAACATCGCCTTTCCCTTCGTTGAACGGCATGTAGAAGTGTAGACCTTTTGTTACTTGTGCAGTTGCATTGACGGTTACAACACAAAACGCAAAAACCGCGAAAGTCCAGAAATATTTTCTCATTTCGTTCACTCCTGTTCTTTTTTGCGTCACTCACTTCAAAATTGCTAAAAATTCCACCCTGAACACCACTATTTTAATAGCAATATAGACATGCGTCAAGAGGAAACGGGAACCCTTTTTCTTCAATTTTTGGGGTTTTATCTGAAACCCATTTTGAGAATCTAACGTTTTATACTTTCATACATGTCTACATGTTTGCATATATACATGTGTACATGAACGGAGGCATAGATGATATGAAAACAGTAGCAATTTTATCAAACGAAGGCGGCGTTGCCGTTCAGCGTACACCGAAACCGACTGCAGCGGTACCGCCATCCCGTCAAGGGAAAAAGATGATTTCGGGACATTTCAACAAAGAAGTGCATCGACAGTTGAAAATGCTCGCGCTTGAAAAAGAGACGAGTATTCAAAGTTTGTTGAGTGAAGCATTGAATGCGCTGTTTGAGCGGAATAACAAACCGCCCATAGCGTGAAATACCGGGAGGGTATCATGATTTCCAACGCGGATTGGAAGATTTTAGAGAAAACGAACCGGATGCTGGCGTTGAGCTGGGAGGCACTCAGCCGCGCACGGGCAACTAAGGATAATCACACAATCAAAATGGCTGAAATGAACTACTTTCAGGCATTGCAAAGTGTGCTTGTCTCCACGCAAAACGCTGTTGCTCAGTATACAAGGTCACAGTAAAGGGGTAGGCGCGATTTCTGAAGTGTGCTATTGAAGCACGGCTGTTTCTGCTGAACATTTTCTGGCTTCTTTTTCTGAATTGATTTATCTTCTGTTCTAATATGGTAAGGGGAACAACACAACAGTTGTTCTCCTTATGTTTTTAGTGTTTACCGCGTCAGTATCGTTACCCACGCGTGTGTGCCATTAATTACAAGTTTCGGTGCTGGATGTCCCGCTTCAGCCAGTAACCTTCTCGCTATCGGTATCCCCATACCGAAACGCTGTACAAGCCCAAAAGTTCGCATTGCATCCGCCAGATTCGGGTTCCGATAATCAATAAATCCTGGCTCGCCAAAATTTTCGGTCGTTATGGCACCGAATACACCCCCGGGACTTAAAATCTCGATCCTGTCGTTGTACCAATACACATGAACTGGGGCATTTGTACCTTCGTAAGCCCTGTGCATAAGGGCATTTCGGGTAAGCTGCTGCACCGCTTCTATCGGATAAAGTGCGGTTCGCTTTTCGAGAGGACCAGAGGTAATGTCAACTGCGATGCGATTATGCGCTATCAGTTTATCATCTAAGCGGCGGACTTGGTCAGGAATCGCGCCGCGGATCGCCAGACTGTCAACAATATCATCCGTGAGTTCGTTTCCGTCAATTCTGAGGAATTGCACATAAGCACCGGGCAGAAAGTCTTGTGGCTTTTTCCCAAGTGTGAGGATTCCAAGCACAGTTGCTGTCGGATCGTCAGCGGCTGTAATCATCTTTGTTGCTGCGAGTTGCTCGTTCAGGCTTCGATCATTCGCAGCTAATATCTCTTCAGAGAACGCTTTAGGGAGGTATTCGTAATTAAACAGTGCAAGGTTGAGATCCGAAATCCCAGTTGAACGAATTGGATAGAGGTCAAATGGACGATCGCCATAGCGTCGCTTTTCGTTGAGTATCCGTTCATCTTGTGCTGTGGCGATACCTCGGCGGGGCCCGGTTCGGATATGGATCGCACCTCTGCAGCGTACCGGGGGTGAATTGGAAGGTAACACCATAATCACTGCCACTTCCTGATTCTCCAGCGAACGCTTTTCCACTGTCAGTGATGGTGGTGGCAGGATATTTCCATCCGTTTTCATATCTGCTAACTGTCGCAACAGTTCGTCTGTAATCGGTGTGGTTCCGAGAGTCGTGTCGTCTCTTACACCCACAAAAACGATGCCCGGTTTTCCGTTGGCAGGCAGATCGTTGGCAAAGGCACAGATCGCCTCCCGTATCCTTTCCGGGGCCCCGCCGGACATAGACGCTTTAAACTCAACAGCGTCGGATTCTCCATTTTTGATGATTTGTAATAGTGCTTCATCTGTGAAATTTGACATCGAAATCACTGCCTTATTTGACGAAACCGGAAGTTTTCATGATAAGTATACTGGGAAAATCTCGATTTGTCAAGCCGTTGGACAAAATGCCATTCAATACAACACATGCACCCGATTCTTCCCGCGCACTGTCTCATCTGGCAGCGCAATCGGGACCTCGACGACAACGATGAGGGTGCCATCTGCGCTAATCGCAAGCGTATCGTAAGGGAGCTGCCCCTCTGTGCGGTAGGTGTACAGATATTTCGATAAACCGCTTCCTGCTGCTGTCAGATCAAACACCGATACACCGTGAAGGCTCTCATTCGGATCTTGTCCACGTTTGGAAACGGATAGCAACGCATAACGATCTTGTGCATCAATACGTAAACCTTGCGGCATATTCTCAAGCTGCCACTGCCAGATTTTTTCACCCGTCCACGCATAAGCGAATAGGGTCATCGCATTTGGATGTGCTCCCGAAGGGCGTTGCGCGCCTTTTCGGAGATGGTAAGGAATATATGTATCGCCGGTGACAAAAAGTGCTGCTGCGTCCGTGGCATCAATTGTGCCAGAGGTCGCTACGATAGGAATGCCGCTCACCTCCAACGGGGTCGTCAGATTTTCCTGCCATATCGGTTCGGGTTTGTTCACATCAAAGATGAAGGCGCGTCCGTCGTCTGTTGTTAGGTTGATAAATTGACCGTCAGGCGACACGCTAACGCCACGCCAAAACGTGACCTGTGAGAAATATGGGGTCAAGGGTTCAATATCCGCGTGCCACTTCTCTGTGCCGTCTTTCGCGTTGAGGACGACGAGTTTGCCGTTTCCATCCGCCGTGCTCCCTTGTAAATTGTGTCCGGCATCTGTGACGAGCGCGAGTGTTCCTCCATCAGCACTTACGTCAAACCAGCGTATTATCTTCGATACCGCGCGATCGTGGGGCCATTTCCAAGTAACGTTTCCCGTTTTACTATCGAACCTATAGAGTTGGGACTTCTTACGGGGTGTATCGTTTTCTGCCCACGAATGCACACCAGCAACCAAAAGGTCGCCGTTCGCCAGTGTTTGCATACAAGACTGACCGGGGTAGCTGACCCATGCGTAGACACTTCCTGGATCACTCGGCGTGGAAGTCTCGATGTCGGCGGCTGTCCGGTATTTCCAGCGCAGCGTCGGTGTGTCGGTTGTTAGATCATAGCAGTAAATAAACCCGTCCGCTGCCTGTTCTCCGACGTAGAGTAGGGCGTTATCAGGGCTAAACGCCACCCGTCGCACATAGCCTTCCGAGATGCGGGTTTTCCAAAGCGTTTTACTTGTGATAGGTTCAAGAATCGCGAGGTGTCCGCTGTCTGTCGCAACCGCTAATTTCTCTACGTTAGGTGTGTTTCCCGACCCTAAGGCGATCGCCGTCGGCTTTGCGGGTTGACGGAGGTTTTCCATCAATGACAAGAGTCCATCTAATTCAACAGTCCGAATCAGATAAGGTTCAGGCTTGAGTGGTGAAGTTGCTGTTGTTTCACTCTCGTTCAATCGAAATTGGTAATTTTCGTTCGGTTGCCATGCGAATTGAAGCAAAACGCGGTTCGCATCAAGCCACTGAATTGTGGACACCTTGGGTGCGTTTGCTGTCTTGATAGATATCGTTATATCACTGATTTCGCCTTCAATGCCGTTTTTCTGTTGTGTTTCAAGCACTACGCCTGGCCGCACCCACGTGACCTCCATATCGGCTGCCACAATACCAATAGGTAAGATTATAAACAGACAGAAAAGGCTAAAAAATTGAATTCGTTTCATAGTTGTATTTCCTCATATTTTGATTTGGTATAATGTCTTAATCCGCCACGCGCCAAAGTCCGTGTCCTAACCTTGCACCGAGAAGTACGCCGATAAACGTGTAGACGAATCCTTCTATCAGAATTCGGAGAATGATATACCAATTGGCATAAAAAAGTCGATAGAGCAGTATAGAGAGTTGGAAATCGACATAGGTAGCAATCGCATCACAGAGACCCAACACAACTGCCCATATTAACAGGTTCCGTCCTCGCACAAATAGAAAGCCTGTTTCCAGTAGGAGGACGCTTGTGCCGGTATAGACGATCGCCATCGGTGTAAAAAGTCCGAACGTTACACCACCGAGAAGTAAGCGGACTGCGGAGACAAGCAAGATGACCCCACTTCCCTTACTCTGTCGATTTTGGTCACCCCGCCCCGAATTTTCAGGGTCTCCACTAATGTAAATTAACAATGCTGTCAGCAAAGCATAGTAAAGGGTCTCATTTATCAAGCCAGTCAGTAGCACAGAAATAGGTCCGAGAAGTGCGCGAATTAAGTTAAGGAATAGCGTTGAGGGGACCGTCACTGCCACAAAAACCGTTGTGCCAAATAAGGCAATAACGATGAGTTGTTTCGTGGTGAAACCGGCGAACAGTTGTTTGTGCAACTTTAGAACGACTGCGAATCCGATGGTACTACTGATGATTGCCAAAAGACTGACAAGCAGTGCCTGTTGGTTTGGAACAATCAGGTGAAGTGGACGTTCTTCACGCAGTATCGTCGCGTCGCTACCCCAGACCTTCACCGCAATATCGCGTCTGTATTCTCCGGGAATCGCCTGCACTACCTTACCCTCCTTTAGATACGTCGGGTGAAAATAAATGGGTAAGGGAATTTCGGTAACTTCACCTCCGAGCAGGCTCGCGAAGGCGACGCTCTGATTCGTACCACCATTCGCTGTCTTTGGTGGCGCGAGAAAAGGGACAACTTCGTCGGTTTTTATATCCCTATTGATTGATGACACAGCGACATGGATAGTCTCTTCGCCTTGATTGTGGAGTCGGATTGTCTGATAGGTTGTCGGCTCAAATGGATTCGTCGGCGAGGTATCAAGCCAACTGAACAGTGGACGCGGGTAGTAGATGGTATCCTCCCGCTGCTTCGAGTCTACTGTGCCTGTTGCGTCTGTGGGCATCTTGATCGCTGCGATCGAGAGGTGTTGGGTAATCTCTGGAACGGTCGCCGCTCGCAACTCGACTGTTGTCTGTTGTTCCCACGTCTGCCCTGTATCTGTTATGAAGCGGACAACTCCCGATATTTCCTGCTTCTCTGCGTTAGTCGCATCGGAGGTCTTCAGCACCAGTTCATGGTACCAGACCTCCGATGCCACGCGAAATCTACCAGTGGTCGAGAGACAGGTTCCTGCATCGGTTGTTTCAGTCTGCCAGCCTGTTGGTAAACGTACAACAGTTAGTGTTGATGGAAGACAGAGTTCGAGGTCAAAGGTCGCTGGTATTTTCCCACTTCTAACGAGGACAGTGGCTGCCATTTCGCTGTCGTGTAGGACGAGGGCGACTTGGTTGTTGTTTGCTATATCCTCTCCTGACTCCAGCTGCATTCCAACACCGTAAGGGATGGCGATTTCTAAGCTGCCTTGTGTGTATGTCCGCGGCGCAGTTACCGTTTGGACATCCACATCGCCCGTTGTTAAGGTCGCTTCAAACCTATAGGTTTCCCCTTCACGCCATTCAAAATAGAGTGGCTCTGTCTGACGGGGTGGTGTAGGAAAATTGAGCTGCGCAACCATCACACCATCGGCATTAAAGGCATTTAGACGTTGTACCGGTGCTTCTGCACTCAATTGCGCTTTTGCCCCCAGTGAAAAGAACGTTACCTTCCATGAGAACGGTTCTTCTTTCGGGGTTGAAGCGCAACTGAGCAAGAAAACGAGAAGTGGCAAGGACCAAAAAACCTTGAAACTATGGTAGACCTTAGAATTAATTGGACACTTAGCACCGGTGCGGTTAGAAACCGCACCTACCAGGTTGGGGTAAAATGTCTGTTTATTTATCTGGTTTACCATAAATAGCCCTCGTCGGTTGTGGGTTAATTCTGTATGGCAGTTACAATTTCTGTCCATTCCACAAACCTCTCTTAACTGAGAACTGATAACCCTTAAAGCCCCTGTCCTATGATAACTAAATCAAGCACGTTAACAACTTGATCTCCGTTGACATCGGCGACTATGTCGGGACCCTCGTCTCCCAAGAACCGGCTGGTGATTGTTAAGTCTCTCTCGTTGACAAACCCATCGTTGTTGACATCTTCGCGGCGCGGGACAATCTGTGCGAATCCGAGAATAGAACCACCCGGTCCAACGCGATAGGTTTTCAGAAGCGACGCATCCATGGGGTCCATAACGCGAACGAAATCCTGTCCGCCGCCGCTCCAGTCGGGCTTCACGATATAGAGATTTCCATCAGGTGCGAAGCTCAAGGATCCACCGATAGGTGCGTCTGCATCGTTGCTGAAGTTAGCGAGTATGTTATCTTCATCACGGATCCAGTCTTGCGTTGCGACATCGTAGATGAGCAAACCTGGATTTTGCCAACTGCCTTGGATAAACAGTTGTGTTTCTGAATTGAGGGCGACGGAGCCGGGCGTGAAGTCGAGTTTAACCGTTTCAACAATCTCATCTGTCCCCGCGTCAATCAGAACGATATGTCCCAAAATGTCATTGTAGTTTCCGGTTGTTTTGAGAATGATGGTGGAGTCGCCATCGTTGACAATTGTGCTTGCGTTTGTCGGCACGGGAATAGATTTCAAGATGATGTCTGTCTCCGTATCAATCACTGTGACAGTGCTCTCATAATAAGTGGTTTTCCGTTCAACTGGATTCCACTCCCATGCCGGATTCGAGACGTAGGCTTTACCGTTGAGGAGCGTAATGCCGGTCGGTTTGTTGAAGGCACCCGTGAGGACCTTTGTCACAT
>JAJECD010000197.1 GCA_022822215.1 Candidatus Poribacteria bacterium | reverse complement strand
TTGTCAATAAATCGTTTTAACTTATCACCGCTCGGTGCCAACACCAACAAAAGATAGTCTTTACGTGCGATAGGTGTGGGTAATAGCACCTCATGGGACGCACCAGCGTGAGAAGAAGTATGTAAGAAATCGCTTTCTACAAGTGTTGTGGACTCAAGTTTTATAACAAGTCGTGTCGCATTTTTCGGGCAGTAAACAGAGAGGCGTTTCTGCTGTCGTCCCGTTCCGCTGAGTCGCAATGGGGTGGCGTATCGTTCAAACGGCGTATCTGAAGTAAAGTTCCGAACCTCCACCACCAGTTCCCCAGTAAATACATCCGGTTCATCCTGACTCCGGACAGTAACAGTCAAAGGTGCCCATGTCCCTGTTTTATAGCCGTCGCTGAATCCGAAGGTTGCATTTTCAACTTCCACGGCACCGAATGCAACAGACACCGAAAAAAGCATCAGGATTTTTTTAACTATTAAATATGAGCTGCTGCGTCCGATGTCCTTGCAGTATTTCAATTGTTAAGCAACCTTTCATAACCTTGAGTCCGCAGATTTAATCGTTTAAAAGACGCGCTGGATTATTAACCAACCTTGTCTTCACCGCTCCCGCGAAAGGATGCGTACTAAAAACGCCGTTTCCTAACATGATCATTGATGCGACACCACCTGCCGCCTCAATCTGCGCGATTGTGTCAATGACCCGCGCGTCGCTGAGCAAACCGCTCTCCACCGAAAACTGTTTTGAGACAGCAAAGCACGCGTTAAAGAGTTCGGTATTCGGTTTGGCGTGCGCAAGCGTTCGTAAAGTGTTCAAAGCCACATCAGCAGCACGATTAATACGAAGGGTCTGCTCTCGGTTTCCGAGGACCTCACGTGTCTGAATCGGTCCGAAGTAACGGTAATAGATAGGTTGTTCTGCAATCGGCAACCTATCGGCAACCAAAGGCGCGCCTTCCTGCAACTTGACGAGGCAGCCCCCGTGATATTGTGAGCACACATCTCCGAGTCCGGTGCGATTTTCGACCTCTGCGACGTGTGCTACCATCGCAAGCGACTCTGTCCCTTTGCGGAGATGTAAGAGTTCATTAAGGGCGTAGGCTGTTGCGAGTGCAGCAGCACCGCTAAGTCCGAAGCCACAACCGAGTGGTAACGGAGAAGTCAAGTCTATCCTTATGCCTGTAACGCCACTGTTTTGAATCAACCGCTCAACAACAGCAAGAACTGTCGGAAACTTGATATCTTCTCCGTTAAATAGCACCTCCGTTTCGTGAGCGTCAGAGACGGTAACTTCCACCCCCTCTGTAACGGTGAACCCCATACCGAGCGAGTGCATACGGGTCGCATCGGGATGTGGAATAACTTTAAAGACACAAGAGATGTTGCCGGGGGCAAATGCTCTCGCCATTTCACTCCTTTCGTACTTGGCTATCAATGGCCGTTTTTGAATTCAAATCTTTTCTGGGTCCAATTCTTGTGTCTGCCCTTGGTTGTGCTCATCAATAGCCTCTGCAGCAAGAATTTCCAAGACATCTTGAGATTCAGCAAAGCGTTGATCCCAACGTCTCTCAGAAGAAAGCTCGGCAAGTAACCAATCTGCCAGACGATCCTGTTCTTTTGGTGGCAGCTTGGTTGCTTCTGCGAAAGCTAACTCTAATTTAGTCATTATCGTCTCCTACTTTGTTGATTATGGTAGTTTCCCATCTAACGCAACGCTTTTACACATTTCGTTGAGGTGGGGCATACCTTGGGTGGAACGCACCCTCACCACATTGTCCTTCCGCTATCTTCACGGCTTGTCCGCCACCGGTAACCGAGCACCTCGCGCCGTCTAATTCCGGTAGCACGTACCGCTGAAACCATGCCCCCATCTGTTGTCGCATGTCATCTATTCGGGCAGTCTGAGATTTTTCATCTATCAGATTTTTCCGTTCATCTGGGTCGTTCACGAGGTCATAGAGTTCATGCGGTCCATAAGGATACCTATGGACGTATTTCCACTCTTGCGTCCGAATCATACGAACGGGACCGTATTCGTCATAAATGACGATCTCATCTTTCGCGTCGTTTGTCTCTCCTGAAAGCGCGGGGACGAAACTTCTGCCCGGAGACATATCGTCATTCGGATCAGGCAAGCCGAGGTAATCAAGGAGTGTCGGCATGAAATCGTATTGGCTGACCATCGCTTCACTGACGCGACCCTCTGGAATCCTACCGGGTTGACTTATAATGAAGGGAACCTTGACAGAATTTTCATACATATTTAGCGGGAATGTGCCGTTGCCTTTATGCCAAAACCCGTGATGTCCACACGAATAACCGTTGTCGCTACTGAAGACAACAAGTGTATTTTCACGAATGCCGAGTTCGGTAAGCCTATCAAGAATCCGCCCGACGTTTAAGTCAAGAGCTGTTATCGCTGCGAAATAGCCTTTCAACGATTCACGGTTGCCCATGTGAACAGCTGCACCCTGCACCGCCCACGGGTGTAACGCCTCCTGTGGACACGTTTTGAAGGGACAATCGTCATAGGAGTCAACGATGTCTTGCGGGTGTCCTGTAAACGGAGTATGCGGTGCGTTGTAGTTGACGCTGAGATAGAAGGGTCCGTCTTTGTTCGCTGAGATAAAGTTCAATGCATCATCGGTGATGACATCGGTGAGGTAGCCGGGTTGCATTTCAACCTGACCTTCTGAAGTCGGAGTGGCCCGGATCATATCCGCGTCATTGTATTTGCTGCCGCCAGTGAGCAGCGCAAACCAATGGCTGAACCCGTGCTGTGGCGTGAGACTGTCGCCGAGGTGCCATTTGCCACTCAACCCGACTGTGTAGTCATTCTCTGCAAGGACGTCTGTATAGCAGGTGAGCCCATCTAAATATCGGGCAGGATTCGGTGGCATATTCCCATCGCGAATCCAGTCGTGGACACCGTGTGCTGAAGGAATACGTCCTGTCATGAGACTCGCGCGTGCTGGCGAACAGACGGGACTTGTGCAGAAGAAATTCGGGAAGCGTGTGCCTTCTGAAGCGAGTTGATCAAGATAGGGTGTGCGTACCTCGTCGTTCCCACAGCAACCTGCCGCCCAAGGGCCCTGGTCGTCTGTTAAAACAAAGATGACATTAGGTTTGTTGCTCATATTGAATCCTCCGTTCGATTCCTATGTTATCTGTTCTATCGATTCACCGTTTGCTTCAGCCGCCTCTTGCAGTTTTTCGAGGAGGCGAATGATCTCCCGGTAGCACTTGTCGAACGAATCCGTTTGACGTGCCTGCTCAAAATCAAAAAGTGCTGTGAGCGCAGGCTGATCTATTGTTTCACTATACGTTTTGCTGTCCTCCATTCGATGGCTTAACCACTCCTTTGCGCCGCGGATCGCCTCTGGATCGTTCGGAGAATGGAGATCGTTTCTTAACCCTCTTCGCCCCCGAAGGGACTCGGCTGCTGCAAGGAACCATGCCTCAAATTCATATTTAGCGAGTACAACGGCGATCGGTAGATCGCTGCGAGTTTGTGATGCCCGGCGAAGGAGTGCAGGTCCCAGTTCTGCTGGGCAGTCCTTGTCGCTATCAAGGATGATAAATATAACTCCCTGTCCCTCAATTTTCTCAGCTGCTAATTCAACTTTTCGCTCAAGTTCACCTTCCTTAACAATCTTATCCCTTGGAGCACGGATTGGAGACTTTATGATAATCGGTAGTTCTGGGTAAAGATTCTGCGCGATACGTCGAATCAGGACCGGCACGGCTTTCACATCGCCATGCCCTTCAACAATACAACTGATTTTGAACGTCATCAGCACTTTTCCTTACTTTTTGTTAGGTTAGAATTCCAGTTTTTCAAATTGAACAGAGGCTGCGTAATTTTGGCTTCAGCAACAATTATCGGATCGGGTTGCAACTGATCTAGGCGTAGGAGTTCCCCCGTTGTAAATAACTGCTTTCGCAAGACAGACCTTCCTGCCGCGTCCACAGGAGCAATTTCTGTGATACCATCATGGGCCTCGACTGC
>JAJECD010000089.1 GCA_022822215.1 Candidatus Poribacteria bacterium | reverse complement strand
TAAACGATATCCAGCCCTTTTTCATGTCTTCTAAATACCAAGCGGTTGGATGTCGGTGAAAACGCGGGTCCATCACCACGGGCTATTTTTTTTGTCTGTCCAAACTTCCAATCCACTGTGTAGATATGCCGTTCACCGTTTTCGTCCACCTCAAACGCTACGAGTCTACTGTCCAGCGACCAGGAGACATGTGGATTGTAAAAATTGCCGGTGTAGTACTTTCGCACCCGTTCCGCTTTCCGATCCATAATCCACAACTCGCTCGCCCGCCAGTACCTACCCCTCAAATCATCCCTTTTCAAGAACGCGATTAACGCGCCATCCGGGCTCCAGCGCGGGTACTCGGCACCTTCTATCAACTCCAGACGGCGCGGAGATACTTCCGACTGGTTATTCGGACGGCAAAAAGTAGTGTTGAACAGGATGCCGTCTGTCTCTTCAAACTCTCCGAAGGCGAGTGTGTCCATCCACCCGCGGACACCGTTCGGCAATTCAATTTCATACAGTCTCTCTGAAACCTGCACAATTGGCAGACGCGTCCCATCGTTGAGATGTAATAGGACAGACGTTCCATCTTTCGTTGTATAAACCGGTGCAGCATCGTGTACGACAACCCCCAACCGTCCCGTCTCTTCAGTTGCCGTTACTGCTGTTGCGTTTGCAAATGCGTAAACATATCCGTCGCCGGATGCTGCATAGAGCACCCCGTCAGAAATAGCCGGGGCAGCGTCCACAAAACCGCCAGTCTGGTAAGTCCAAGTTTCCGTCTGGGATGCCGAATCAAATCCATGAATCCGTCCATCGCGGGCACCGATGTAGACAGCCCCATTTGCAGTAACAGGGTAGCTCTCGCTTCCTGCTGTGCGACCACGCCATACCTTCGCGTTATGCTCTGGGAATACCGGACGAAACACGCCATTTGCACACCCATATTCAACACCTTGGATTCGGACTGTCCGTTCCCGCATCGCCTCCAGTTCACCCGTTCTGGCGTTCAGCAGATAAATTTTTGACCGAAATGCGCCGACGTAAACTTTATTGTCAGCAACAATCGGCGGTGCGTCCATCCAACTTTTTGTTTTGAATTCCCACAACTTTTCGCCTGTTTGTGCGTTCAATGCGTAGACTTTATTGTTCCGGGCATTGAAGTAGACCCTGTCTCCCAGCACTGTCGCGGAATAGCGGATAGCATCTCCCGCATCAAACACCCATTTGACTCCCCACTGTTTCGCGTCTAAGGCATATAGTTTCCCGTCAGCCGATCCGATGTACAAGATCCCATTTGCAATCACGGGTGAGGCGTAAATCGGTCCACCCGTCTTGAATTTCCACAGCAATTCCAGCGGAGGGGCAAGATTTTTATCTTGACTCACCCCGGAAAAGCTTAAATTGTACATGAACGTGTGCCAATCTTCAGCACGCGGCGGGGGTGTAACAGATTCCATCACTTCAGGAGATGCGGATTGCTCTACCGTTGACTGACGCGATGACTCTTTCTGCGCTGAATCGCATCCCCAAGCAAGCAGGAGTACGAGTAATGCTATGAATCGTTTTCTGTTCCAGAGGTACACATTAATCCTTTCACGAAGCGTTGATATCCAATTTTATGATAAGCCTTCTTATTAACTTACCATATTATTAAGTGATACGCAACTGAAAACTATGGTAGACTCATGCATTTTTTCCAAAGAGAACAGAAGGCGTTTGCAACTAACACAACACAGAAGGAAAAAAAATGAATCTTCCATAGCACCAAAATGACGAAAAATTTGAATTTGTGGCAAATCTGTGTTAAAATTTAACTCCTATAAATGCCATACTATTTCATATTTTATTGCAAGCGGTGAACGCGAATGAACACGTTAGAATCCAAATTGGGTGAAGTCGATCCTCAGATTGTAGAAATCGCCTCTAAAGACTTGACGCGCCAGCAGAATTCTCTCATGCTAATCCCATCAGAGAACTACGCCAGCCGTGCCGTTATGGAAGCGCAGAGTACTATTCTCGCGAACAAGTACGCCGAAGGTTACCCCGGTGAACGCTACTATAACGGGTGCCAGTTTATGGATGAAACCGAGTCGCTAGCGATTGAACGCGCCAAGGCACTCTTCGGGGCTGAACACGTTAACGTCCAACCGCACGCCGGCAGCCAAGCGAACATGGCGGTCTATCATGCGCTACTCGAACCGGGAGACACGATTTTGGGTATGTCCCTCAGCCACGGTGGACATCTCACCCATGGTGATAATGTCAACTTCTCAGGACGCTATTACAATGTTATTGCGTATGGTGTAGATGCCAAGACTGAGCGTATCGACATGGCAGAGATTGCGGCACTTGCCCAAGAACATCGTCCAAAACTCATTGTCGTTGGGGCAACTGCTTATCCTCGACATTTCGACTTTGCAGCGTGGCGAGAGGTTGCCGATTCGGTGGATGCCTATCTGCTCACAGATATAGCGCATATCGCAGGACTTATCGCAGGCGGCGTTCATCCAGACCCTGTTCCGTACAGTGATGTGGTCACGACAACGACTCATAAAACCTTACGCGGTCCCCGTGGTGCCATGATTATGTGTAAATCTGAATACGCAAACCAGATTGACCGTGCTGTCTTTCCGGGTTTACAAGGCGGTCCTTTTCTTCATACAATCGCAGCGAGAGCCGTCGCCTTCAAGGAAGCCAGCGCACCCGCTTTTAAAACATATCAAGCGCAGATTGTTAAAAATGCCAAAGCACTCGCTGCAAGGCTCCTCGAAAATGGATTTCGGTTAGTGAGTGGGGGGACAGATAATCATCTAATGTTGATAGATCTCACTTCCAAATACGAGAAACTTAGTGGACGACAAGCCGCGGATCACTTGGAAGCTGCCGGAATTATCGTTAATAAAAATACCATTCCTTTCGACAAACGGAAACCGAGGACCACGAGCGGTCTACGTATTGGGACGCCTATGATCACCACGCGTGGTATGAAAGAAGATGACATGGTTCAAGTCGCCGATTTCATCGCAGAGACGCTTGAAAACAGGCAAAAAGCATCCATCAAACGCCGAATTCGGAAGAAGGTTGAGGAATTCTGCGCGCAATTTCCGATTTATGAATATTTAGGATAGCTATCGGCTGTCGGCTATGGACTACAACGCAGCACTTGCCTATATTGAAGAATTCATCGACTATGAGAGAAGTCCTGACTTTGCTCGGCAGACAAGGCTCTATAATCTGAATCGAATTTCGTTGTTATTGGAGCAACTCGGCAATCCGCAAGAACGGCTACGGGTTGTCCATATCGCAGGAAGTAAGGGGAAAGGTTCGACGGCTGCACTTATCGCGTCGGTTCTGACCCGGGCAGGCTATAAGACCGGTCTGTTTACGTCTCCGCATCTCATTACACCGCGAGAGAGATGTCGAATTGATGATGAACTCATTTTGAAGTCGGACGTTGCTTTCTATATTGACAAACTCAGACCTGTAATTGACGCTGTTTCCACTTCCGAGTTCGGACGCGTCTCGTTTTTTGAAATATACACCGCGCTTGCCTTTTCCTATTTCGCAGACAAAGCGACGGATTTCGCTGTTATTGAAGTCGGTTTAGGCGGCAGACTTGATGCGACGAATGTCGTCACACCTGTTACAACCGTTATTACACCGATCGGTTTGGAACATAC
>JAJECD010000411.1 GCA_022822215.1 Candidatus Poribacteria bacterium | reverse complement strand
CCGTGCCCGATTTGGATAAAGACTCGCATGGCGTTACTTTAGCATGGATACAAAATGAAGTCAAGGAAAGTGTTCAGTTTTTACTTTACTTTAGGTAAAGGGCGAGGCACTTTTGGAGTTGGAGGCGCGCGTTGCGGAGGTGGGTTTTGATGGTGCTTTTGGAGGGTTTAAAACAAGTTGGAAAAGACGAGCGCGTCATCTGGAAAATGTGCTTCTTCTATAAGTTTTAGAGGCATTGGGGACACAGGTGACTTCTCCGAAGATACGAAATTGAAGGTTGAGAGTACTGGTAGTTGGCATCTGCTACAACTTGGTTTGTTAAAAACAATAAAGGTCCAGTAACTGTAAAGACAAAGGTCAAGAGGCTAAAGCCCGTAAAAAATTTCCTTAGCATTTTGTTCTCCTTTGTAGGGATAAGAAGGGAAAAACGTGGTGTGCACATCCGCTTGATATGCAGTTTCCCTTCGTGTTCAGTAAAATTCTGGCAACCGCCAGATATCCAAGTAGGTAAGCCTTTGGATGTCATGAGGAGTGTAGTACTCACTTTCCGTGATAAAATAAAAATTTTATTTTTCATCATCTACTCTTCCATCACCCATCGCTCTTCGGAATTCTTCGAGTTTGATACGGTTTTCTTCACTCGGAAAAAGAAAAAAACGTGCTTCGAGGGCAGCAAGGCGTTCAGCATCTGTAATATGGATTCCGAGCAAGACTTTTCGCAAAAAGTCAATATAAATATGCACTTGCGGAATATCTCCGTGGTTTTTGATAAACCGTTCTTTTTGGATTTTGATATATAACTCAGGATCTTCCTCCCTTAATTTATCCTCATCCACAGTCTCTGGGCCTGGCTGATTTGGGATGTTCCGGGCTTCTTCAAAGGCACGCCGGTTATTTTCATTCGGAAAGAGACGATAGTGTGCTTCAAAATAAGCAACGTACAACTGATGCGATATCTCAAAACCCGGGTTCCGTTGAAACTCTATGATGAACCTGACTTCCGGGAGGTCTCCAAACTGTTTGAGGAGGGTTGCGTGGTTATATTTTCGCTGCCATTCTTGAGAGAGGTTCATATTGTGCCAGTTAGGAAGAATCTCCAGATTCAGAAGCTCTTTGACCTCTTCATCGGTCAATTTTACCCACCCATCAGGATAGTCAGAGGGGGGTATATTTTCCTCTAATGGAAACAAAGATTTGTATGTTTCGGTTTCCTGTGTTACCGGACTGTCCGTTTCGGCACAACCGTGAAAAAAAGAAAGACAGAAGCTGCAGGTGAGAAAAACGAGGAACCTTTTCATTGAGGCCTCCTATTATTCAAAGATAATTTCGTTTCCTGATGCAATAATTTTTCGTAAGTCTTCAAGGGTACGCCGATTGTTTTCATTCGGAAAGAGAGTGTAGTGTGCTTCAAGATAACCGGTATACTCTTCGAGTGTTGGAGGAATACCACGAGCGACTTTTAACTCATAATCTCCAATGGCTTGAACCTCAGGCGTATCACCAAACTGTTTGATGAGTTGGGCATAAAGATATTCCGCGCGTAATTCAGGATCCTTTGTCTTATACCAATCTCGGGGCGGATAGGTATCATCAGTGTTAGCAGATTCCTGCTCCGGATAGGTTTGTTCCCAAGGATCCACTTGGGGTAATGAACCATCAAACACCCCATCGTCGCGCCAGTCATACCCACTACTGCTGGTGTTCGTTTCAGCCGCGTGGGTGTGCGGCACTGCCTCGTGAGAATGCCCATGGCTGTGGTCATGGTTATGCGGTGTGGAGATGTCTGTTTCGTGCGCGATAACTTCTGGTGTTGGGCTCGGTTGTGGATCCGGCGTTACTGCCTTATAGATCCTCACAGGTCCCTTTGGCACTTTTGGCTTTAGGAATAGGAAACTCCCACCAACACCAAAGCCAACGAATATAATAAGGACCCAGTGCCATTTTTGTTTGAACATCAAAAAACTCCCGTGTAAGAAAAATGTCACGGGCGTATCAGACACCCGATAGTTTATTCCTCTTTCGGAATCTTGTCAAATTGGAAACAAAACTTTAGTAATCATTCTTCGTTGTTCACCACCGTAGAGACGGGATCCATGGGATACCAAATCACGTTATTGCTATAGTAGCAAATTTTATGCCACTGCTCTCAAAAACATTCAATATTTGCGTCAAAACCGCCAAAATTATAAGGACATTTTTAATACCATCTGCCAAGACCGCAAGTATTCACTGAGGTCCTCAAGAAAGATGGAAGCATGCGCTTTTGTCAAAAAACCGTCCTACCAAAGGATGAAAAACTTGAGTTTGAACCAATTTTCAACTACGGCATTTTGACGGGGTACGGCATTTTGACGCACTTAACTACGGCATTTTGACGCATCTACTCCTAATTAAGCTTCGCAACACGTTCAATATAATGTAAATATATTTTCATAATTCACCATAGCGGATGTAAACTTTTTTTCCGTCTTTCTCGTATAATATGTTATAATGGTCAAAACTCACAGGTAAATCCAAAGGAGAAAAGATATGAAGTTGCAGCTAACTTTGGCACTCTTAGTGCTTCTGGCAATGATAGGACTTACTGGGTGTTATACGCAATTGGGCTATTACGCTTCTGCGGACTTTGATCGGAGATACTATAAGGTTTTGGAGAAAGAAAAAATAGAACACCACTCCCAAACGGAATCGGAAGAATCCGAGTCAGAGATGCACGATGACAATGATGCGGATTCGGAGGGCTATTACGGCAAACGGAGTTATCGTAAGACCTATTCGCGTCCCTACCGGTACGATACCTATCACTCGGCACCTTACGCACCGTATCCCTATTACGCCTATTCGCCGGTATGGTATCCCTTCCACCCTTGGTTTTCTGGATACTACCGTCCATATCACAGATATTACCGAAGCTACTACCCATATTACGGATACTACCCGTACACGAATGTCTATAGGCGGTATCACGGTGGCAGTCGGTATGCTCCACTTTCACGGCGTACCTACCCTAACAGAAGCAACTGGCGAAGTGAAAGCCGACGTTCACGAAGTTCACGGAGTGTGACTTCGCCACGGAGGCAATCGGAACGGCCCCAGCGACGCATCAGAAATAAAAATGAGTAAATAGGAGTGAGGTAATTCGGGTTACAACCCCTCCTACAAATAGAACGGAGGAAAAGGAACGATGAAACGAACAGTATATTTAACATTCATTTGTCTGTTCGCTACGGTTTTCTTTGCGACTATCAGCACAGCACAAATGGAAGAGATGGCAATCGGGAATACGTTCGGTGTCGGTGCGCGGACAATGGGTATGGGTGGTGCCTCACTCGGTCTCGCTGATGATTTCACGGCACTCTACTGGAATCCAGCAGGAATGGCACAGATCCAAAAGTTTGAGATGTTTAGCAGTCTCTCACACAATAGAGCAAATGCCGACACCTACTTTTCTGGTGATGTGACGACCGGAACGAGCCGTTCTCAGATGCGTCTGAATTCTATCGGATTTGTTTACCCGTTTCTGGCGAGACAGGGAGGTTGGGCGATCGCTTTCGGCTATAATCGTCCACAAAACTTCGATTACCAGACAGCAATACAGGGCATTGATCCGAGTTCAGGCACGGAATTCAGCGGACTTGCCGTCAACGAAACCGATGTGAACACCGGTGGTATCGGGATTTGGAGTTTTGGCACGAGTGTATACGTTTCAAAACATATCCTCATTGGCGGTTCCTTGGACTTCTGGCACGGGAATAGTCTTAATGAATTGGATACAACCGCTACCGACATCGTGGACATAGATCGGGAGTTGGCACGCTTCAGATATGACGATGAGATTGATCGGGAGTATTCAGGCGTAGGCGGTAGGATAGGGCTTCTTGCACATCTAACCGATGAGATTAGTCTGGGTGTAACAGTCGTATCACCCGTAGAATTGGGAGTCGATGAACTCTGGTATCAATCAACTATTGCGGATTACGATGACGGAGAGCGGACAAGTGATGCGGAAAACGGTGCTTTAACGTATGATATTGAGCGTCCTTATGAAATCGGAACGGGGATCGCTGTGAAATTGTTCGATAAGCAGTTGATTCTGGCGGGAGATGTCCAGCTTACAGACTGGACACAGACACGCTACGATCCGGCACCGGCAACAGACATTTCAGCAGACAATTTTGAAGAGTTCTATGCGACAACGCTTCAGGTTCGACTCGGAGCGGAATACAGGATACCTGGTATTGGGACACACATCCGTCTCGGCTATTTCCGAGATACAATTCCGTTCACCGATGCTGAGGTAGCCGATGCGCGGGACTTCTTGACGGCGGGTGTAGGTAAAATCTTTGAGGATTCCCTGAAATTTGATGTTGCTTATATGCTTGGGACTTGGCAGCGGAGCCAGAATGAACTCACAACGGAACGCTTGACGCACCGAGTATTTGTGTCCGCTGCGTATCGGTTTTAGGTTGGCTATCGGTTGTCGGTTACCAGTTCTCAGCTAAAAGGATGCTGGTAACAATTGCGCCTTAGAAAATTTCAAGCACGGGTAGCTTGTTACGAACAGCTCTTAACCAACAACTGACAACCGACAACTATTAAACCAGTTGAATATAGCCCATCTGTGCGGCGTCTCCTTTTCGGATTTCGCCACGGATGATACGGGTGTACCCGCCGTTCCGGTCTTGATAACGGGGCCCGATATCATCAAAGAGTTTTCGCAGCACGGCGTGTTTATCAATCGTACTGGCTTCTTCGCCGCGCCCGGGTTTGTAATGCAGACGGGTACCATAGAGCATTTTTGCGGCTTGTCGGCGTGCGGGTAGATCCCCGCGCTTCGCGAGCGTAATTAACTTTTCAGCAACGCGACGCAGTTCCTTGCACTTTGGGAGTGTCGTCCGAATTTGTTCATGCTCAAAGAGCGCCGTCGCTTGGTTCCGAAAGAGAGCCTTCCGATGGCTGCTGGTTCGTCCAAGTTTCCTCCCACTTTTTCTATGACGCATTGTGTTCCTCCTATGAGCGCCGTCGTGAAGAATTAGATAGGCGATTGCAAAGATTCTCGCTCCATATTTTCTTCATCGATGGCGGCATCGTCGATATCGTCGAGCTCCATTCCGAGAGAAAGCCCCATGTTGGCGAGTTGTTCTTTAATCTCGTTGAGCGAGGTGCGCCCGAAATTTTTGTATTCCAACATGTCCTTTTCCTCTTTTGTAACGAGTTCTCGGATCGTCTTAATATTTGCGGTTTCAAGACAATTGCTGGCGCGCACCGAAAGCTCAAGTTCCGCGACAGGTTTGGCTAAGTAGCGGTTGCGTCTCAGTTTTTCCTCATCAATCTCAGGTTCAGGCTCGACGTAGTTCTCATCGAACTCCGTGAAGAGTTCGAGTTGTTGTAGTAAAATTTCTGCAGCTCGAGTGACCGCTTCCTTCGCTGTAATAGTGGCATCCGTCCAAACTTCAAGGTTGAGCTTATCAAAATTAGTTGTGTCGCGGACCCGTGTTTCTTCTACCCAGAAATTAACTTTCTCAACGGGCGAGAATTTTGCGTCGACAGGAATCAACCCGATCGGGTTATCTGTGGGTCTGTGTTCTTCAGCAAGAGAATATCCGCGTCCGGTTTGTACATGAATTGCCATATCCAACCCCTCACATTCATCAAGTGTCGCAATATGCTGGTCGGGATTGATAATCTGAACGTCTGAATTCGGACGAATATCCGCGGCGGTAACTTCACCTGAGCCTTCAGCGTGCAGGGTGAGTGTCATTGGGGTATCGTTAGTAATCCGGAGGCGCACCTCTTTGAGATTCAGAATGATTTGGACGACATCTTCGAGGACCCCGGGAATTGTGTCGTATTCGTGTTTAACTTGTTCGATTTGAACAGCCGTAATCGCCGCGCCTTTGATTGAGGAAAGGAGGACTCGGCGTAGAGAATTGCCGAGAGTTGTCCCAAATCCGCGCTCAAAGGGTTCAGCGGTATATTTTGCATAATCCGGCTGTAAAGACTGAATATCAGTTTTCAGCCGCTCGGGTATCACGAGCTCGGACCTTATCATCGATTTCCTCCCATAGAATTAAAACTAATGTTAGAACGCGTGCAAACTGCGTACCGGATGCTGCCGGCGTATTCAACTCGCAGTTCGCATCGGTAGCGTATGATCGACATGTCCTGCGTTCCTTGTGTGCTGTCGGTTCCCGCGAGTATCTTATCGGGTGCAGATGCGTGTAAGAGTGTCCACGTTCATAACACTCCATATTTAAATATAACACACACGGTATAGGGGACACGCCTATCTGGAGTAAAGTTCAATGATGAGTTGTGTTTCAAGGTCTGCGGAGATCTGCTCTACCACTGGTGCTCCCTGAACGCGCCCTTCCGTCTTCTCTGTATCAACATCAAGCCACTCAGGGGCACCGCGATACTCTGCGTACTCTAAAGCCTCCTGAATAACAGCGAGGTTCCGACTCCGCTCGCGTGGTGCGATGACATCGCCGACCTGCACTATATAGGAAGGAATGTTAACGCGCTTACCATTGACAGTGAAGTGGTTATGTTTGACGAGTTGACGCGCCTGATTGCGAGATGTTGCGAATCCGAGCCGGTAAACAACGTTGTCGAGACGGCTTTCAAGGAGACCAATTAAATTCTCACCAGCAATACCGCTTTGACGGGCAGCTTTGAAATAATAGTTCCGAAACTGCTTCTCAAAAACACCATAGGTGCGTTTTACCTTCTGTTTCGCGCGTAACTGCCTCCGGAAGTTGTTCTCGCGCCCGCGCCGTGGCGGGGTCTGCCCGTGCTGTCCTGGTGGATAACTCCGGCGCTCAAAAGAACATTTGGGACCGTTGCATCGCCGGCCCTTGAGAAAAAGCTTTTCACCTTCCCGTCGGCATAATTTACAGACCGAATCTAAATATCTGCTCATTCGTATTCCTCAAACCCGTCGTCTCTTGGGGGGACGACATCCGTTATGTGGGATCGGAGTCACATCCTTCATTAAGGTAATCTCAAGTCCAGCAGCAGCGAGCGCTCGTATAGACGATTCTCGCCCGGACCCGGGACCTTTGACTCTGACCTCTACGCGTTTCATACCGTGATCCATTGCTCTACGGGCACATGCCTCCGCGGTCTGCTGTGCAGCAAATGGGGTAGACTTTCGTGAACCGGTGAAAGTCATACCAGCATTTGCCCAAGCAACGGTATTTCCGTTTAAGTCCGTGATTGTAATAATTGTGTTATTGAAGGTAGCCTGTATATGCGCTATCCCTTCTGGGACGTTCTTGCGTTCCCTTCTTCTTCCACGCATTTTTTAACGATTGCTCCTGGGCAGTATCTCCGTTGCCGATACCGCTC
>JAJECD010000214.1 GCA_022822215.1 Candidatus Poribacteria bacterium | reverse complement strand
TTATGGGATAAACTTGCGGACCGTCCGACAGATGGTTCACTGCCTGTGGGGGCAATAGCGGTCTGTTGTAAACCGGGTGTTGCGGTCTTATTTGATCGGCGTCTTTGGCACTCACGCAGCGAAAACGACTCAGACATCACTCGTAAGGGACTCTTTTACGGATATGGGTATCGATGGTTACGGAGCAAAGATAACATGACCATTCCGCAGGAGATGTTCGATCGCAATGACCCAATTCGACAGCAGCTGCTGGGTGGCGGGACGAATGCAAACGGGCATTTTTCACCTAAGGATGTAGATGTGCCTTTGAAGGTATGGCTTGAAGAAAAAGGGGTCCTTTCAAACTGAGAAGGGTCGCATGCCGAACGCAGCTTTCCTTGACACCTACAGGAAATTGGCGTATAATTTGAGTAATAATAGTTTTTCGGCGAAGCTACGTGCCGAAAATTTAGGAAAAAATGTGGAGGCATAATGTAATGTTTCTAACACGGTTTAATGCGGGTATCTGGGCTGCCATTTTTATAACAGCCCTTATAACTTCAGCAGCTTCAGGGGAGGAGGCAGTGATAACTCCAGATATGCTAAAAGTCGGGATGATTGCCCCAGATTTTACACTGAAAGATGAAGAAGGTGTTGCGCGGAATCTTAGCGACTATTTAGGTCAGAAGAACGTCGTTCTCGCCTTTTATCCAAAAGATTTTACAGGTGGCTGAACAGCCGAACTCAACTCGCTCCGTGACAATTTGAGCGAGATAGAAGCAACCGATAGCGTTCTTTTCGGCGTGAGCGTGGATTCTGTCGAATCACACAAGCGGTTTCGCACAGAGCAAAAATTTGGATTTTCTCTACTGGCGGATACTGAATTTAAGGTGAGCACGCAGTATAGTGGGATTATTGAAAGATTCAACGCATCAAAACGGACAACTTTTATCATTGATAAAGCCGGGTACATCCGTGCTATTGATGAAGAAGTTAACACCAAAACACATGGCGAAGATGTCGTTGCCCAGCTTAAAGAGGTGCTGCCGAAGATAGCGGTCGGACAAACCGCTCCTGATTTCATTGCCACTGATGGTGCTGGCAAAACACACCAATTGAGCGAATTTCGTGGAAAAAAGAACGTTGTGCTGGCGTTCTACCCGCGCGATTTTGGCACTGGCTGAACGGCAGAAGTCTGCTCGCTCCGTGATGAGTCGAGTAATTTTGCCAAATATGATGCTCAGGTCTTTGGAATCACCACAAACGATGCGGATTCCCACCAGAAATTCTCCGAAGAAAATCAGCTGAACTTTCCGCTTCTGGTAGATACGGGTCGCAATCTTTCGTTTCTATATGGTGCAACAAATGCTCTTGAAGGAAGGATTGGCAGACTCACTGTTATCATTGACACAGCGGGGAAAATTCTGGAAATTGATAAAGCGGTCAATCCGAGTACGCACGGACCAGATTTAGTCAATTTCTTGAAAACGTTGGAAACATCGAACTAATTGATGATCCGTAGGACTTTCTCAACAATCATCGCACGGTTAGCCTGGTGTGTCTCTGTCGTCTTTAGTCCTTTTTTGGTCCCTGTTGCAACAGCTATTGGCGTTGTTCAAAAACACGCAGTACCTGAAGACCTGCTTCGGTGGTTGGGAATTGTCGTGCTATTTGTTACCGTGCTACCGGCACTCTCGATAGCAGTCATGGTACGATTTTCCAAAGTAAGCGACTTACACTTGAAAAACAGAGAAGAACGGTTCCTGCCTTTATGCTGTACGCTCGTCAGTATGATTGTGGGAACCTTTCTATTGTATCAGCTGGGTGCGGCGCGTGAAATCGTTTGGGCGGGAGTTGCTTACGTCATAAACAGCGTTATCTTTTTCGCAATTACGCTAACGTGGAAAATTAGTTTTCACAGCAGCGTTGCCACTGGATGCGTTACGGTTCTCGTGATGCTTGTTAACCCACAATTTGGCTGGTTATTCCTACTCATCCCGTTGATTGCTTGGGCAAGGGTTTACCGAAAACGGCATACGCTCCTGCAAACCGTTGTTGGCGCGGTAATCGCGGTTGGCAACACGACCCTCGTCTTGCATTTAGCGAAACTTGGGGGAAGTAGTTAGTGGTTGGCAATCATCACAGCCGCTTTAGCGGGGGTAGGTTATCCCAATCACACTCTAAGCAGAAATATCCCTCTCTACCGAGACGACGCACGCGTCCATTACATTCTGGGCAGTTCACGACGCGAGGCAGCCCTGCCTCCTCGTTAGCCGGTGGAAACATAAGCAACTGCTCTAAGGGGAGTGCCTGCTCTGTTTCCCGCGCGAGTTCAAGTTGGACATTCTCCATTATATCTCGGGTATCAAGTTTAAAGGGTGAAGGTGAATTCCGGGTGAGATTGATAAAATCGCTCCGGTAAACCCGAATGGTATTGTCTTCCCGAACCTGCCTTATAAAAAGTGTATATTTATCGGGTGCTACTAAATAAGCGGCGGTATCCAAAACGTACCTGCGCGGTTTGATTGCTATCTCATACCCACGATAGTTTAGGGTCGAATGGCTTGCGTCGGGCTGTATCTGGCAGATTTCAAAAAGTTCGTGTGAGCGCGAGGCAGAAAGGATTAAAGCATAGCGGCGACACGGATATTGTGCGAGGTGCTCGAATGGCAGAAAATTTTGTGGCTCTGCACTATCTCCAAGGAATCTAATAAAAGTCGCATAAGCGTTCTCGGTGGCTTCCTGTAAGATTAGCTGGCTCAATCTTTGCCGCCGTGATGAGGATGCCATATCCGCAGGTTCAAATTCCCGCGAGTAAAACTCGAGTTGAACATCAACATCGATAGATTGGTTTTCAGCATTGATGTGCTGCAGACGTTCCACCGGTCGATCTGCGATCTTTAGAACAAAAGGTAACATAGCAATCC
>JAJECD010000118.1 GCA_022822215.1 Candidatus Poribacteria bacterium | reverse complement strand
CTTACGGACTCCCTGGTAGGTGCGGTTTCCTAACCGCACTGAATCTTGTGAAAATAGGCAGAATTCGATAATTTTGCGTAAGTCCTATTCGTAAAGCATAGGTAAACTTTACAGCACAAAGGTGCCTATCTCTTTCATTATTATCTCTTATCTTTAGTTACAAAGCGTTTAGGTTCTCTTCAAAAAAATAGCGAAACTTCGGAAACCCAGAAATTAAACAGCTCTAATGAAAATAGGACTTGATTTTCATCCGCATTGCCGGTAAACTCTAAAGCAGTCACAGAACGGAAACCTCTATGCATACCTCTGAAAACGTCAATAAGCAGATTGTTAATCTCACGATCCCGAACATTATTAGCAATTTCTCTATCCCTCTTTTGGGTGCCGTGGATACTGCTTTGATGGGACGGTTAGAGTCCGAACACTACCTTGGTGCGGTCGGTATCGGTGGCATTATTTTCAGTTTTATCTATTGGGGTTTCGGTTTCCTCCGAATGGCGACTACAGGACTCACAGCACAAGCTTTCGGAGAAAACGACGCACCAGAATGCGGACGCTTACTTTTAAGAGCAACCTATTTGGGAATCACATCGAGCTTATTCCTCTTTATTTTCCAATGGCACCTGATCGATCTCAGTTTCCTGCTTATTGATACAAGTCCTGAAGTAGAACATCTTGCCCGCGTTTACTTTCATATCCGCATCTATGCCGCCCCCGCGACCTTATGCCTCCACGCATTCCATGGTGTCTTTTTAGGCTTACAGAACGCGCGTTATCCGATGCTGTTGACGATTGTCGTGAACCTCGTCAATATCATCTTGAACGTGGCATTTGTCAAGTTGTTCGGTATGAAGGTGGCGGGTGTAGCATTAGCGACCGCTATTGCACAGTATATAGGACTCCTTTTGGCGATTCTGCTCTTTTTCGGACGGTATCGAAGCCTTCTGACAACTTGGAATATTCGAGAAATTTTGGCATTCTCTAAACTTAAACGATTTCTGAGTATTAGCGGTGACATTTTCATCCGGACGCTCTGTTTAGTCTCCTGCCACGCTTATTTTATGGTGAAATCCGCTGTTCTGAGTGATACCTTCTTGGCAATTAACACTATTCTGCTGCAGTATATCAATCTAATGTCCTATGCGATTGATGGATTTGCTTTCGCAGCGGAGAGCATGATCGGTAAATACAAAGGGGCTCAGGATATGCCAAACCTCAAACGGACGACGCGCCAGATCTTCCTTTGGGCATTTCTGTTCGGCGTTGTGATTACGTTAAGCCTTGTGGTTCTTGGAAAACAGATGCTATACCTCTTTACAAATCAGATGCGACTTATTGAAGGCGCGAAACCCTATCTTATCTGGATAATCATTGCACCGGTTGTCAATGTTGCTGCGTACATCTGGGATGGGATCTTTCTGGGTGCAACTGCTTCAAGAGGTTTGCGGAATTCTGTGATTCTGTCAACTGTCCTCTATTTATGTGCTATCTATCTGCTGACACCTTTCGGGAATCACGGCTTGTGGGGCGCGTTAACGCTGCTCCTGGTTGTCCGTGGTGTGTCACTAACAGTGTTGGCACGAAAATATCTGTTTAGATCCGTTGAATAGCGAACTGACAGTCTATTGGACAGCAGTTCCGTCCTGAGCCGAAGGACATCCCAAAAACTTGGCATAAGTCAAGGAAGTTAGAGCCACCCGCCCATTGATCTCATAGACAGTGCGGATGCGTTTGTACTTGTGGCTTTCCTTCCCGGCGTCAATACTGATCAGATCCATCTTTCTGTTTTTGAGCGAACCGTGATTTTGAGAGGCAGTCGTCAACCCCCAACCCTTGAAGGGGCAAAGCCTCTTCTCCGTGAGAGACTTTACGGGAAATTTCACACAAGGATTGACCTACCCGAACGCGTGGCTGCAGATGAAGTCAACGCACAATATACCGATGGCGTGCTACAAGTACAGATGCCAAAACAGGAGTTGCTTCCCCCAAAAACTATTTCAATCGACTAAAACCATTGATAGAGGAGGCTTCTTATGCTGTCCCGAAATTTTATCATCCAATTAACACAAAAATCGCTGACTCCCTTCTCGGATGTTTCAGCTGTCGGACGCTATTGACACAGAGGGTATTGAGGCAGAAATGAAAAATGGGACCCTTACGTTGATGCTGCCCAAAAAATTGGTGGCACAAGCTACGGCTATTCCAATTTCGACCGTGACGGAATAGGCAGTAGCATCAAACATCACGATTCCGCACGCAGACGGAATTACCCCCTTTTGACCAGCATCTATAACAAACAAATTTTGTAAAGTCATCGACTTGGAAATACAAAATCTACCGCCCGCGTTTTTCCGGATTCAACCTTAGAAAAAACTTGAAAACACTTCGTAACCTGTGCTAAACTGGAAAAAATAGTATGCACATTATGTATATATTTAATCAAGGAGAATAACACAGAATGCCAAAGTTTGGTGTAAATCTATTGCTCTGGGCAGATAAGTTTGATAGAGAAACCGTAAACCTCATTCCCAAAGTCGCGGAAATGGGATTCGAGGGCGTTGAAATTCCGATCTTCGATCCAGACACAGTGGACATTCCACACACACACGCAGCACTCAAAGCAACAGGCTTGGAACCCATCGGTTGTAATATCATGGGACCCGATAGGAATCCGATTGATGAAGATCCCGCGATTCGTGAAACAGGGAAGACCTACCTCAAGCGCGCCATTGAGATTATAGCCGAATTAGGGGGCGATACGTTCGTCGGCCCTATGTATAGTGCAGTCGGTAAACTCGTCGGCAGAGGCAGAAATCAACAAGAATGGGACTGGTGTGTTGAAGGACTACAAGAAATCGCTGAATTCGCAGGACAGCACGGTGTGACGCTCGCCAGCGAACCGCTTAACCGATTTGAAACCTATTTCGTCAACATCGCCGAAGACGCTGTCAAACTCGCGAAAGCCGTGGATAGCCCCTATTTTAAGGTTCACCTTGATACCTTCCACATGAACATAGAGGAAAAAAATCAGGCGGATGCCATTATTACAACCGGCGATTTCTTGCATCACGTTCATTGTTGTGAGAATGACCGCGGCACGCCAGGCACAGGACCTGTGGATTGGGACGGTGTGTTTGGGGCTCTCGCCACAGTGAACTACGACAGATGGCTTGTGATTGAATCGTTTACGCCAGCAGTCAAGGAAATCGCTGCTGCGACGTGTATTTGGCGCGACATCGCACCGAGCGCCGAGAGCCTTGCTATCGACGGACTCGCGTTTCTCAAACAGAAAGCAGCGCAATATCTATAGCACCAGTCTATTTGTAGTCGTAATATAGAGTGCTATAGCAAAAATCGGAGGGCTTGAAATGCGTTGCATCACATCAATCGGACTGCTCTGTGCGATACTCTTTGCCGCTTTTCTAACGGGCGATGTCGTGGCACAGCACACTGCCTCAAATGAAATAGAGACCCATTCTGCTGCGGAACCACAATTCCTCAGCAATATCCGACAACTCACTTATGATGGGAAGCGTGCTGGAGAGGGTTATTTCTCCGAAGACGGCAACGCCCTCATCTTCCAAAGCGAGCGTGAACCAGATAACCCGTTTTATCAGATCTATTTCTTAGACCTACTGACCGGGGATACACATCGCGTCTCCTCCGGTATCGGTAAGACAACCTGTGCCTTCTTCCGTCCAGGGACTGACGAAGTGCTTTACGCTTCAACGCATCACGATGTTTTCGCGAAGGGAAAACAGGAAGAAGAACTAAAATTCCGGGCATCAGGAAAAGAACGTCGCTACAGTTGGGATTACGATGAAGCGATGGACATTTTCTCAGCGAATCGAGATGGCAGGAACCTCACACAATTGACAGACGCGCCAGGTTATGACGCTGAAGCATCATATTCGCCCAATGGTGAACGTATCGTCTTCTGTTCACTGCGGGACGCATATCCGAAAAGCCAACTCTCGCCCAAAGAGTTGAAGCAACTGGAAGTTGATCCCGCCTATTTTGGTGAAATTTATATTATGAATGCAGATGGGTCAAATCAGACACGCTTAACAGACGCACCGGGATATGATGGCGGTCCCTTCTTCACACCCGACGGTCAACACATCGTCTGGCGACACTTCACACCGGATGGAAGCCAAGCGGACATCTATACGATGCAGATAGATGGTTCAAATATCCAGCGACTGACAGATTTCGATAGTATGTCGTGGGCTCCTTACTTCCATCCGAGTGGTGCCTATGTTATTTTCGCTTCTAACAAACTCGGCTTTTCCAATTTTGAGTTATATATCGTTGACGCGAGCGGCAGGCACGAACCGATCCGAGTCACTTCAACCGACGGATTTGACGGGCTCCCCGTTTTCTCACCAGACGGGAATCGTCTGTGTTGGACCTCCAATCGAAACAGCCAAGCGGTGTCACAGCTTTATCTCGCAGAATGGAATCACGAAGCTGCATTGGCGGCAATTACTGCAGCACCAAAACGCCAAAATTCACTCGTGCACACGATAGGAGAACGGGTTCTCGATCCCAAATCCTCCAACAAAATAAGCATCCGACAGCATATCGAATTCCTTGCGGACGATGCACTGGAAGGTAGAATGACGGGTTCAGAAGGTGCGCAGCGCGCAGCGGAACACATTGCCACACAGTTTGAAGCACTCAATCTCAAACCTATTGTGGATGAACAGAACTATTTTCAAACGTTTGCGTTCACCTCCGGTAGGCGGATTATAGCGGAAGAGAACCAGTTTCATATCACACGCCAGATGCACGGTGCCGAACAGGTAATGGCATTCAGTGTAGAACAGGATTTTCAACCGCTTTCTTTTTCTCGTAACGGCGTTGTTGAAGGTGAGGTGGTCTTTGTTGGGTATGGATTAACCGTCCCTGGCGAGTTAGGTGAGGGTTATGACGCTTATGCTGGACTGGACGTACAAGACAAAATCGTTGTTGCCTTTCGTTATGTTCCCGAAGCCGTTGAGCCAGAACGCCGCCAACAATTGAATCGATATGCCGGACTTCGCTATAAAGCAATGCAGGCGCGGGAGCACGGCGCAAAAGCGTTTCTCGTTGTCGCCGGTCCGAATTCTCCAAACGCTGGCAAATTAATTCCACTCGATTTCGATAGTAGCCTTGCAGATTCCGGCATTGTTGCGGCATCCATAAGCGATACCGTCGCGAACACACTCTTTGCACCATCTGGTAAAGACCTAAAAGAAATTCAGTCCGGGCTTGATGTGGAAAACCCACATTTCGTTGGGCAGTTTCCGTTACCCGATGTCAAAGTGAAAATCGTTGTTTCGGTTGAGAAAGTGAAGAAAACGGATCAAAACGTGGTTGCCCTTCTCCGACCATCAGAATCAATAGATAATACCGAGTACGTTATTGTCGGCGCGCACTATGATCATATCGGATATGGTGAAATCGGTTCACTTGCGCGGAAGGGCGAGGAAGGGCAAATTCACAACGGTGCAGATGATAATGCCTCTGGCACCGCCGTTGTATTAGAATTAGCAGCAACACTCAGCGAGGCATACGCGGAACACCCAGAAAAGTTTCGTAGAGGCATCATCTTTGCACTCTGGTCTGGAGAGGAACTCGGTCTCATTGGCTCTACCCACTTTGTTAACAATCCCGTCCTCCCTTTAGAGAAAGTCGCAGCGTATCTCAACTTTGATATGGTCGGACGGCTCCGGGACAATAAACTTATCTTGCAAGGGGTCGGCTCATCTTCGGTGTGGACGAAACTGATTGAAAAGCGTAATATTCCGATCGGCTTTAACCTGACGCTACAAGCCGATCCGTATTTGCCGACAGATGTGAC
>JAJECD010000062.1 GCA_022822215.1 Candidatus Poribacteria bacterium | reverse complement strand
TGATTTTTGAAAAAGGTAGTAAGAAAGACGATAAAGCCCAAGCCTACTATTTGCTCGGCAATATCGCATTTGGAGAAGACAGAATCAAAGCAGCACTTAACTCATGGAAGGACCTCGTTGATAAGTACCCTAATTCTGAGGAGGCAGGATTGGTACGGGATAGAATCACCGAACTATCCGAAATTGTAGTGGGAAGTGCTAAAGAGAGTTTAGATAACGCCATTGCGCGTTCATATTTGCGGCATGCGGACTTTTGGTCCGACGATAAAACGAGATATTTAAGATTGATTCAAGCTGGATTTCTAATATAGAAGCTGCAATAAAGTGGTATGATAGAATCCTCATAGAATTCCCTAACAGTAAAGCGTCCCGCATTGCCCATGAAGGCAAATTAAGGACATTACTTGGTTGGAAAAAACCAGGTAGAGATGAGGAATCCTATGGTATAGAGGCCAGTTTCTATACAGGGATGCCATCTGATCTTCTTAGTGGTCGGGAAAAGATAGAGGCAATGCTAGCTGAGACAACAGCCAACGTAAGTTTCACCAAATATATGCCAATTCTGCTTCAAACTTTTGCAGAGTTTGAAAGAGATCATCCTGATGCATCAACACTTCAGGCATTTCGTTATCAAATTGCACAGGTCTACTGGAAACATCAAGTTTATAATCTTGCTTCTCGTAATTTTGTATTGAAGTACCCAGAAGAAACGCGGAACTGGCTGAACAAAGTTATAGACGAGGCAGGAGATAATGATAGTTTCTATCGCGACCTTGCAGAGAGGCGTTTGAGAAACTTAAAACCACGTTGAAAGGGTACCATAGAAGCCCACAAGATGTGACTTAAAGTCTGAAAAGATAAAGATGCCCGGAGCAATTCACGGATGGTAGTGTAATACCAAAACATATCCGACGCGTTGCCCATAGGTTTAGTGAAGTAAATAAAACAGTGAATAAAATCCTGAGATTTCCCTTGATTTCCTCCGTATTTTGTGATAGCATATTACCAGCCATCGGATAAAATACAATCACCCGTATCCTTCAATGTGTGCAGAGAGGATTCCCTGTGCAAAATGAAAACAGAGACAAACGGTCTTCAATGTTTACGGTTCGAGATGCTGAGAACGCGATGATCGTTTTCGTAATCTTCGCGCTTTTTGTACTTGTTGGAGTTTTCCTACATGAGTTCGTTTTCAAGAGCAATAGTTTTGTTGACTCGCTTTACACGATAGCCGATAACATCTCAAAAATCCTGTCAGCCGCGACACTGTTGACGATTTTTGAGGAAGGATTTGATATCATGTTTGCACGTTTTAGAGCAGCCCGCGCCAGAGATAAAAAACTGAAAGCAAAAGCACTCGCAGATGCCCGATCAGAAGGCTATGCTGAAGGTTACGCCGCAGCGAAAGCAGAAAACGGTAATAGCAGTAATAAATCGTCGAAATCTCCAAAAAAGCCTTCAAAATAGCACTATGATTTGAGAACGCAAAGCAATAGCGTAAGAAGGACTTTGCAAATTCCATACGTGCCTTCACTCTTTGCCACTTTCTTCGGAAACAACGAAAATTGGCAAGAATAGCTGTCTACCATTCCCCTCTTCGGTCAGGCCAGGGGTGCGCTTTAGCGACTTCCTCATTAAGATCAGTGCCCCACCCCGGACGCGTCGGGATCTTCATGTAGCCATCCGTAATGTCTGGAACGCGCGTCGTCAAATCATCTTTCCACGGTACATCGTCAATATCAATCTCCATAATCCGTACATTCGGCAGGACGGCACAGAGGCTCGCGCTCATGTGTGTGGCGAGGTGGCTATAGTAGTTGTGCGGTGCGACGTTGAGTTGGAACACATTCGCCAAATCACCGATCTTCTTTGAAGGCGCGAACCCGTTCCACGGTACATCTATCATAAAGACATCGGCAGCGCGACACTCGAAATAAGGGAGATACTCGCGCATGTAATAGAGATTTTCGCCGGTACATATCTTCGTCGTTGTGGAATCTTTGATTTGACGGAGTGCCTCATGGTCGTACATATCAATTTCTAACCACAGCATGTCGAATTGTTCAAGTACTTTGGCAATCCGCATACACGCTTCCGGTTTAAAGTTGAAATTCAGATCAAGATTGATACCGACATCGGGACCGACCGCCTCTCTAAAGGTGCCGATTAAAGTTTCAATGTGCCGTAGCACCTGAGATGATACATTCCCATCAGTCGTGCCGGGACCACCACCGAAGCCACCAAAATGGACAGATGCCGTGTCACCGGGAAAAATGACATTGGTTTTGAGCGCAGTGAACCCTCTTTCGACGACTTCACGACCCAACGCAGCGATGTCATCCATGCTTTTTAAGGGCGGCACACCAATAAGTTCATAGTTGCGTGCTCGAGAAGAACCACAGTGCGACCAATAGACACGCACATCATCACGTGTCGGTCCACCGAAAAGTTCGACAACGGATATCCCCAACGCCTTCGCCTTAATGTCGACCAACGCGCACTCAATACCGGCAATCGCCTTCGCCGCAATACCGCCAGGACTCTGCCGAGAGCCGCGAATCATATCCCAAAACCGCATCTCATAAGGGCGCGGATCGCGTCCGATGAGCAATGGCGTAAAGTCCTTGATCGTTCCCACCACGCCGTTAGGGTTTCTACCGTCGCTACATTCGCCGTAGCCAGTGACACCTTCATCGGTTTCTACCTTAACAAAAGTCCAAGGCCGCCACCCCGCGTCGACAACAAAAGTTTCAATATTTGTAATTTTCATAGCCACTCTCCTTAGAGTTTTACAATTTCGCCCCGTCGATGTGATTCAAGGAGTGCATCACAGATACGCGTTGTGTTCACCGCCACATCCGACCACTGCGCCTCAAGGTTCCCGGATTGCACAATCTGAGAGAATCTTTCAATCATCTTTACCTCCTGAATGCACCCATCAACCGTGTTTCGTTCGTTGCCGTCCGCTCCGTGAACCCAGAACCGGGCAGAATCTTCAGAGACAGGGACGGTGAAATCATCACAGACGATTGAGGCACGCGTGCCAGCAACCTCGAACCATTTTCGGAGTGCCGTATCAAACCCACAATCCAAGGTAGCAATCCGTTCATCGCCAAACCAGAGGATACCCGCAAGGTTAAAATCGACACCGACTTTGTAGCGCGCCGTCGCAAAGACCTGCGTCGGCATCTCCTCATAAGCCCAGAGAATCGCGCGGACGCAGTAGTAGCCTAAATCGCCGAGGCTGCCGCCTGCGAATTCTTTCATTGCGCGGATATTACCAGCAGGGATCGTATCCCAATTGAAAGTGAACGCGGCGGTCACTCGACGCAGACTGCCAAGGGTACCATCGGTTAGTTTGCGTTTCATCTGCGCCGTTCTTTCGTGATGAACCCACATAACGCCATCCATGAGTTGTACACCGTTTTGGCGACAGGCATCTGCCATCGCTACGGCTTCGTCAGCGTTTGCGGCGAGTGGTTTTTCGCAGAGGACGTGCTTGCCGTGTTCCGCTGCTTTGATTGTCCACTCGGCGTGAAGTGAAGGAGGCAAAGGGATATAGATAGCATCGAGTGATGCGTCGGCGAGAAGTGCATCATAGGTACCATAAGCCGTAGGGACATTGTGTTCCTGTGCCCATGTCGTCGCGCGTGCCTCTGTCCGACTCGCGACCGCAACTAAATCCGCGTTTTCGGCAAGATGAATCGCGCGCGCAACCTTTGTGGCGATATTTGCTGTGCTGAGAATCCCCCAGCGGGCCGGTGATTTTGTTTCAGTTGTCATACTGCTCCGTCTCAGATTCTGACGCTTGAATTTCTTACAGTATACTGCATAACTGAAAATTGATCAAGTAGGTAGGAACAGACCGCAGGACATTCAGTTTTAAAAGTAGTAGGCACACGCCGTGTGCCGTAACAGATTTAAGAAATGCGGAAATTAAATGGAAGGATGTTCGTATCAACGCTGCTCGAATTTTTGGAGAGGGGTTTGCCAAGAAGTTATTGAGTTTCGCGGCTTTTGTTGAGCGACCGGTGGACGGCGTAAGTCCTAAGCGCAAGTCGCGTGTGGACTTGCGGGACTCAGAATGCGCGTGTGGCATTCTGCGGGTGCGGTTCGGAAACCGCACCTACCGGGGAAGGGTTAAATGTCTGTTTATTTATCTGGGTTATCATAAATATCCCTGATACCTTTTATGTCGAAGCGTCCCTCTCAGCATCGAGACCTTGGTGTTTCTGAAGCGCTGCATCCTTATACGCAGCAACCAACTCATTTTCAAAGTCGACCCAGACTTGATGTTTTCGCCAACGCGAGACGGTCGAATCTGTGACCTTGAAGTGTGCCGCAATCTCAGAATTGCTTCTACCGTTGAAAGACATTTCGCACGCCGCGAGAATCGTGCCTTTTGAGTTACTACGCATCGTATCCCTCCTTGTGAGTAGATTTTGAAAATTGGATGTCAGGACT
>JAJECD010000024.1 GCA_022822215.1 Candidatus Poribacteria bacterium | reverse complement strand
GAAAATCCATCATTTTTGGAGATACATCCAAGCGGTCAGTATCTCTTTGCTGTCAATGAAGTCGGTGAGTTTGAGGGTAAGGATAGCGGTGCCGTTACAGCACTTTACATCCATCGAGAGACTGGTGAGATTAGTTACCTCAACCAACGCGCAACCGGTGGTGGCGCGCCGTGCCATTTGAGTGTAGATGCAACGGGTCAGTGCCTGCTTGTAGCAAATTACGGCGGTGGCAGCGTGGCTGCCTTTCAAATAGAATCGGATGGACGGCTGAGCGAAGCCTCTGATTTTGTGCAGCATGAAGGCTCCAGTATCAATCCACAGCGGCAGATGGAACCGCATTCCCATTCAATTATGATTGATGCCAGCAATCGTTATGCCTTCTCACCCGACCTCGGCATCGATAAAGTCCTTATTTACCAATTGGACGCAGAAAACGGCAAACTTACGCCGAATACACAACCGTGGGCACGTGTGCATCCTGGAGCGGGACCCCGACACTTCGATTTCCATCCGAACGGACAGTACGCTTACGTGATTAACGAACTCGATTCAACGTTCACCGCATTCCGATATGACGCGAGTACGGGAACACTAACAGAATTCCAGACGCTTTCGACGCTTCCCGATGATTTCGAGGGCAGAAGCCATTGTGCCGATGTTCACGTCCATCCCTCTGGAAAGTTCCTGTACGGCTCAAACCGCGGACACGATAGCATCGCCATTTGCGCGATTGACGCAGAAACGGGCACCCTGAGTCCTATCGGTTATGAATCCACACAAGGGCAAACACCACGCAACTTCGGACTGAATCCAGAAGGTACATTCCTTTTTGCAGCGAATCAACAGACGGATACCGTCGTGACGTTCGCGATTGATCAAGAGACTGGGGAATTAAACGCGACGGGACACGTAACAGAAGTGCCGACCCCTGTCTGTCTAAAAATGCTTCCCTGTGCCTAAATAAAAATGGGCGGACATAATGTCCGCCCAATCAAATACAATTATAGTGGATCCCATAATTAATTGCACATTCGGTGGGCATCGGGCTGGGGGACCCAGCCCCTACGGAGGCACAGGCTAACAGCCTATGCTACAAGTGTAAACTTATTTTCGGATTTTACTATAATTAACGTTGATGACGCTCTTGCCTACGGCGTTCTTGGAGTTTATCCCACGGGTAGATAAGACAACGATCCGCCCAATCTCGGTAAAGTCCAGTCAGTTCTTCGAGTTTTTGCGGATGCTTAGCGGCGAGATCGTTAACCTCCGTCCGTTCGGCTGCGAGATCATAGAGCTCCCAATCGCCTGGAAACTTGCAGACCAACTTCCAATTTTCTTGACGAACAGCGCAATTGCCTTCGTGTTCCCAATAAAGTACCCCTTTACCGTTATCCTTCCCATCGAAAATCGGCACTAAACTCGTTCCCTCTAACGGCAAAATAGGGTTCCCATTGTGCGCTTCAGGATAGGTAGCACCTGAAACTTCGAGGCATGTCGCCATGATGTCTGGGAGTTGTCCGGGTTGATGACGTAATTCTCCAGCAGACGCTATCGTATCTGGCCAATGTGCAATTAGTGGTGTAGCGATACCGCCTTCATGTACCCAGTGCTTGTATTCACGGAAAGGGGTATTAGACAGGTTTGCCCACGGAACCCCGTAACTCTGATAGGTGGTTTCGGGACCCGGCATGATGTTTGGGTCATTGCCCCGCTGAACAGGTCTCCCATCAGAAGTTGTCTGGGTGCTAATCAATGAACCGCTGTCGCGTCGCGCTGGGGCCCCTCCGAGTTCTTCAGCACAACCGCCATTATCGGCTAAAAAGAGGATGAGTGTGTTATCAAGTTGCCCTGTCTCCTCCAATGTGTTGATAATTCGCCCGATACCTGCATCCATACGGGTGATTTGTGCTGCGTAGACCTCCATGCGACGCTGGTTCCACTCCTTATATTCCGCTTCGCGCCAAGGTCGCTGTGAGGGGTCTCTTGCGGTAAGCTGCCACGCTTCATCTAAAATCTTCATTTCCCGCATCCGTGAGAGGCGTTCTTCTCGCAGTTCATCCCACCCAGCGGCGAAACGCCCATTGTAGCGAGCAATGTCCTCTTCGTGCGCGTGCAGGGGCCAGTGCGGTGCTGTGTAAGCAACGTATGTGAAGAATGGCTGTTCCGGTGTCTTCTCAGTGTGGTTCTGGATAAACGTCCCAGCTTCATCACTGATGGCATCTGTGAGAAAGTAGCCTTCAGGGAGTTCATCGTGTTCAATCCGGGTGTTATTCCGCGTCAAGGTATTCGGCTTCCAGAAATTAGCAGCACCGGTGATAATCCCGTAGTACTCGTCAAATCCGCGCTGGCAGGGCCAACTGTGCTTCGGACTATCTGCACCGGTATGCCGCGAGATATGCCATTTGCCGCTCATATATGTGCCGTAGCCTTCCGAGCGGACCGCGTCAGCGATAGTGATACACCGGTCATTCAGATCACCGCGATACCCTTCAAGTCCGTCGTCGCCCATCATGTGCCCCACACCCGTTTGGTGCGGATGTAATCCAGTCAGCATAGAGGCACGTGATGGACAGCACCGCGCGGTGTTGTAAAATTGCGTAAAGCGCAGTCCACCCGTAGCAAGCCTGTCAAGGTTGGGCGTATGGACTTCGCCGCCATAGCAGCCCAAGTCGGAAAAACCCATATCATCGTTCAGAATGAGGACAATGTTCGGTTTGTTATTTTGGCTCATAGAATAGACTCCTTTCATTCGTGAAATTAGTATTGCTTTTAGTGACACGGTTACGTTACGATTAAAGGAAAGACGCAAAACTTCAGTAGAAATGAGACATCAGGACTCCCCAACAAAGGAGCAAAACATGATTGCGAATTTGATTACGCTTTTCCGATTAATCCTGGTATTTGTTGTGATCTCACTCTTCGGGCAGCACCTCTATTTAGACATTTTGCTTGTCGTACTGATCGGATTGATCCTATTTCTTGACGCAGTCGACGGTTACGTTGCGCGAAAACTCAACCAGACTTCAGATTTCGGGGCACTATTGGATATAATCGGTGACCGCATTGTTGAATGTATCTTTTGGGTTTACTTCACTGTTGTTGGACTAATTCCCATCTGGATTCCAGTTATCGTTATTGCTCGCGGTTTCTTTACAGACGGTCTGCGGAGCGCTGCCTTCGCACAAGGGAAAACGGCGTTCGGTGAAAATACAATGATGTCCTCAAGATGGACGCGTGCGCTCACGAGTTCACGCGTGAGTCGTAGCATTTATGGCATTGCGAAAACGATTGCCTTCCTTTATCTCGGTGGCCTCATAGCCTTCAAAAATTCAGGCGTCTACCCGGAATTGACTGTCGGTTTGGAATTGACAGGTGTCATTTTATCAACCATAACCGTTGCGATGTGCCTAATTCGCGGGCTTCCTGTTTTGATTGATGGCTGGAAATACGTGAAAAACTAACCGTCAGCACCTATCGGAAACCTTTAGAATTTGGATGGAACAGCGGAAGATTGGGGGCTCACCCTTCCAGCCTTTCGATCCTCCAATCCCTGCTCCTGCTGACTCCTGATGGCTGACTGCTGACCGCTATTTAGCAATAGGTAACTCCCATCCTCGCTTGCGAGCGACACAAAAAGCGATTTCGCCGCCGGATATGCAGCTGCTGGAAGTATCCGATTTTTAAGAGTAAATACAAGCCGATAAGTAATAACATTTTCAACTTGTCTGTACTGCCGACTCAGTTCCGCTATCTCTATAGTGTGATGGATGTCCTCCGGCAAAACAGCCGTCCATCCTTCTGGCACTCGGATGTGAACGGTTTTCTCAATTTGCATTGGGTAGCCAAAATCTAAAGAATAAGTGCGGTGCGCATCGGCAAAAGTTTCAGCATAAGCCGCAAATTCATCAATCGGTAAGCGGAGTAGGATGCTGCCTCCCAAAGACTCAGCGTAACTCTTGACATGAAAACCGAGATTAATTTCCACCGGCACATTGAGATCGCTAAGGTCAGACACATCGCACCACTCTATTTGGATCCCCGGCAATTGCTGACTGAGCTCAGTCGCTAAGGTGGTTTTCATAGCATTCGGATGGATCTGTTGATAGGTCCATCGCGTATTTAGACTATATTGCCCACTCGTCTGAATGCGAATCGTTCCCGCCGCCGTCCCCTCACCGTTTAACGTCAATTCCGTCGTACTCACAAGTCGATTAGATGCTGGTGGAAAAATAGGTGTCTCTACAAACAGACCGCGTGTATCGGAGATGAGAAACCCAGTGCGTCCCTGCGTGCTATACGGTAAGTCTCCGTAACTACAAGTTGCCGCCGTTGTATCCAACCAGATATAGGTATCCGTGCCGGTTGGGACTGCAGCAATTACGTGGTTGAACTGGCTGAGAAATGGCAGCGTCGTATCGACGCGTTCATGCGGTGCCATGCTAATCAGGCATGGATAGGCTTTAATACCCGCGAGATCCAGCATTGAGATCAGAAGCGTCGTTTTGTCCTTGCAGTCCCCGTATTGCATCTGGAAAACCTCAGTGGCATACGAGGGTTGGTAAGCACTCTGTCCCAACTCAATACCAACATACCGAATTGTTGAGGCGACGAAATTGTAGATAGCGCGGATCTTTGCCGCATCCGTTCTCATATCTCTGGTGAGGTACTGAACTTTCGCCTCAATTTCAGCATCCGGCGTATATCTCCCCTTTGCGAGTTCCTTATACCAAGTGTAGACATCACTCCAGTCTGCGATCGAGGAATAGTGCAGGCGTGGCACGATGTCGTTAATATGTGGCATCCCATCCTCCGATGCCACTGCCGAAGTCTCCCTATATTGCCAAATGTAGATAACGGTATCATTCTCTGTATAAGAGACCTGTGGCACTAACGGAGGCGTTTGTGATGTTGTGTTAGCGATCTCCCACTGAAGGTGCCACGCTTTTGGCATCTGAAGTGCGTAACTCGTTTCAAGGGTCGCCTCTGTTGACTGAAAATTATAGCCGCCCGTAATCCACGTCTCGCCGCCAGCAACTTTATCTTCAAGCGTTACCTTGTATTCAATACAAACCCCCGGCGTAAGACCGACCATAGAGATCACCTTCCACAGCGCGTCTGAGTAGAGATTGTAGGCCAATAAACCGGGCGGCGTTACATCGTTGTACGCTTCATCGGGGGGTTGAAGCACCGTGCCATCCGCTGTAATTGTTCTCGCTATATTAACCCCTATATTTTGCGATGCGGGTTGGTAAGGAATGGCGATATCCCCATATCTTTGGATGCCCCTTTCGGTGAGAATCTTAACGACTTGGTGCGTTGTATAGCGGGACTGTCCTGTCGGTAAAACATCGTGACTGAAGTGATTGAACAAAACGAGTGTATCAGCATCGGGATAATCACTGGCATCCGGGGCGTTTGCAATGATGGACTCAACATCTGGATCAAGAAGGGTGACTGGTGGTACGTCAACGACCTGTACGGGGTTCAGATTGAGTTGGGAAAGTGCTTGCAGGCGTGTAATAGCGAGCAGGTTGTCTGGTGCAACCTCTAAAAGTTGCTGGTATTGTAGTTGTGCCTCAAAGTAACGTTGTTGATTTTCATAAAGTGCTGCGAGCTGCTGCCTTGCCCAGATATCGTTTGAAAACAATCGAATGGATGCCCGGAACTCCGCGATCGCCTCACCGACTTTACCTTGCTCCAGATAAATAAGCCCCAAGTAGTTGTGCAAATTCTCACATTCGGGACGCTCGCACCTCGGATCAATCGATAACGCTTTGTGAAGAACCCTTATACCATCATCGTAGCGTTGTAACTGCTTATAAGCCAAACCGAGATGATTTAACGCATAGAGATTATCCGCTGAAATGTCCAAAACCCGTTCGTAGTACGCAGCAGCAGCAGCATAGTTGCTCAGTTTTTCAGAAATGTATCCGACATAATTCAGTGCGGTGATATTATTCGGTTCTAACGTGAGAAATGTGAGAAAGGCATCTCTTGCGTTTTCATATTCCTCAAGTTGAAGATATATCTCCGAGATTTTGTACTGCACATCATTGGAATCCGGACGGATCGTCACAGCAGCTTCATAAGCAGTCAGCGCAGCTCGGAGGTTTCCGTGTTTTAGTTCATAATTACCAACTTCGACATGCTCACGCCACTGGCGGTTCCGTTCAATGAGTGGATCCACTACTGACGGTGTAGACGCGCTTTTTGGAAAGATCGTACACCCACCCAGAAAAAAAAGCAGGCTTAATAGCAAAAATGTATAGTTTCTAAGGCGTGTCATTGGCAGTATCCTTCGGCGCGAAGGGGTGGACGTTATTTTTCTTGAAGCTTCGGATTTTTGCTGTGCCGTTCTTTATCTCGGTTCGTCTTCTTCTCCATCGACTTTTTGAACGCGTCCTCAAGTTCAACACCCGTCTGATTTGCAAGGCAGATGAGTACAAAGAGAATATCCGCCATCTCTTCACCGAGATCAAGGTCATGTTCGTTCTTCTTGAAGCTCTGATCGCCATATTGGCGTGCCATAATCCGTGCCAATTCGCCAACCTCTTCCATAAGGATCGCGGTATTGGTTAACTCAGAAAAATAGCGGACTCCATAGGTGCGTATCCAGTCATCTACGAGTTTTTGGCAACTTTCGAGCGTATAGTCCATGTTAATTTTTAACTCCATTCCGTAGTGTTCCCGTAGTACCCACAAAGCACTACAAATCAGCATTATGTTTTGCCAACGTTGTAGTAGATAAATCTCAACTCACCCATATTTTAGCAAGGTTCAGTGGGAAAGTAAACATTTTTCTAAGGTAATGCGTTTAACAGCACAGTTCCAAGAAAATCTTTTGATTTTTCCGAAGGTTTGATATATACTTAATTGTATTATTACTTTAGGAGGGGTAACCCGTGCCATTTAGTTTTGGACATAAAGTTCACGAACAGAAACGAGGCTGATATTAGGCTAAATAGGCTGAGGAAAAATCAGATGGGAATTACGAATAAAGAACTGGAATTCTATAAAACAAACGGCTATCTTCTGAAAAAAGGACTTGTTTCTCCAGAAGATATTGCGCGGATTTGTGAAGAGATCGAAGATATACACAACCGTATGGCGGCACAACCCACTGAGGGTATTGGAATCTCTTGGGAAGTCTACGATGCAGAGGATCATCCGCCCCGTATTAAGCAGTTGATGCACAGTGAGTTGGTGAGCCCGACACTCAATCGCCTACTCCGCTCTAATGAAGTACTGAATGTTTTAGAAGCAATGATGGGTGAAAACATTTCATTGTATCACAGTAAACTGCTTCCAAAAGCCGGTGGCGATGGAACAGCGATTCCGTGGCATCAGGATTACGCGTATTGGAAAAATGATAATAACAAACCCGTGATGATTAATTGCCAATTAGCGATAAGCGAGGCAAACCTTGAGAACGGGTGTATTCAGTTCGTGCCTGGAAGCCACAATTGGGGTTTACAGGAACACGAACGGAAACAACAAACATTCGGGGTGTTTCTCCCCGGTCATTATCAAGAACGTGAAGATGCCGTTGCTGTGGAAATGGAGCCTGGAGATGGCGTATTCTTTAATGCCCTCATTATCCACGGCTCTGCTCCGAACAACTCGGAAAATGATCGACTGATGAACACCTTTGCCTACAATGTAACAGGGAATGGCGAGACCCAATGCCGAGAAGTCTTACGCGGTCTACCACTTGAGGCGTAAGAACCAAGCGGATTGCTGGGTATTGTGTGGAAAAAGGTCGCCCGTGGGAGAAAATGTGATGAAAACAAAAAACATAAGCAACGCTTGGAAGATGCTCTGGGTTCTGCTGATTGGCGTTGTCATCGGCTGCAGCGAGGGTGATTCGGATGGCACAAACCTCGCACCGAGCATTCTTGTCTTTGAAGCCGAATCAGACATAGTCGCGCCAGGGACAGCGGTACAAATCCGTTTGAAAGCCGCCGACCTTGAGAACGATGCTTTATCATACACCTGGTCTGCCACGGACGGCGAATTAATAGAAACTGATTCTGGTGCAGTCTGGAAGGCACCAGAAACTGAACGGAGATACCAGATTGAGGTCGCAGTCAGCGACGGTGTCCGAATCACAACGAGCACACTTGACATCCAAGTATGGCGGACCCGACCGGGAGATTATTATCCACTGGCAGTCGGGAACACCTGGCATTACCGAGATCCCAATGGTGACGAAATTACATTTGAAATTGTGGATACCATCCAGATCCAACGCGCAGGTGGAGAAACTGTTGAAAGTTTCGTTCTTCAGAAATCCAGTAAGGCTGAGGACTTGAAAAACGTGGTAAACTACTCCTATCTCGGCACAAGCCTTGACGAAGAAGGCGAAGTTTCAGCCATCCTACAACATGCACAGAATACAACCTCCGGTACGAGTGATACAATTCTGTTCGTCCCATACCTACCTCTCTATCAATTCCCACTCATTCCCGGTAATAAATGGGAAACTAAATTTCAGGCACAATTAGTTCCTGAACTTTTCCCTATCGGCGAGGGGTTTGATGAATTTGAAGTGCTTTCAGAAGACACTGTGACCGTACCTGCTGGGACTTTTAAACATGTCTTTCAGGTTCAAGAATCATTTCGGTGGGGATTTGACATAGAAAACCAGAATTTCCCACTCGATATTACTGTCGTGAAAAAATGGGTCGCACCAGATGTGGGGATTATCAAATTTACACAGGCACAAACCCGCGGTGATGTGACAGTCGAAACTGTTTTTGAACTCGAATCCTATGAATTAGTACAAAATTGAGTTAAATCCGTGAAAGATATATCTAAAAAACCAGAAATTTTGACTACGACTGTCGGCTCTTATCCCGTGCCCACGTGGCTGCACTCGACCCCAACCGAGCAGAGCCTTCTCGACGCCACGCGAGTTGTTGTTGATATCCAACGGCAACGCGGTATCGAACTCCCAACAGATGGTGAACTCTACCGCTTTGATCCTAACCACCCAGACACCAACGGGATGATTGACTATTTCATCCGTCCACTTTCAGGTATAAGGGCAGAGGTAGGACGACAGGAATGGCACGAGTTCCGACAGAGGCAAACGATGTCGTTTCGGGCAAAACCCGCTGGCGTTGTAGAGAACGCATTAGGCGAAGGCACCCTAAATCTCGTTTCTGACTGTGAACGTGCCGTGAG
>JAJECD010000011.1 GCA_022822215.1 Candidatus Poribacteria bacterium | reverse complement strand
TCGTTCGGGTATCGGCGGCATCTATATCGCCCGCCTTGTGTGCGGCTAATCCTAATTTGATTAGCGCATTTATGTCCCGCGGCAGCAATTCTAAAGTTCGGGTAAACGCTTCAATCGCCTTTCGGAATTCCGATTTCTGGTAGTAAACCAATCCGAGGTGATAGTGTGCATCGGCGAAATCCGGCGCGAGTGTCGTAACTTGCTCGAATGTCTCAAGCGCAGTGTCAAACTTTTCGGCGTTCAGTTCCTTGACTCCTTGTGCAAATAGGGACATCGTCGCTTCGTTTGCGAGCGTCGAACCCCCAATAGCGATGAGAAAAACACACATCCAAATGACAGATTGACGGCAAAACATTAATTTCTCTCCAAAGCAAATTGACAGATTAAACCTTCTCATATTGTAGCGAGTTTGCCGTTTTATTTCAACCGGACGTGGGAAAACGGGAAAACATCTAAATTAACACTTGCACATCCTCGAAAAATCGTATAAACTAAACAGATATAACCCTAAAGGAAAACCAACCATGCCCGAAACACATATCAGAACCGACATCCAACGCGCGCTGAGGAACTTCACAGACGGAAACCTCGCCGAGAATGCAACCCATCTTCTCAAGGTATTAGGCTACGAGAGCCAACGCACCCTTAACCGAGAGGCTAACACCCCAGAAGCATTCCTCGAAGATTTTGATCCTGATAAGGAGATAAACCCCGCGAAAGCACGCTTCCACGAATGGCAGACCGTCGATTTTCTTTTCCAACTCACCGCTGATGAAATCAGACAGCACACCCAAGAGATGATAACCTTCCATGAGGACGCAGGCGTTGATGAGAGTATCTATCAATCCTATCTCTTTCTCGCCGTCAAACTCAAAGGAGACACCTATTCCCGCACCGCACTCGCCAATATCACACGAGAAGTCAATAAACTCTACGCCATGCCAGTACTCCTGATTTTTCAGCATGGACGCGCCCTAACCTTCGCCATTATCAATCGCAGACCGAGCCTGCGGGAGCCTGAGTTAGATGTACTTGAAAAGGTAACACTTATCAAGTACATAGACGTTGGCAGTCCACATCGCGCACACCTTGACATCTTGGCAGACCTATCGCTCTCAGCACTTCATCAACAGCACGAATTTACGAACTTCCTTGAACTCCATCAGGCGTGGCAGCAGACGTTGGACATCTCTGAACTTAACAGACGCTTCTTCAAAGAGATCGCCGATTGGTATTTCTGGGCAGTCGAGAAGGTGACCTTCCCCGACGACACCGACACATCGGTAGGCGGGGTTTCCAACCCCGCTGTCCACAACGCTACCTGCATCATCCGTTTGATTACGCGGCTCATCTTCGTCTGGTTTCTCAAGGAGAAAGACCTTGTCCCCAATACACTTTTTGACGAAGAAGCGATAACTGAGCTGCTGACGAATCTGGATGCCGAGGAAAGCACGTACTACAAAGCAGTTCTCCAAAACCTATTTTTCGCCACGCTGAATCAGGAAATGAACACGTCTGAAAAACCGAACAATCGTAAGTTTCGAGGGGAGGGACGACAGCACTATAACATAACTTCGCTCTATCGCTACAAACGCCATTTCAGAGACCCAGACACGGCATTGTGTCTGTTTGCGTCAATTCCGTTCCTCAACGGTGGTTTGTTTGAATGTCTGGATAAACCCACTTCAGACGAAAAAAAGAAAGTCCTACGTGTTGACGGTTTTTCTGATAGGAAGGACAACTCGCTCTGTGTCCCGAACGAACTTTTCTTCTCCGAACCGCAGGCGGTCAATCTTAATGCCGTCTACGGCACAAAGAACAGCCGCTATACCGTGCGCGGTCTCATCCACATCCTCAACCGTTACAAGTTCACCATTGCCGAAAACACACCGATAGAGGAAGAGGTTGCCCTTGATCCTGAACTCCTCGGTCAAGTATTTGAAAACCTACTTGCGGCGTATAACCCTGAAACCGGCACGACTGCCAGAAAACAGACCGGCTCTTTCTATACCCCGCGCGAAATCGTCAACTACATGGTAGACGAATCCCTCATCGCCTATCTCCAAAACGCCTTGGACACGTCTGGTTTCCCCCTTGATAAGGGGGGCAGGGGGGTTGACGCAAAACTCCGCCACCTGCTTGCCTACAACGACGAACTCCATCAATTCACCAATGTTGAAGTCGAACACCTCATCACCGCCATCGATACGCTAAAGATTCTGGATCCAGCATGCGGCTCCGGGGCATTCCCGATGGGTATCCTCCACAAACTCGTCTTTCTGCTCGGTAAACTCGATCCGCGCAATGCACAGTGGCGACAACGCCAGATTGATCGCGTCCAAAGCACCATTGCGACTGCCGAAAAGATTGACGATAGTGTTATCCGCGAGAGCACAATTGACGAACTCGAACGCGAGATCGAGAGCATCAACGAGGCATTTGAACGCAACGCACTCGACTACGGTAGAAAACTCTACTTGATAGAGAACTGCATCTACGGCGTAGACATTCAACCCATTGCCACACAGATCGCCAAACTCCGTTTCTTTACCTCCCTCATCGTTGAGCAGAAAATTGACGATACCCGTGAGAACCGCGGTGTGCGTCCGCTGCCGAATCTGGAGACGAAATTTGTTGCGGCAAACACACTTCTCGGTGTGGAAAAACCCGCACAGATGACGTTTCGGAATCCAGAGATAGATAGTAAAGAGAAGGCATTGGAGGAGGTGCGTCGCAGACACTTCACGGCACGCACACCACGCACGAAAGAACGTTATAGAAACCGCGATGCAGAACTCCGCGCCGAGATTAGCGCGTTGCTCCAACAAGACGGATTTCCAAGTGAGACGACTGAAAAGATTGCGAAGTGGGATCCTTATGACCAGAACGCCTCTGCAGACTTTTTTGATCCGGAATGGATGTTTGGGATTACGGCGGGATTTGATGTCGTGATTGGCAACCCGCCTTACATTAGCCATGATAAAATCTCAAAGCAACTCAAAGCCAAAATTAAGAACAATTATCAGTCATATCAACCGTTTGCTGATGTTTATTGCTATTTCATTGAGAAAGCAATAGCACTACAAAATGAAGATGGTATCCTCAGTTTCATTACCTCAAATTCATACTTGAGAGCGGAGTACGGAACACCAATCCGAAATCTCCTGCGGAGTAAAAATGCACTGCTCAGAGTATTGAATGTTGAGGATTCACAGGTTTTCGAGAGTGCCATTGTTAATGTTGCGATAATTGTGTCACGTAAATCAATAAATCTGTCTGATGATTCTTGCATTGTTGTTAATTCTCCATTTTCAGGTGAGAGTTTTGAGGACTTTGTAAAAATCAATGGCTTTAACTATCCGCAAGCATATTTTGACGCGAAGTCGTGGAACCTTACAGAACCAAAACTCGTTGAACTCCAAAAGAAACTGGAAGCATCAGGGAAAACTCTTGAGCAGCTGGGTACGAAAATTAGGCTTGGTATTGCCACTGGTAGCAATGAAGCTTTTCTTATAGATGAGGATCAGAAACGAAAACTTTGTGATAAAAATCCAGCCAATACTGAAATCATAAAACCTATTTTGAGAGGGAGAGATATTTCTCGCTACAGTTACACTTTACCGAAGCAGTACGTTTTATTGACTAAAAACGGGGTTAATGTGGAAAGAGATTATCCTGATATATACGCACATTTAGACTCGTTTGGGGATAAGTTCAAAAATCGGGGCGCACAAGGACAGCACTGGACAAATCTAAGAGCCTGTTCATTCTATGATGACTTCAAAAAAGAGAAAATTGTGTGGATCGAGTTGTCAGATGTGGGGCGATTTGCACTCTGTAACGACGAAGTTTATCTCCTAAACTCGGCATATTTCTTATTACCTCCCTCAGATATAGACGCAAAATTTCTGCTTGGTATCCTCAATTCAAGCACAATTCGTTTTTACTTAGGTCTCGTTGCAGAAACAAGCGGTATGGGTACGAGTCGTTGGATTAACAATTATGTGAAAGAATTTCCAATACCAATAGTTGAATCTGAGCAACAAACTGAAATCATTGTAATCGTAGATCGCATTCTTCAGGTAAAAGCAGCAAACCCAAACGCAAATACTGCTGACTTGGAAAAAGAGATTGATAAGCGCGTATATGCCTTGTATAACTTAAGGGAAGAAGAAATTGCTGTTGTGGAGAAAGCGATGCAATAAGCTGTCTGAATCGCGGATTGACGCGGATTGCGCAGATTTCGCGGATTACGCTCCAGCGGAGCAATATGTCTATAGTACGCGTGGCCGTTTCAATCTTCCGCTCCAGCGGAGCGGTATGTGGTGCATGAAATTAATGGGCTCAAACTCCAAATTCGGTTGACATCTGTTAACCTTGCATGTTATTATTATCCTCAAGTAATCCGCATCGTGGAGGCGAAAAATGAGCCCACAAAAAACGGAACTAAACAAAATTTTGGAAATCATCGGTAAGATAGCGAAAATATCTGCTGAGGGCGATTACATTTACCGAGGTGAACCGGAATGCTATGAGAGAGTATCCTCGAATCTCTGGCGCGAACTTGAGGAGGCTCAGGCTTTACACCTTGACATAGAATCTGTCCAAAAAGCAGAACTGGACAGGGCAAAAAGACACACCGAGAAAACAGACGAATTTGGAATTCTAACCGAAATTCAACACTTTGGTGGTAAAACCAATCTGATAGATTTTACCACCGATTACTATATCGCTCTTTTTTTTGCTTGCAACGGTTCCCCTTCTAAGCATGGTAGAATTATTTT
>JAJECD010000396.1 GCA_022822215.1 Candidatus Poribacteria bacterium | reverse complement strand
GAGGACGCGGGTTCAAATCCCGCCCCTGCAATCTTTTTGTCCCTCCCCCAACCTTCTCGAATGCTTTTGTGTTTTCTGGTAGGTGCCAACCAGTGTCCAGAAAACACACTTAACGGGAGTTTGTTTTCTCAATTACACTTTTCAAACGCGTTCTTAACAATTGGTGCCAACGGCAAATTGGTAATAACATGTACAGACCGCAAAGGGTCTACATCAATGAATCAATAGACGGGAGGAACCAAATGCGCTATCTAAGAGTAATATCCGTTGTATTCACGATTGCCATATTAACTTCCACTGCTTCAGCAGGCACATGGCAGGAAGACTTTAATAAGGGGCTTCCAGACGGTTGGAATGAAGTCAAAGGCGAGTGGAAAATCGAGAAAGACGCTTATGCCGAAACTTCTGGCGCAGAGTACGCCAAGACGATGTTCGGTGATGAAGATTGGACGGATTATACCCTTGAGGTAGATGTGACATTGGTGGAAGATGCCGGCATAAATGCGGCGGGTGTATTAATCCGCGCCGATACGGATGGAGACAACGCCATGCGATACTGGATCCGCACAGACCAACATAAATGCCAATTTTCCCGATGGAGAGAGAATCAGTGGGACCACATCGCAACGCCTCTACCCGCTGAACCAAAAGTCGGCGAAACCTATCGCCTCAAGGTCGTCGCAGAGGGGCAGAACTACCAATGTTTCATTGATGATGAACTCCTATTCGACGATAAAGACGATGCCAAATTCCGAGACAGTGGACGCATCGGCTTTATTACCCATACGGCGAACGTCCATTACGACAATCTGACCATTGACGGAGAAGAAATTCCAGCCTTTGCGGTTGAGGTGAACGGTAAACTCGCTACGCGCTGGGGACAACTGAAAACAGATGCGCGGATTCGGTAGCGTATCTGATACCACTTAATTTTGACTTTTCTGCGCATATATGTTATACTTAATATAGATGTTAGGATGAAGTTTGTAAAACCTACCCAGAAAAGTGCCGGTGTAGCTCAGTGGTAGAGCACACGACTCATAATCGTGCTGTCCGGAGTTCGACTCTCCGCACCGGCATTGTCCTTTTGGCGTAGCTTGCAAGCCAAAACTTGCTGTCAAATGGCGCAGCTTGCAAGCCAAAACTTGCTGCCAAAAATAGGCATGCCTTATGACAACCGACTTTGTCCAACAGATGCATCGCCTCATTTCGCAGCACAATATGATCGAACCCGATGAAACAGTGCTTGTTGCTGTTTCAGGCGGTGCCGACTCGCTCGCACTTTTATACGGATTACACGCTTTACGAACACAACTCAACTGTCGGTTTCATGTTGTGCACTTAAATCACTGCCTCCGCCCTGACGCTGAGGCTGATGCCGATTTCGTCCAACATCACGCATCACTATTAGACTTGCCCTGTACCGTCCGACGTGCCGACGTGCCTCGCTTGGTGAAAAAGTGGAAACTCTCAGTAGAAGCCGCCGGTCGCAAGGCGCGATACCAATTTTATGAGACTGTTTGTACAGAAACCGGGGCTACCAAGGTCGCTTTAGGACACCATCATGATGACACTGCCGAAACGGTCTTGATGAACCTCATTCGCGGCAGCGGCGCCACTGGACTGAAAGGCATTGCCCCCGTCCGAGACCTTAAGATTATTCGTCCGCTTGTAGGATTTACACGCCAGCAAATTGAGTCATTCCTTGCCTCTATAGGTGTAACACCCCAGCACGACGCAACCAACACGGATAGACGCTATCTCCGCAACCGTATCCGTCATGAACTGATACCGCTGCTTGAAAATAACTATAATCCGAACATTAGAACAGGATTAAGCCGTACTGCCGATGTGTTGGGTGCTGAGTCGGCATACCTTGACACGATCGCACGCACAGCGTTTGAGGCGTGTCGGACATCAGATACGGGTAAAGCTGCACTGCCGAATAGCGTCATACTCAATAGAACGAAGTTTCGAGCGTATCACATCGCGCTACAGAGACGGATGCTGCGACAGAGTGTCGCTGAAATGTTAGGCGACATGAACGATCTGTATTTTGTGCACTACGAGGCGATGCTAAATCTTATTGAAGGAAACGCACCTAACGCCGTACTGACCCTTCCGAAAAGCTTACGGTTTCGACGGACCTATCAACATCTCGTTTTTGAAAGATGTACAAGCACTGAATGCTCGCGCATTGGCGCGCCGGACAGTTTTACCTATCCGCTCGTCGTGCCGGGTAAAACAGGTATCACGGCTTTAAAAGCCGAGATAACTGCGGAAGTCGGTGAGGGCCCGTCTCATGAGATACTCACACCATCAGACGGCAAGTTTGAAGCAGTATTTGATTATGAAAAACTAAAGGAAACATTTGCAGCGGCATCGCCCCTCATCGTACGTAATCGGCAGCGAGGGGACCGGTTTCAGCCTTATGGTATGCAAGGAAGAAAAAAAATTAAGGATTTTTTGATAGATGCCAAGGTACCTCGCTCCGAACGCGATGGCATTCCACTGCTCGTCTGCGAGGATCAGGTTTTGTGGATCATCGGTTATACGACCTGCGAACCCTTCAAAATTACACGAAGCACACGGCAATATCTTTACTTACGTTATGCCAGCAACGCACCCGCTTTCTGAATCTGTTTTAATCTCTGAATCACATCTTCAGAATCGCATTCACGAACTCAGCACCCAGATCGTCACTGATTACGAAAACCAAGAAGTCGTTTTACTGGGGGTGCTTCGGGGCAGTGTGTTATTCTTCGCCGATCTCGCACGGGCTATCTTTAGAGCACAGCTTGAAAACCCAACCAGAGACGTTCAACTGCGATTTGAATTCGTGCAACTTATGAGCTACCACAATGATACGAAACCCTCAGTAGTGGAACTGATTCGAGGGGGCAGCGACTACCTCAGACAACGGCACGTGCTTATTGTAGAAGATATCGTTGACACCGGACACACCTTGAAGTCTCTCTGTGAACATCTACAGACCCTAAAACCGAAAACTGTTAAGGTCTGTACACTGCTCAATAAGCCTTCCCAACGTCAAGCGTCTGTCGCTATTGATTATATCGGCTTTGAAATTCCGGATACCTTTGTGGTTGGGTATGGTCTTGATTATGCACAGCAGTATAGAAATTTGCCCTATATCGCTGTGCTGGAATCGCCCTAAATGCCCTCATACAGCAAATTCAGGCGGTCCAACCCCTCAGTATTCGATTTAATGCACTTTTTTATTGACAATACTTAAAATATTTA
>JAJECD010000021.1 GCA_022822215.1 Candidatus Poribacteria bacterium | reverse complement strand
CGTCGTGTCTGCCCCATCCCCATCGTTGTTTTATAGCCGGTACCACAGTAAAAAGCGAAATCAGCGAGCAGGTTTGCAAGCCTCACCAACTCCACAGGGGATAACTTCGATCCCACCGCTGTCATCGGTGCCACGCCCTCACCATCCCAATCTGCCCCAAATTCATAGGTGCAACCACCCACAAAACCGATCGCTTTATGCCTGCCGAAATCTAACATCTGTGTCTTTATCTCAAGTCGCGTTGCCAAACTGTGGTTCCTAATGAAATCGAGAAGGGAGTGCTTATCAATCTGCATCGGTGAAAAAGCGTTCCACTTGTTAATCCAACTCTGATAAAATCGCACCAAGTCGATATGCGGTTGATTCCGCGTCTTCTGCCCGCGCGGCGACAACCCCCGAAACGCAGTCGGCGAATAAAAGCGTACCCGTATCCGCGTATCCCTACCCGCATCTTCAACCAGCTCCTCATAGGTCGTGTTCCCACTCCAATCCTTCGCTTCCGTCCCTGACGCAACCAAACGGCTCAGTTGAAAAATCGCCCCACCGAGACGGATGGACGGCAGACGCTGCGTCAAGAACGCATTACCAAAGTGCGCGAAAAGGACGTCATCAAGAAACGTAAACCGAAGCCAACATTCCGTGCCAGCGCGGATTCGCAGAAAATTACCATGTCTCTCACCTTTCCCAATCAACGGCGAAACCGTGAACGGTTTTTGGCTTGATCCCGCATGAACCGCCTCCGCCTTCTCCGGATTGCTCGCCCGCAACAGCGACAGAAACGCAGCGTGTGCATGATGCCCCATCGTCGGACGAAGCGTAACATCCTCCGGCGGGATAAGATGAATAACTGCACTAATAGGCATGAGGTTTGTCTCCTATGGAGTGTTATTATAGAACTTACGCAGCCAACTGTAGGTGCTTGCCTCCCGATTGATCGGGGCGGCGCATCTTGCCCCGCGCCGAAATGCGTAAGTCCAATTATGGTGAATTAGAGAAATAAGTAGACATTTACTTGACCTTCGCGAGGTGTCCAAAGTCCCCCTGATAAGGGGGATTTAGGGGGTTGGCTCTGCACTGGGAATGTCTAAGTAATTTTAAAATCTACCATAAAAAGGAGGCTAAAGATGGTTAGACAAATCGTTATTAGCCTGTTTGTGGGCTTTGTTGGGCTTTTTGCAATTATCGGAGCCCTCGGCTGCGGGGATCTTGACGTACTGCTTATTGACCTTACAGATCCTGAATCAATTGAACCTGAAGATAATGAGTGGACGGGCACATGGGTGCTTGAGACCTATCATGGACTCAGTGCACTAGAAGCCCTTACCGAATATGATGATTACGACGATGAAGACTGGACTTTCCTCGACGCTGACGGTTCTGTTGTGAATGGAGAGCTTTTAGAGAAGGCTATCGCAGCGTTTTGGTCTGGCGACGGCGTTACCGGCTATGATGGGTCCATCTCTTACTCGTTTAACGACGATGGAACCATGGTAATTGAGGTTGTCATTCGGCTGCAGCTACAGGTTGAAGCTATTCAAGGGGTGCTCGTCGGCAAGGACCAAATACAGGGCAATTACGCGTTGTCTGGTTCCGCTTATACAACAGAGATAGCTGATGAGGTCGAAACAGGCTCATGGCAGCGAACAGAAAATACGCTAACACTGAACCCCAATGGAGCGAATGTTTCTACAGTTTTGAAGAAGCTATAGGGAGTCTGAGTTTCTTAACTGTTACGATTTACTCAATTCCGTTCCAACGCCCCCGGATGCTGCACAGTGCCGTTCAACTAATCTTCTTCGGCGATAACAAGCAACTTGTTTGCCCCAACATCTGTGAGAGTTTGTTGCACACCGCTGGGCTAGGTGACTTTTACGACTTCCGCTTCTGTTTCTGTGCCTAACCCAAAAATGAAACGTAAGTCAGGTCCAGAGAGATAGCTCGATCCGGCTTGTACCTGCTGCATTTGGGAGTGGGAACGGGTTATAACCTCGACGCCCGCACCGATTCCGTCGCGGTTGCTTTCTGTCCCAACAATCTTTATCATCAACCAGTTGTGTTTGTTGCCCCCTTCATTACGAAGCAGCACCCCTTCCTGATTCAGATTTACGACAAAGATGTCGGTGTCGCCATCGCTATCATAATCGCCACACGTAACCCCGAGACCTTGCCTTCGTCACTATAAACCCCTACTTGTCTTGTCACGGATGTATCAGCGGCGGCAGCAATTCTTCTCTCCATGGAGACACAGATTCCTACTACAAGTACAGTAAACATAACACAGCGGTTTATACGACTAGCTGCTAGTTTACCCGACATTTTCAACGTGAAATTTCGCTTGATAATTCACATCGGTAATGCTAACCTAAAAATGGCAACTCTCGGTCTTCAATTCAGTTCGCTTTACGGAAGCACCTAATTATGGGAGATACTCAAATGTCCAGATATCTAGAGGAGAATCGTCGTTTCGAAAGGCTTGTTAGTCAGCTGGATCCCAACGGCGCACCGCAAATTCGCTGGATTTATCGTGCCGCTCAACATATCAGGACAGGTGGTAAGAGGCTAGGCATATTTTCTGGGTCTTTCAATCCGATTACCGTTGCCCATACCAAAATGATTGACGCAGCACAGAAAGAGTACAATCTGGATGAGATTTTGCTAATCTTAGCGAGAGCAAATGTCGATAAGGACGTGTTCGGTCTCTCTCTCGCGGAACGCTTATTTACGCTCAAGCTATACGCGGAAAATCGTCAAGATTTTTCTGTAGCCGCTTGCAGTCATGGAAAATTCATTGAAAAAATTGAGGCGTTAACACCTGCGTATCCCCACGGCACACACTTTTCGTTCATTGTCGGGTACGATACTTTCATTCGTCTGTTCGACCCGAAATATTATACCGATTTGCACAGCGCATTGGAAGCACTTTTCAGCCAATGTCATTTCATCGTTGGAAATCGTCAAGACTATGATGCGAAAGCTGTGGCGCGGGTGATGGAAATGCCGGACTATCGTCGTTACGCCGGCTGCATCGATGTGATTCAGCTGCCCGATCTGTATGCGGACAT
>JAJECD010000228.1 GCA_022822215.1 Candidatus Poribacteria bacterium | reverse complement strand
TTCTCATCTCAGTCTCTAATAGTAGTTAAGTAAAGTTCCATTTGCTACTAAAGACCCCTCTTTGCTGACGGCTGACAGCCGACAGCCATTCCGCCGATAACTATTCCTGATAAATCGCCTCGCGCGTGTGAAATCCATCTTTAATAACGACCCCGTCCAAATTCGCTTTGTCCACTTGGATCGGTGTAAGTAGGATTGATGGCACATCAATTTTGCCGTTATTAACGGTCTGCGTGGCTTCAGCGATTGTTTCACCCTTTGCGAGTGCAACAGCAGCCTGCGCCGCTTTTGTAGCGATGAGGTGAATCGGTTTGTAGACCGTCATTGTTTGTGTCCCTTTGACAATCCGCTGACACGCAGCGATTTCTGCATCCTGTCCAGAAACGAGAACACTCCCCGCCAAATTTTGCCCTTCAAGTGCTTGGATGACACCCCCCGCAGTCCCATCATTAGAAGCGACGACAGCATCTATCTGATTGTTCGTCTGCGTCAAGACCTGTTCCGCCTTCTTGAGTGCGTCGCGCGGATCCCAATTGACTGCCCAATGCTGACCATCTGCTACCAACCGGATGTCACCACTATCAAGTGCGGTTTTCAAAGCACGCATCTGACCTTTTCGGAGGAGTTGGGCGTTATTGTCCGTTGGTGCACCACCGAGTAGGAAATAATTTCCCTTCGGTTTCTGACGCAGCAGATATTCGGCTTGCAAATACCCGACTTTCTCGTTGTCGAAAGAGATATAGAGATCGGGTGAACTCTCGCGAATCAAGCGGTCATAGGCAATCACCTTGATCCGTTCTGAGTGTGCGGCTTGGACAATTTGGGCGGCAGCGACACTATCCTTCGGAATGACGACGAGGACATTAACGCCTTGGGTAATCATGTTCTCTGCCTGTTCATTTTGTCGCCGTTCATCGCCATCAGCAGATTGAACAATAACCTCGGCACCGAGTTTTTCTGCTTCGGCGATGAAAATATCCCGATCCTTTTGCCATCGCTCGACACGTAAGGAGTCCATGGATAAACCGATTTTAATTTTTGGGTCCACCGCCTCTGAAGAAGGTTTACTGGTAGAATCTGCTGTTCCGCGCTGCTTCGGCGTATTCGGATCAGCACATCCAAATAGCCCTACGAGACCCACTACCAACAAACAGAAGAAGAATAGGGCTTTCACACAAATCTTACTATAAAAAGTCGAGCATTGTATCATATAGCACCTCTTTAGAGAATCTATTTCTCTTCTTTAGTTGCCTCTGCTTCAGAATCGGATTGTGCAGACGCCTCAGCATCGGCGGTAATTTCGCGAACAACGTCGCCGATTTTGAGATCTTCCGCTATCTCAACAACACGGAATATGGAAATCTTATCATTCAGGACTTCAGAAACCGCCACGACCGCTACCTGCTTTTCAAGATATGTGAGGATTTCGCCAGAATCGAGGTCGCGCACGGGTTTGCCTCTGGTATAGACGGCAAATTCTTGGTTAATAGCGATGTCTCTGTTAGATCCAATATTGATATAAATTTTATCAAGGTTCTCGTTATCTACGTATTGAATTTTCCCTTTGATAGGTCCACCTACTACTTTTTCGGCGGTTTCCTGTGCTTTTTTAGGGGTTTCGGTTTTTGACTCCCAAGGCGTAATGAAATTCGGTCCGACGCTATCACGAAGTGCTACCACAACCTTGATAAGTGCCTGATTCGTTACCATACCGAAAAGCGTTCTATCGTATTCAGCACTCGCAAACTGGATTTGATTCAACTCCGTCGGTTTGACGATCGGGCGCGGATTTGCCCGTTGTGTGTCCGGCGTCTGACCAAACGTGAGATTCGTGCCTTCCTCTGTCACACTCGCTTCCAGGGAAGCGATCTTGGTGCCAGCATACGAATGGTCTCCACTGGTAGTAATGCGGGGTTCAGCGACCACAGTACCGGCAGCATTATAAAACTTCATATTGAGTTCAACCGTGACACGGTGGAAAGAACCGCGTAAAATGACGGGGGCTACATAACTGCCCCTCGCGTTCCCCCCTTGTGCTTCACGTCCACCCTCCCGTAGGGTCCGAGAAGCGTTCGCTCTTAAGCGTTCTTGGTTAAACCTTCGGATATCTCCCATTACAATCACATCTGCATTTAAACGCTTCGCCAGTTCAGCACGTTTCGCCTGATCCATTTTCCTTAAGATCGGACGCGAGAGTTCCATAAATCCCATGGCATCTAAGAGCTCATCCTCACTCACCGGTTCATATACGGTCGTCTCGACCAATTTCCGGTTAAGCATTTTGGGGAACCCCTCCCCTAAATCCCACTGTTTCTTCGTGCCAAATATACTCCCAATGAAGCCCGGCACACAACCACATCCAGTAGGTGAATCAAAGCGGCTGTGGTCCTCAAAATAGATAACGGCAATACGTTTTTTCGTAGTAGCATCACTAACAGCAACAAGACCGATAACGAAGCACAGACTGAATCCCACTAATAACAGATGTGAGCAGAAACGTTTCATTTTTTTTGTCGTCTCCTTTTTTTTCCCTTAAAGTGTAACAGTTCCCCAGACATTTATCAAGCAAATTTATGCTTTTGGAGAGTCCATACCGACCCAAATTAGAAAACCCTTGAAACACCAGAAAATATCTGGTATTATTTTTGCAAGCAAAAGCCTATTATACAAAATGCAAACGCAAAAGGGAATTTTATGTTTACAAAAGCCAGATTCGCATATCATAACGGACTATATCTATTCATGTCCATTGCGTTGGTTGTGTCGGTTGTTCTTTACGGATGCAGCGACAAACAATCGCGTGAAAAAGCCGCAACAGGGGAGGCATCTTCGCAGCAGCGGGAATGGATCTCGATTATGGGAGGTGTCATTGGTGGTAGTTTTTCGCAATTTGCGGGTAGTGTTAGTCACGTTCTGAGTCACAAAGAGCCACATATAAAAATATCTGTTGAAGCCTCAGCGGGCTCCATCGAAAATACACGGCGCGTAAACGAAGATACAGAAGGACTCGGTGTCGTTTTTGCCTCCGAAGCGTATCTCGGTTATCACGGAGAAGAAATTTTCGCAGCAGAAGGACCGAAAACCAATATCCGTATGGTGACGCTGCTCTTCATCGCCTACGACCAGTTTTCAACATTGGCAAACAGCGATGTCCTTGCGTTTGAAGACATCGTTGGTAAAAAAATCGCATCTGGGGCGAGTGGATCCGGGACAGCACAGACGTTAGAACGGTTGTCGAAATTGGCGGGTATCTGGGGACAGTTCACGCCTATTTACAAAGGCGGCACCGCCGCTGCGGAAGCACTTCAAGATGGACAGGTAGCTGCGTTTCAGTGGCTTGTCAGCGTCCCGAACAGTGCTGTCATCCAACTGACGACTATCAAATCCATCCGTATGTTAGATCTCGATACGCCTGCGAAAAAGTACGGCTTCTACGAAAAGTATCCATTCTATCTCTCCGGGTCTCTACCGGAAGGTGCCTATGAGGGCAAAGTTGAACCGGTGAAGACGATCCTGATGCCGACAGTCCTTATCTCAAACAAAGCGGTGAGTGAGGAGACGATTTACGCCCTTCTGAAGCATACTCACTCATTAGAGGGGCATCAAGCGATGCTCCAAACCAATCAAGCCGCCGCAGATATGACGATAGAAAATGGACCGAAGGCGTTTGTTATTCCGCTGCATCGCGGTGCCTACAAATTCTGGAGTGAACAAGGCGTGGAAATTCCAGCGCACGCGATGCCAATCGATTAAGGAAAAACTGTTAATACTTCAAAATTTGCTTTAAATGTGGAGGATATGCTATAATCATTAATAACATTATGGGGTGCTCTTACGTGCTTAAGAGCTGAGAAAACACCCTTTGAACCTGATCTGGATCATACCAGCGTAGGGAAAATATGTTTTGGCTATCAGCAATCAGCTGTCGGTTGTCGATAGAACGTTTGGGAACATCAAATGTCTTTACTGCCATAAACGGGTTCCTGAAAACCGAAGACTGAAAGCCGAAAACCATTAAAACATAGAGCCGCTCCCTTTTAGGCACAGGGCTATTCCCTACACCGACTTTTGTCAAGCAAGTTTTGGCTTGCAAGCGATGCCAAAAAAGGAAGACGGCTTTTTCGCGTTAAGGAGCAGATACGTATGTTCGGTAAATTTGTAATTCCCGTGGCTATCTTACTCACAGTATTAGGCGTATGGGAAGCTGCCGTGCATCTTTTTGATGTCCCGCGCTATATCTTACCAGCACCCTCGAAAATTGTGGTGGCGCTCTTTGTGGAGCACGCACAACTGCTGAAACATACGCTCGTGACGCTACAAGAGATGCTCCTCGGATTTGTCCTCGCCGTTAGCATCGGCATTCCGTTAGCCATCTTGATGTTTGAGTTTCCGATACTGGAGAAAGCCTTCTATCCGTATGTTATCGGTTCACAAACCGTCCCAGTCTTTGCGATTGCACCGCTGTTAGTGTTGTGGTTCGGTTTCGGAATCGCTTCTAAAGTTGTCATGGCAGCATTGATTGTGTTTTTTGCGATTGTGCTGAATACGTTAGACGGCTTGAAGTCTACCGATCCAGATACGGTAAATCTGTTTAGGATTCTGCGAGCGACGCGGTGGCAGATACTCTGGAAGGTGCGCATCCCCTCGGCATTGCCGTTCATATTCTCGGGCGCGAAGATTGGTATCTCCATCTCAACGATCGGCGCGGTTATTGGTGAATGGGTGGGAGCGAAAGCCGGACTCGGATACCTCATGTTATATGCCAATGGAAAACTCCAAGTTTCACTCGTATTCGCTGCTATTTTCTGTTTAACGCTTTTAGGTTTAGGTCTTTTTGGATTGATGACGCTGCTGGAGCGGTACGCAATGCCGTGGCGGCAGCATCAATACGAAAAATCAGATTTCTAATGATTCTCTAACTATAGGAATAATGAATTCTAACCCATTCCAGGTGCTCAAAGGTTTCTGACCTCACCAAAGACCGTTGCGTAATGGAATGGAGCAACGCCCAGGAGGAATAAATTAAAAACATGAAAACAGCAATTTGCTTAATGTTTCTTATCGGTTGTGGTATACTTCTAATAGGGCAAACCGACAACTACGCAGACAGTCACGAGAAAACGGAAACAGAAAAGGTGACACTACTGCTCGATTGGTTCCCTAACGTAGACCATGCCCCGCTTTATGTCGCACAAGAGAACAAAATTTTCGCCAAACACGGGTTGGAAGTCGAATTACTCTGGGGCGGTGACCCAGATGCCCCACTCAAACTCGTGGCAGCAGGGGAATACCCGTTTGCTGTTAGTTACCAACAAAGCGTCACAATTGCGCGAGCCAGTGAAGAAGTTTTGCCGGTCAAATCAATTGGTTTACTCGTTGAACATCCACTCAATACAATCAGTTTTCTGAAGAAAACCGGCATTAAAACGCCTGCAGATTTCAAAGGAAAAAAAATCGGATATACAGTCGCACCGCTGGACGTGCTTCTGTTTAACGCTATCGCGGCGAATACTGGATTATCCGAAGGTGATTATGAACTGATAAATGTAGGTACAAATATCTTGGCACCTCTCCTCAGCGGTCAAATCGACGCAGTGATCGGACCCTTTCGGAACTACGAGATTAACATGTTGAAACTCGAAGGGGCAGAAGCCGATTTTTTCGCGCTTGAGAAACACGGTATTCCCGACTATTATGAATTAGTAATTATCACCAATGACACTTATTTGGACAAATATCCAGAAACCGCTAAAAAACTAATGATGGCTGTTCAAGAAGCCATTCAATTCACGAAAGAGAATCCCGATGATGCCCTGCAACTCTTTTTTAAGGCGAACCCGGATGCCCGTAAAGATTTAGAAGAATTGGCGTTTCGAGACACACTGGACCTATTCGCAACGACACAGGTGCAATCTGCAGAAAAGTGGGATGCGTTCGCGAAATTCGCTTATGAAAAAGGGTTAATCTCCAAAACCGTTGAAGCAAAAGATTGTTTCATCAATGTGTTGGAATAGTTATCGGTTGTCGGTTCGCTTCGCTTTTGGTTGTTGGACAAAAGAACATTTGGGCATGACCATCGTCCATAACTGGCACATGGCGCGTTCCAGACTACTGACAACTGATACCCTACAACTATCTAAATGGCAAATCAGAAGATTATCATCATTGGTGGCGGTGTGATTGGAATCGGTATCGGGTGGCAGCTTGCGAAATCGGGTGCCGCTGTCACCATTTATGAGCGCGCGCAAGCCGGGCGTGCCGCCTCTTGGGCAGCTGCGGGTATGCTTGCGCCACTCGCCGAAGCACATCGCGAAGAACCGGAACTCCTCAAACTCGGCTCCCAAAGTTTAGCACGCTACCCACAATGGGTCGAGGCGTTAGAGGCTGACGCGAAGATGTCCATCGGCTATCGAGTCGAAGGTACGCTTATTGTCGGATTGGAACCCGACGATACACATCAACTCCGGCATCTTTACACCTCACAACAGGAATTAGGACTGGATGTCGAGTGGTTGAACGGACGAGAAGCACGCGAAATCGAATCCGCGCTTTCGCCTCGCGTGACTGCAGCGATTCATTGCGCGACCGATCATCAAGTCGATAATCGATTGATGGTCCAGGCACTTCGGCGCGCCTATCAGATGCGTGGCGGTATATTGTATGAAAACAGTACGATCGAAAGAATTGTTGTAGAAAATGGAACCGCAACGGGTGTACAAACACAAGACGGTTTCCATGAAGCGGAGGTACTTATTCTCGCAGCGGGATGCTGGTCTGCCCAGATTGACGGATTACCGGATACCATTATCCCGCCGGTGCGTCCTGTGAAAGGGCAGATGTTGGCGTTGCAAATGGAGGAAGGCATTACGGTTAAAAACGTCATCCGCACTGTCAGGGCGAGATACCCGACCTCAGTATATCTGGTACCGAGAAACGATGGCAGGCTTATCGTCGGTGCAACGAGCGAGGAGATGGGATTTGACACGCGTTTAACGGCTGGCGGTGTGTTTGAACTCCTGCGCGGAGCGTGGGAAGCGGTGCCTGGTATCTATGAACTGCCACTCCTTGAAACGTGGAGCGGCCTACGTCCCGGCAGTAGAGACAATGCGCCTATACTCGGCAAGACACCTATTGAGAATCTAATATATGCAACGGGACACTATCGGAACGGTATTTTACTCACACCGATTACGGCTTACGAGATCACCAAATTAATTCTGACCAGTGAGACCTCAAAGATAATCGCCCCGTTTCAGTTAGACAGGTTTTTAAAGTAGCAGGCACACGCCGTGTGCCGTAACCACACTCAAAAAAATGAAAATACACGTTAACGGCGAAGAAAAAACGGTTGATCCGAATTTAAATATTTGCGACTTGCTCATCGTTTTAGAATTGAATCCGAAGCAGGCGGGCATCGCTGTCGCTGTGAATCGGGAGGTTGTCCCAAAAACGGCATGGCAGGCGACGGAACTTCGCGAGAACAGCGATGTAGAAATTATCCGCGCCGCCCAAGGCGGATAACACGACTCCAAAATATTTGATAAAGACACCTTGAGGCTGCTATACTAATTAAAAACAGGATTGGCATCGGAAAGAAAAACATGCAAGAACTCAAAATCGCAGATCAAACTTATGCATCGAGACTACTCATCGGAACAGCAGGTTACCCGAACTTCCATATAATGACGGAGTCTATCGCGGCAAGCGGTGCCGAAATTGCGACGGTGTCAATGCGGCGTGTGAAATTTACGGGGACATCGGGTGAAAATCTGTTCGCTCTTCTACGTGAACGGGACATGACGATTCTGCCGAACACCGCGGGCTGCTTCACAGCAAAAGACGCAATTTTGACAGCGAACCTTGCGAGAGAGGCAGTTGAGACATCGCTCATCAAACTCGAAGTTATCGGAGACGAGGAGACCCTATTTCCAGATGTAGAACAGTTGCTCAATGCGGCGGAAACGCTTGTCAAAGACGGTTTCACTGTGCTGCCCTATTGTAATGACGATCCGATTACCTGTAAAAAATTAGAAGATCTCGGGTGTGCCGCTGTAATGCCGTTAGGTGCACCGATCGGATCCGGGATGGGAATACGTAATCCGTATAATATCCAGATTATCCGTGACCTTGTGCAGGTGCCGCTGATTGTGGACGCAGGGGTTGGGACAGCATCGGATGCGGCGATAGCAATGGAGTTAGGGTGTGACGGGGTTTTGCTTAACACCGCGGTAGCGAAGGCACACCGTCCCGTTCTGATGGCAGAAGCGATGAAAAAGGCAGTTGAAGCCGGGAGAGCGGCGTTTCTGGCAGGACGTATTCCTCGGAAGCTCTACGCCACCGCTTCAAGCCCACAAACCGGAATGATTGAGTAACAACAAAAATGAAAAAAATAACTTTCTCTTTGGCGGTATGCCTCCTCATCTTTATACAACTGGGTATGGGCAGCGTACACGCCCAATTTCAACCCGAATTTGGACAAAGCCTCTTAGAAAAAGAACCCGAAACGTCTGAAACCGATCCCGCAGAACTAACAATCAGCTCCCACTTTTCTAATACTTTCAACAACCACATCGAACTCGGCTTAAGCGTAGATCCATACACAAGCAGCTTGGCAGGAGAAGATGACCCGCAGCTTGTAGGCATAATCAATCGCTTTGGCGTTGACTTGAACGGAGATTTACCGGTCGCTGATAAACTCAGACTGAGACTGCAATATATCCCCCAAGTTGAAAATTATACGGGTGCAGAGGGAAAACTCAATGAATTCGATGCCTTCAGCGATGCCCTCTTAACTGAACTGAGTTTCCGACCGCTTGAAAACCTACCGCCACTTGTGGCTTCGCATCGGCTGCAACGTTTCGTGCGGACCTCCAATGTCTACAACAATACCGAACGACAACTCGGTCTACGCTTCGGACGCGTCTTAGAATATAACTTGAGATTACACCGATTTGACGATGACGAGGCACTGAGAGAGGATTTCCTACTCATCGGCTCTAACAGCCACAACATAACCGGACGTTTGCAACTCGGGTTTCTTGAACAGATGCTCGGTAAAATTGAATACACGATAGAGAACAGCAGTTACGAAACCAATCTCAATAACCTCATCTTAGGTATCACAGGACTTGAAGATAACGAACGTCGAAACGATTGGCGGCATATCGGGTCGGCAAAACTGATACAGGTAGCAACTGAAGGGCTTATGTTTCAGGAGGAGGTAAATCTATTTCTGAATCGTTCCAGCGTTGACTTTTTTAGCTTCGCCAGTACCGAAGTTGCGGCGAGTTCATTTTACCGACTGGATACCGGACGGTGGATACGGTTTCGACTCTCCAGACTCTGGGTGCAGTTTGAAGGCAGACAGATCCTGGATGAAACTGGGGGTATCCCAGAAATCCCCGAAGATCGTCGAGATACACAGATAGCGGCAAATGTCCAACTGAATTGGCAGTTTAATCCGTATCTAACACTCAACGCCGATTATCAGATGACCCAAAACCGCACGAACGAAGCGGATCCACTGCTCGATTTTCTGAATTATACACACACCATTGCGACCTTGACGCTTAAGGGGGAATATTGAAGGGGCCGTGGGTATCCACTATCTCCGATTTCGCGCCCTATTATCGTTTTCCGCTATAAAGCCGCAACCTTCCTTCCGATGCAACCAGTGTATAACACGTCTCAATCGCCTCAGCAACGATAGGTGTGTCGGGAGTATCCCACAATAAGAGATAATCCACGTTGTCAGCATAAGCACAGAGATCTATCTTTTCCGGTTCCCAGTGGACGGTTTGGACCCACTCTTTCTCGTCTAAGGGTCTCTCAAACTCAGCGTTGAAACGGACAGGGAAATAGTCAAACTGTATCTCATAGTTGCCGAGATTAATGCAGCCATTGTCGAGGCAGTAGTAATTGGCGGCGTTGACAAAGATACCTACGCGCTCGGAGCTGCCTCTCGGATCAAAGTGAAGTGGGAGGATGATTTTGTTCTTTCCAACCCGTTGCACAAAAGCGTTAAACTGGCGTATCTCGGCGTTGAGATTTTTAAAGACAACGCCGACATAGACAATGTTAACGAGTGCCAGAAGTGTGACAGCCGCCGTGAACACACGCCTCCACTGAATCTTATCAAACTCACGAAACCACGCGAATATAGCGAGCGTGGCTAAAATGGCGAGCCTGTCATTGACCCAACCGCCGGGACCGATAGAATTGGGTAGGATGAAATAGAGTCCGAAAAGCACAGCAGTAAGGCAGAGAAACGCTGTCTGTCCAGCAAATTCTGCTGTTTTTCCGCTCCTATTTTGCCAGATTGTCACAACTGCGAGGAAAAGTAAGAAGACAGAGACAAGCCCGGAGAGCCAACTCGGAGGTTCAGCGTAAGCGACAAGCACATGCATACCGACGAGGTTCGCGAACAGTTCTCCGAACCGACCGAGTCCAAACTCAGGCGGTTCCCCTGCCAATAGGTCAGAAGTTGGAAGGTAGACGAGAAGTAGCGCAGCTGCGGGGAGAAGATAGCATCCTGTAATGAGAATCCGTTTGAAGTCTCGCCTAAAATGAAACAGTGCCAATAAGGCGATAGAGAATAAGATGAAAGCATAAGAGATGAGGTGTGCAAAATAGGTAATCACGATGAGCAGATTGAGTAGAACGATACGCGTTCTGTTCATCTGCGCCTTGTGTTTCCACCAATAACCGAGTGCAAGCAGAAAGAGCGGCACACTGACGGCAAAGTTGTAGAAGCCCATGAGGAAAAGGTAGTTGTAGATAAAGGTAAAACTCAGGATGACGAGGGCATGCCGTCCGCGCTGGACAGCATTGAGAAAATAAGAAACGGCAAGTGGAAAGAGGATAACATAGAGACTCAGAAAGATTTTCTCGGCGATGAGGGATGGAAACACGAACATTAACACTGCCAATGAAAAGTGTGAGAGCCAATTCGGAAAAGGATACCAGTTAATCTCGTAATAATCTCGAAATTGATATTCAGGGTTGTTGTATTCCGTCAAGATTTGGGAGTTATAGACGTGGCTTACGCCATCTTGTGTGGGAAAATAGGGGAACAACCAGATTGGTAACAGGTAGACGAGAATTAGCCCACCAATCAAAAGTGACCATTTTGTGTAAAAGCGAGAGAAGAACGTCATCATTTTTCTTTTCCACAAACTCCTTGAAATTTTCAGGACTTCCGTTATAATGGTATCATGTTTTCACATTTTGTAGTTATCATTTTTATAACAGTCAGCGATTAGCAACATGAATCGTTGGAGAAGAATTTTATGACTATAGACCAAGTTAAATGTTTAGTCGAAGAGAAGGGCATTGAGTTTTTCATCTGCTCTTTCGTAGAGATGAGCGGTGCTCCGAAGGCGAAGGTCATCCCAGCAACGCACCTTAAGGATATGGCGGAAGAGGGGGCAGGCTTCGGAGGCTTTGCTGCTGGGGAGATAGGACAATACCCGCACGACCCGGAGATGGCGAGCATCCCTGACTTTAATTCGCTGACAATCGTGCCGTGGCGGAAAAATTTAGCGTGGGTAGCGGGGGACATGTACGTTGAGGGACAATCGTGGCACTACTGTCCGAGGACCATTCTACGACAGCAATTAGAGAAAACACGAGAAATGGGTTACACCTTCAATGTCGGTATCGAGGCGGAATTCATGCTTTTGAAGCAGGACGCAGCAGGACAGTATGCCCCATGGGATAAACTCGATACGTTGGATAAACCGTGTTACGATCTAAGAGCGTTGCATCGCAATCTCGACATGATGACCACGCTCATCAAATATATGCAAGAATTAAAGTGGGAACCTTACGCGAATGACCATGAAGACGGAACGTGTCAGTTTGAGACGAACTGGACGTATGCGAACGCACTCACAACAGCAGATCGACATACCTTCTTTAAGTGGATGGTCAAAACAATCGCTGAGGAACGGGAACTGCTGGCAACATTTATGCCGAAGCCATTCACAAATTTGACAGGCAACGGCGCACACTTTCACATGAGTCTCTGGGATACTGATAATCAGACGAATCTGTTTCTTGACGAGAACGATAAAAACGGCTTGTCCAAACTCGCTTACTGGTTCACCGGGGGTATCCTCAAACACGCGAAGGCGATAACAGCCGTCACGAATCCACTGGTGAATAGTTATAAACGTTTAGTTCGGAGACCCCCGCGTTCGGGTTCATCATGGGCACCGGTTTATGTTACCTACGGCGCAAACAATCGAACGCAGATGATTCGGATCCCAGCACCCGGACGTATCGAAAACCGATTAAGTGATGGGGCAGCGAACCCTTATCTCGCAGCGACAGTGATGCTTGCCGCGGGTCTGAACGGTGTCGAAAATCAGATTGACCCGGGCGTACAAAACGAGGACAACCTCTATGAAGTACCGGAAAATGAACTCGAAAATCGAGGTATCGGTTCTCTACCGGCGACCCTCAGCGATGCCGTTGACGCTCTTGAAGAAGATGAAGTCATCAAAAACGCACTTGGAAACGAATACGCTGATTATTACATTCAGGTGAAACGTAAGGAATGGCGGGACTATCATCTGAGTATCAGTCAGTGGGAAACTGACAATTATCTGGAGGTTTACTAAAGCAAAAGGCTTCTTAACATTCATGAAAAATTTATTTATACCCTTAGGTTTAATACTTACATGTCTATTGGCTGTTTACACAATGAGTTGTGGAACGCGTGAAGAAGATGAGGAGAGTCCACCAGCAGAATTAGTGACCGCCGAGCCAGCAGCTGAACCCGTCTCTGAACCGCAACCTAAAATTCCCCTTGAACCTGAAGCCGAGGTTATCGTTGAACCTGAACCCATCATTCCAGATGGAATGGTGCTAATTCCGGAAGGCGAGTTTCAGATGGGGAGCAACGACGGTGATGCGGATAACGACGAACAACCGGTGCATACGGTTCATCTTGACGCGTTTTATATAGACGCAAACGAGGTAACGAATGCGGAATTCAAGGATTTCGTGCTTGCGAATCCAGCGTGGCAAAAAGACCGTATTGACGGCAGATTCGCTGATGATAATTATCTGAACGATTGGAACGGAAACAACCATCCGCTTGGAGAAAGTGATCATCCTGTGCGTTATGTGAGTTGGTACGCTGCGATGGCTTACGCAGTCTGGGTAGACAAACGTTTACCGACAGAGGCGGAATGGGAAAAAGCAGCGCGCGGCGGAGTAAAAAGAAAGCAGTATCCGTGGGGCAACGGTATTAATTTCAACAGGGCAAATTACGGCAAAAATCTCGGTCAGACAACGCCTATCGGTGAGTATCCGTCTAACGACTACGGTGTATTCGACATCGCCGGAAACGTCTGGGAATGGTGCCTTGATGGATATGAGGTTGATTTCTATGCCAACTCCCCCCGTCGTAATCCGACCGCAGGGGCGAATAACGTTGAGGAGATTGTTAACGATTTCGAGAACATTATAGACTTTCGGGTGCTACGGGGTGGTGGATGGAACAGCGAACCTGAATGGTTGCGGGTCTCAAATCGTCACGGCACGAGCCCCACGTATGCCGGTATCGGTGCACTGGGATTCCGTTGTGCAAAGAGTATATCTCCATAATACACGCCTAAGTTTCAATACGCAAAATTTTCTCCGTTGAAACAGAAATGCAAATCTGTTAGAATGGGATGCGGTAAAATAGAAAGACGGTCCTCTGTATTTTTGTATAACCTTAGACTTCCACTTTTTAATTAAAGGAGATCCCAATGAAAATTTTTTCAATAATCACGTTCTGTTTACTCTTATGTGCGGCATTCGTTCACGCTGATTTAATGGACGGGCTTGTTCTATATATGCCGCTTGATGAAGGCTCTGGTAGCGTGACACAAGACTTTTCTGCAAACGGCTTTGAAGGCGAAGTGATGGGCGGCGCAACATGGATTGATGGGCAATTCGGCAAGGCACTCCAATTCGCGGCAGCGGCAGACCACGTCCTTATTGAAGACGATGCCGCGTTCCATCTTGAAGGCGCGATTACACAGGCGGCATGGGTGCAACTGGACAGATTGCCAAACGCACACGCTATTATTTTCGGCACCCGGCAGAGCGGCGCAACTCGACACATCGGTTTCGGGTTCGGCATGAATCCAGCAAACGGTATCAAAGTCTGGACAAACGGTGCAGCCGGTGGATTCAAAGATATTAACGATAACGAAACAGAATTAGAGTTAGGCAAATGGTATTATCTCGCTTATACCCACACAGACGATAACAACGGCTTAGTGGAGATCTACCTCGATGGCGAAGTGACGTATTCCGAAGAATCCGGCAATCCAGTGGCTCCGGCTGAAAATACGAGTGCAGTGACCATTGGTACCTGGGGCGGTGAAGCGTGGACTGGGAGCGTTGACGAGGTTAGACTGTGGAATCGTGCCCTCTCGGCTGACGAAATCCAAGCGAGCATGGACCAAGATGCATCGTCATTCCTGACACCTGTAGAACCGGCAGGAAAACTCACTACGTCTTGGGCAAATATTAAGTCGCATAGATAGCTTGACTCCAATTTATTATCGATAACCGACAACTGATAACTGATAACCATTAAAAAAGGAGAATCATGATGAAAAGGTTCCTCTTTTGGCTGGCTTTGTGTGCTGTCCTCGCGTTTTCAGTGAGCGTTGAAGCGATTCGGAACGACCCCGATCTGCTGGTTTACTACTCTTTTGATGAAGATGATAACAAAGAGGTTGCGGATGACAGTGGCAACGGGTTTGATGGCGAAATCTCCGGTGCCGAGTGGACTAAAGACGGTCAACTTGGCGGCGCAATGGAGTTTGATGGCGGAAGTTTTATCAAAACCGAGCCAGAAATTCCCGGCCTCACGGACGTTGAACTCACAGAGATGACCGTGGAACATTGGGTGATGCTTAACGCACACACCGGAGAGACACAGCAAGTTTGGGAAACGTTAAACGCTGCAGGGGCGTGGCCCGCGGAAACTTTCATTGAAGGTGCCGCAGACATGGTGTTTTACATCTATGACACAAAAAATACGGAACACCGTACACCGATCCCGGAATTACCCACCAAAAAGTGGGTGCATATTGCTGGCACTTATGACGGTAAAGTCCAGAAATCCTACTTCAACGGTAGAGTCGTCAGTGAAGAGGACTGGAGTGGAAAGTTTACAATCTTTGCCTCAGCGGCAGGTGCCATTGTTCTCGGTAAAGATAACGAGGCAGATATTCAATACCTAAACGGGTTTATTGATGAATTCGCCTTCTATACGCGTGCCTTGAGTGAGGATGAGATTAATGCTGATATGAACAAAGGTGTTTTATTTGCCGTTGATCCTAAGGAAAAGTTGAGTACCACATGGGCAAACATCAAGGCTGAATATTAATTGAAAAACGACGGGACAGGCTCCAAGGCTTGCCCCTTAAACACACCTGATCCTCCATTGATAAAAACTGAAGTCCAATTAGAATCATATCTATCCAAACCGACAGATGAAGTGATAGCGGCACTCGCTGCACTGGAAGGGGATGTCCTTATCCTCGGTGTCGGTGGAAAAATGGGACCGACCCTCGCCAAACAAGCGAAACGTGCCATCGACTGTGCTGGTATTGCCAAAAGCGTGATTGGGGTTTCTCGCTTCTCGACCCCCGGCGTACAAGAAAACTTACAAGCAGTGGGTATCGAAACAATCGCTGCTGATCTGCTTTCGGAAAAGAGCCTCCAAGACCTTCCCGACACCCAAAACGTGATTTTGATGGCAGGTAGGAAGTTCGGTTCCACAGGGAATGAAAGCCTGACGTGGGCGATGAACGGCTATATGCCGGGACGTGTAGCGGAAAAGTTTCGCAACTCTCGACTGGTCGTTTTTTCAACAGGGAATGTCTATCCACTGACACCGGTCCCTCATGGCGGTGCAACTGAGAATTCACGGGTTGCCCCGATTGGTGAATACGCACAATCGTGCCTGAGCCGTGAGCGGATATGCACCTATTTTTCATCGCAGTTCGGTACGCCGATGACAATTTTGCGACTGAACTACGCGATAGATCTCCGCTATGGTATACTATTGGATATCGCTGAAAAAGTCTACGCGGAGGAGCCAATCTCTCTTGAAATGGGAAATGTAAATGTAATCTGGCAAGGCGATGCGAACGCAATAGCATTACGGGCTTTCGCACACTGTCAAAGCCCACCGTTGATTCTCAATGTGACGGGTCCGGAGACTGTTTCTGTCCGATACCTTGCCTCATGTTTTGGAACACGCTTTAACAAATCGCCGCGTTTTGAGGGTGAAGAAGCGGAAACTGCCCTATTGAGCAATGCCTCTCGATGCCATCAACTGTTTGGATACCCTCGCGTCTCTTTAGGGCAGATGATTGAATGGATAGCAGAATGGGTCAGGATAGGTGGCACAACGCTCCGTAAACCGACGCATTTTGAGGTACGCGACGGGAAATTCTGATATGTGGCGATTAGCAGATAGCGATTAGAAAGCAAATCGGAAGAATGGAAATATGGAAGGTAGGTATTGCGGTTGGCAGCGTTTATTGTCAGAATCAGGATTTTCAGGATTATGGGATTTTCAGGATTGTGATGTTACAGACAATAATTCTGCTCCTTTACAAAAAACATGGACAAAAAATGCGAATTTTGTTAGCATGTCAAAGTGGTCTTTTTCTGGCGTTTGCCCTTTTAATCGATAGTGCTTTGTGCCAACCAGAGTCGCCTATAACGATCGCCTTTGCTTCGGACGTGAGCGGGAACTGGGAAATCTATCTGACAGATACCGCTGGGAAGCCGCCAGTGAACCTTACGCGTCATCCTGCGGCAGACTACTATCCGACGTGGGCACCTGATGGCATGCAGATTGCATTCTTTTCAAGGCGGGATGGAAATCACGAAATTTATGTGATGCAGGCAGACGGCACAAATCAGCACCGACTCACGCATCATCCTGGAACGGACAAAGCACCAGCGTGGTCACCCAACGGTAAACGTCTCGCCTTCACATCGAATCGTGGCGGGCATTTTGACATCTATTTGCTTGACCTCCAAAACGATGAGGTTATCCAGCTTACGCAAAACCCATTTGAAGATGAGATCCCCGCATGGTCACCCGATGGCAATGCCATCGCTTTCCACTCAAAGCGGTCATTCAACTGGGATATATACGTGGTCAATATCCATAGCCGAGTCGAGCAGCGATTGACACATCAACCGCTGATGGACATTTATCCGGCGTGGGCACCCAATGGTACACAGATTATATATGCCGCCATGCACCGAAAGGAAGCCCTCGCCGACTTAGATTTGTACATCATGGACGCAGTGGACGGTGGAAACAAAAAAGCACTCACTGATACACCCACAGACGAAGCCGTTCCCGCTTATGCATCTAATGGAGATATAATCGCTTTTCAATTTGAGAAGGACGGCAGATGGGTTATCCACCTGATGCGTGCTGATGGTAGCGCGCGCCGTGAATTAATTAACAATGGTGCATGGGCAGCACAACCGAAATGGCACCCTGGTTCAGACGTGCTGCCAATAGAACCATCAGACTTACAAATCCAACAATGGGGCAAAATTCGATCCCCATAACAAAATGGCTATCGGCTATCGGCTTTCGGCAGTCAGTTAAGAGATTTCTGATGAATTATTACACTCCTCTTGCTGATTGCTGACGGCTATTTGCCTCCAGCCACTAAAAAAGGAGATGCGCTTTATGCGTTTTACAACTTTAGTATTAGGAATACTTTTCACCTTTGGCTTACTCTTAATAAGCGGGACAAGCTACAGTTACGAACGGGCGATTGAGGCAGAAATGGCGGATGCCATC
>JAJECD010000323.1 GCA_022822215.1 Candidatus Poribacteria bacterium | reverse complement strand
GGCGGCATCGGGATTATGAATATGATGCTCGTTGCTGTAACGGAACGGACACGCGAGATTGGTTTACGAAAAGCACTCGGGGCAAAACGTTTGGACATTCTGCTGCAGTTCCTAATAGAGGCAATAATAATATGTAGCGTCGGCGGGGCAATTGGTATTGGGTTGGGTATCTTAGCAGGAGAAGGGATGGCGATGCTCGCCGTCAAAATCGTTAAAATTGTGCCCGAATGGCCCGCTGTCATCTCCTTGCAATGGATCCTGATTTCGGTATCGTTCTCGACGATAATCGGCATTTCGTTCGGATTGTATCCAGCGATAAAGGCATCCCTGCTCCCACCGATTCAGGCGCTCCGGACGGATTAATCACTCCTATTTTAGACCGAAAACACTAAACCTATTACCCCTAATTGCGTCTAATTAGGATGTGGCGCGCGTTCAGATAAAAACCTTTACAAAAAAAACGAACCTTATTAACATCTTCTTTGTCTAACTTATTAAAGTGTAGAACTATATTTAATTTGGAGGCATGAGATGCGTATATTTGAAGGGTTATCTGTTGGTGTTGCTGCGATTCGCGCGAACAAAATGCGCTCCTTGCTCACAATGCTCGGGATTATTATCGGCGTTGCCTCGGTGCTGGCAATGATCGCTATTGGCGATGGAGCAAAGGCGATCGTCCTACAAGACGCACAGAAATTGGGCGGCGTGAACCAGTTTACTATGTATCGGAGTAGCCATAAACGCGTAAACAACCGTTGGGTGCCGAACCGGAGTAATGAGTATTTTGAGTACGAGGACGTATTAGCAATTGAGGCGGAATGTCCGTCTGTCGAGTTAGTTGTGCCGCGGATTCCCGAATGGCGCGGGGTCCTCGTTCAAGCCGCTGGAGGCGCAGAGCATCGGACAGGCTATAATGGTGTAAACTCGTCCTTTGCAGAGGCAATGGACTGGAATATTCAGCAAGGGCGTTTTATTTCAGACGAAGATATTAACAACGAAGCCAAAATTTGTGTGATTGGCTCGGAAGTGGTCACTGCTCTATTTGGCACGGCATCACCGATAGGCAAAGAAATTAAAATCGGCAAAGGTTCAGGCGGTCGCTTTGACCGATATGGGAGAAAAGATCAGAAACGGATAACGGAACGGTTCACAGTTGTCGGTACAATGGAAACTCGCGGACGGAGCCTTCGATTTGGTTGGAATTTAGACGACATGATCTTTATGCCACTGACAACGGCGCAGGAACGTTTCACCGGAAACGATAGGATCGTTATGCTTTCCGTTCACGCACACACCGTTGAGGAAGTTCCGCAAGCCATCGAAGAGGTGAAAACAGTTCTCCGAAAGACGCATAACGGCGAAGATGACTTTTTCTCCATCTGGGATATGCGGGAAGGCATGGCACAATTAGATAAGATTAGCAAGGTGATTAAAATCGCCTTGGGGAGTATTGCCGGATTCTCACTCCTCGTCGGCGGCATCGGGATTATGAATATGATGCTCGTTGCTGTAACGGAGCGGACACGCGAAATCGGATTAAGGAAAGCAGTAGGCGCAAAACGCCACGACATTCTGTTGCAGTTCTTAATAGAAGCCGTTGCGATGTGCAGTGTAGGCGGTGCATTAGGGGTCCTTGTAGGTCTCTTCGCAGGCGAAGGGATGGCAATGCTCGCTGTCAACATCGTCAAAATTGTACCTGAATGGCCCTCGGTTATCTCAACAGAATGGATATTAATTTCTGTATCCTTCTCAGCGATAATCGGTATCTCTTTCGGACTGTATCCAGCGATAAAAGCCTCGGCACTCACTCCGATTGAAGCACTCCGTATCGATTAGGAGGGAAATTTAAATGAATCTACTTGAATGTATCATTTTAGGGATTTCCAGTTTGCGGCGAAATCCACTCCGTTCCGCCCTGACAATTTTAGGGATCATCGTCGGTGTCGCCTCCGTCGTGAGTATGGTATCCGTCGGTGACGGATCAAGCGCGATGGTCCTGCGAGAAATTGAGCGGACGGGCGGCACGAAAATGATTGAAGTTTATAAGGACGCTTGGGATAAACAGTCAGGTACGTTAAGCCGTGCAGCCGGGTCTGCCGTGCGTGGCAGAGGGCGATGGCAAAGAAACCGTGCAGAGGATCTGGAGACCGAGGATGCCTTTGAGATTCTCAAGCATGCACGCGGTGTTGTGAACGTCGTCGCTGAAGACGATATGCCCGGATGGACAGTGAATTATAAGGGGCGTACAAAAGAATCACGTATTGTCGCATCCACTGCCGGATACGACCAATCGCATAACTGGTATCCGTCAAACGGTCGGTTTTTCAGTGCTGAAGAGGTGGAAGCGGCGAGCAGCGTTGCCGTCATTGGCTCTAAAGTTGCAGAAGAGGTTTTCCTTGAGGAAGATCCCGTTGGCAAAGAAATTAAAGCCTCGCGGCAATCCTACCGGCGGGGAAGAAGCGGACTTTATGAGGTACGCCTCAAAGTCATCGGTGTGATGGAAGCGAAAGGCGACGCCATGGACACCTCCGGCTGGGACGACCGGTTCATCATTCCGATCACCACGCTTCAGCAGCGCTTCAAGGGGCGTGAAGACGTTGAACGCATCCGCATCGAAGCATCGGATGTGAGTACAATTCCGATCGCTATTGCAGACGCTAAACAAATATTAGGAAGACAGCACAATAACACAGGTGAAGAATACAACTACTGGACAGCCACTGAGGAATTAGCAACCGCGAATAAGGTCGGTTTAGTGATGAAAGCCTTGATGGGCGGTATCGCTGGTATTGCCTTGATGGTTGCAGGTATCGGTGTAATGAATATCATGCTCGTCTCTGTTACCGATCGCACAAAAGAGATAGGACTGCGGAAAGCACTCGGTGCAACACGTGCCGATATTCTGGCACAGTTCTTGATTGAGGCAGCAGTGCTGACGCTCTCCGGTGGTATTCTCGGCGCAATCCTCGGTATCTTTATGGGCCGCGGCACCGCCGCACTCATTTCGAGGTTTGTCTGGGAAGGGAGCAATTGGCCCTCAATCGTCTCGTTCGGTACAATGGTGATTGCTTTACTGGTTTCTGTCGCTATCGGTGTTTTCTTCGGGTTGTATCCTGCCAACAAAGCAGCGAAACTTACACCTGTTGAAGCACTCCGCTCAGATTAATGTTTGAATCGCTGTCAGTTATCGGCTGTCAATCGTCGGCTAAGGGTGCTTGTAACAATCAAACCCTATTTGGAAGAGTCCAGCGGGTAGTAGATTGTTTGTTCCAGGAAACCTCTTAACCAGCAACTAATAACTGACAACTGACAGCCACTTAGGAGGGATTAGCCTTGAGAAATCTAATTATTACTGTTGCCGTTGTTTTGGTGCTTGTCGTCGCCATCGGCTGGGTCGTACTCGGACGGGGTAAAAACGGGACCGATCCAACACTCGCTCAGAAAATTGAGGTTGTCAAACGCGACGATTTCCAAATGCGCATCAGTGCAACCGGCAACTTAGAACCACTCATTGATGTAGAAGTCAAATCCAACGTAGAAGGCGAAATCGTCGAACTTCTCGTTAAAAATAGCGATAGGGTTGAAAAAGATCAAGTCCTCATGAGACTTGACCCCGAACTCTATCAAGAAGGTGTTTCACAGGCAACAGCGGATGTCCGGGCTGCCCAGGCACAACTCACGCAAGCACAACTAAACATTGAACTTAAAAATGAACGGCTTGAAAGTCAACTGACGCAGGCGGATGCAGACTTGAAAATTTCACAAGCGAATTTTGAGACCGTTAAAGCCACGACGATAACACAAATCAGCCAAGCAGAAACAGATATTCAGACAACACAGAACTCGCTTGACCAAGACAAGATAGCCTTCGAGCAAGCCAAAATCGCGCTCGAACAGGCAAAAATTACATTGGCAGAGCAAGAGACCTCCATGAAATCTGCTAAGATTTCCTTGGATAACGCCAAGTCGGAACTCGACCGGAATACCGAACTCTTTGAAAAAGGATTAGTTTCCAAAAAAGCTTTGGAAGATGCCCAAGCGCAGCATGCGAACGCAGATGCGCAGTATGAGACTTCCCAGAGACGGGTCGAGTCGCAAAAGCAGACCATCGTTTCCCAAGAGCGGACTATTAATGTCCGCCTCAGTTCTATAGCGAACCGTGAAGCGACGCTTGAAAACCAGAAGTTGAACCTTGAAAATCTCAAAAAGATGCGTAAAAAGAGCGAGGAAGAGGCGCAACTCCGGGTTGACAACTCTGAAACGCGGTTCCAAGAACTCATGCTGACTTACGATAATGAAAAATCCTTGACGGAACAATCTAAAGTCAGTGCCGAAGCGAATAAACTGCGCAGGGAAAGTAGTCTGAAGAACGAAGCTGAACGGCTTGAGTGGACCACGATCCGGGCACCGATGGCGGGTATCGTTACGCTCCTTGAACTCGAAGAAGGGGAAATTGTGACCTCCGGGCGCTCTGCATTCTCGCAAAGCCCTCCCCTTATGACTATCGTTGATCCCTCCAAAATGGTTGTTAAAACCTTTATCAACGAGGTCGATATGGAACGCCTACGCTTGGATCAGAGAGTGGAAATCGTTGTGGATGCTTTCCAAAACAAAACTTATGAGGGCAGAGTCTACGAAATTTCACCCAGTGGACAGGAACAAGATAATATCATCTCCTTTGAGGTGATGGTAGAGGTCGTCGGGTCTCCTGAAGAACTCCGTCCGGGTATGAGTGCGGATGTTGATATTATTACCTATGAAGAGAAAAATGTGCTGATAGCACCCATTGACGCAGTTATCAATGAGAAGGGCGCGATCGTCAACGCACAGGTAGGTAATACATCGCCTTTCAAACCGAATCAACCGATCGCTATGCAGACAATCAGCGAAAAGATTTTCAACGGCACGGTTGAGAGCGTCGGAAACGGGAGTGTTACTTTCCGCTTGGACGGCTCACAGCGCGGTATTATGCCAGGTCCGGCAACGGTATCCCTCCTCGTCAAAGGACAAAAGAAAGCCGATGGTGTTAGTGCACAGGTGAATCTCTTAAAAGGAAAGTCTGTTATGTTAGATGACGGCAGTTCTAAAGGTAACAGAACAGCCATTGAAACTGGGATGCAGAATGAAACGCAGGTCGTCATTAAAAGCGGGGTAACTGAAGGCGATCGTGTTATTCTACAACAACGGAAACCGCCGCAAGGTGGATGGGGCCGATAAAGAAAGTAGTTGTTAGCCGTCAGTGGTCAGTGTGTGGCATGCAAAATCTTCGTCACTGCCACAAGCCATTCTTACTGATGGCTAATTGCTATAACTGAATCACCTGCCCATCATAGGCGAGATAGGCATTGTCAGGGAGTTCAATCTCCATCTCTTCGCACTGCTCCGGGAAATACCGATGATCCAGTCGATGCATAATATGGGTAAAATAGGTCTCCTTCGTCTTCAGTGCCTCACTAATTTCAACGGCTTCGCCAACTGACAGATGTGTCGGATGTCTCGGATTAAAACTGAGCGCATCAATCACGAGCACCTCAATACCGTTTAGCAGGTCCTGCGAGGCTTGCGGCAGTCTTTTGACATCCGGTAAATACCCAAAATTATCAATGCGGTATCCGTAGGTAGCCACGTTTCCGTGTTCAACTGGAATCGACAGAATCTCGAATCCGTGCAACACCAATTTCTCCTTCTCTTCAACCACGTTCGGCAGTAGATGCCCGACACCACCGCCTTGGAACGTCTCCTTCGTGAACATATAATCGAAGTTGCGTTGCAAGATACCCATTGTCTGTTCGGGACCATAGACCGGCATATCCATCTGCTGCTTTCGGCACGGCATCACAATATCGTTCGTTCCACTGACGTGGTCGGCGTGAGAGTGTGTGAAGATGACAGCATCTATCCAATCAATCCTATTTCGGACGATTTGATCCATGAAATTGGGTCCCAGGTCGAATTGAAGGTGCTTGCCATCTTTCTCGATATGGATTGACGAACGGGTCCGATAGTTTTTTGAGCTAACGTCCCGGGCATCTTCGCAAGTTTCGCAGTCACATTTATATTCAGGAACGCCTGTTGAGGTGCCTGAACCTAAAATCGTAATCTCCATTTCGCCCCTTTTCGGTTTTTATAGTAAGACTCATAATTACTTATACACACCAGAGTTAGTAAGGTTAGGAAACCTCACCAGCGGAGTAAGGAAGTTTCTAAATCCGGTATGTTCACATATTTTCAGGCTTTACTATAATAATTTTGATTTCTCAGAGGAATGGTTCCCGGTTGTTGATCTTAGATCAGAAAACCGGCTCTTTAACTGATAACTGACAACTATTACAATGACTAAACTTACGTCCCAAGAATGTCTTACGCTGGCTGAGGTCATTGGTGACACACCGATGACGGTTATCTCCGCATCCCGCCTACAGCAGGGAATGTGCGATGCCTACATTGCTGGCACACTGTCAAATGTTACAGCAGCCCTCGTTTTCGATGCGTACTGTCCGGACGAACCGTGTGGGTTTGGCAGCGATGCCGACGCATTGTGGCAACTGCTGAAAGCCACTGACGGTTGGAGTTGTATCAACGTAGATGCAACGTGCGCTGAACCCCTCGGTGCACTTATTGAATCGGATACAGGGACACCTGTCCGCTATTACGGCGATGTCTGCCACGCACTCGTAGCACCTGTCCACAACTATCCAAACGAAACAGTGCGTCTTTTGACATTAGAAGATGTCGAATGTCTATCGAAAGCACCTGCAGAAGTCCGAGGCAACGGTTACAAAACACACGCAGCGATGATAACAGACGGCATCGCCGCTGGAGCCGTTGTGGACGACAACATCGTCGCCATCGCTCATACTTACGCCGAGACCGACCTACATGCTGACATCGGCGTCTCTACACTGGAAGCGTGGCGGAAAAAAGGATTTTCCACTGCTGCCGCATCTCTCGTCGCGCAAAACATTCAAGCGAAAGGCAAAGTCCCGGCTTGGAGTTGCGGTGAAGACAACCACGCTTCGCTCCGTGTAGCGCAAAAACTCGGTTTCACTGACATCGGTCGGCGCACCTACGTTATCCCTAACTCACCGGAATAGGTGACTCACTATCCAAGGACATCGTCCACCTTATTGATAGCAGCTGCCATCAATCGAGCGTGTTCTTCCTGCATGTTGACGTTGAATCCGAACCGTAGCGCACGGCCGAGGATGGACAGCGTCTGCGGACACATATCCCGCGAATACTCGACATCGCCTTTGTAGCGTGGATCTTTCCACGGATACCCTGATGCATCCGGCGAATGTTTAAACAGGATTGAATCCCAATACGTATAAATATGGCGATCCGGGAAACCTTCATTGTAAGCCGTGCCAGCACTGAGTCCTTCCGCCTTGAGCGCATCTGCGTACTTTTCGGCAAGTTCCACATCTCTCACGATAATCGCGGCACTGATACCACACTCACCACTCGGATCATCTACATGCTGTCGGATGTAGCCTTTCGGTGACTCAGCGAGTTCAGCGATGAACGCCTTTTTGAGTCGACGCGTGTGGCTCAAGATGCCTTCCAACTTTGAGAGTTGTACACGGGCAATCGCGCCCAAAATTTCGCTGGTTCGGTAGCACTGCCGCGAGAAAGGTTTGTTCTGCCACTCAGCATCACTCATCCACATCGGCAGACCGGGTTCCGCCGCGAACGCCGCCCGCTCATAGACATCGTAGTCGTCGGTAAAGACGAGACCGCCTTCGCCACAAGAAATAACCTTGTAGTAGTTGAGGCTCCATGCCCCCGCGTCGCCCCACGTGCCTGCATATTTCCCTTTATACTGCCCACCGACGCACTGACAACAATCTTCAACAACCAAGAGATTGTGCTTCTTTGCAAGCTGAGTGATCGCTTCCAGTCGGCACGGCACGCCTTGCATGTGTACCGGTAAGATAGCTTTGGTATGCGGCGTAATTTTCCGTTCCACATCAGCGACATCCAAGCCGAGCGAATCGTCAATCTCCGCTATCACCGGAATCGCGCCGACACCAACAATGGCAGCAGCCGTCGCGATAAAGGTATAGCCCGGTAGAATCACCTCATCCCCCGGTCCGATACCGACACCGGTGAGTGCGCAGATGATCGCCGAGGTGCCTGAGTTCACCATCAAGGCGTGTTTGGCACCGAGGTGCGCCGCTGCTTCCTTCTCGAAACTCGCTACATTTGAATCCTCAACAAACCGAAAAAGCTTTCCACTCCGCAGGACCTCGGTCACGGCGTTGACCTCACGTTCATCTATGACACTTGGACCGTGCATCCCACCGGGTATCGGTTCCGCGATAACGGGTGTTCCGCCATCTATTGCTAAACGTTCTGCCATTACTTCTCCTCCACAAATCTTCAGGTATCATTTATGGTAAACACAATAAATAAGTAAACATCTTCTGTAGCATAGGCTGTTAGCCTGTGCCAACCCAACGGACGCTAAGAGACATTGAAGTCTATTTGAGAGTGTCCAATTAATTCTGACGTTTACCATAGAAACCCACTTAGAAAAAAATGAAACATAGTGATACTCTACCAGACACATCCATTTTTGTCAATCTACTATCTACGCCACCACGGTTTTTTGCCTTGATACGCCGAGAGGAGTCTTGAAATCTCTCTTGCCCTTTTGTTCAGACGCAATACCGCCTCACATGCCTCAATCACCTTTTGTTTCGCCGACTCATCTTGGGCCGTCTGATAAAGATGGTGATAACTCTGTGCGACGGCAGTGTAATATACCTCAAGGTCTACGCCATCTGGCACTTCATCAGGCAGTTGCGAAAGCACTTCGACCACTGCGTCCCACGCCCCTGTCTCGGCATGACAGATAACCTGTTGGTAGCGCAACTGCTGCTGTGATGGATCGAGCCAGAGTGCCTGTTCATAACACAGTATTGCCTCTGTATACGCCGTATTGTCAACATGTAACTGGGCAAGTGCGGTATAAAACGCGTACAGCCCACGCTC
>JAJECD010000128.1 GCA_022822215.1 Candidatus Poribacteria bacterium | reverse complement strand
CTTATCAATATATGCTGTAATACCACTGACAAGGCGAATATGATTATACTTATCTTGGTAGAGACTCATCGAAGTACCGAGACGTAAAAATCGAGGTAATGGATCCGCTTGGTTCTCGTCAATAAAAGAGATACCCGGGCCGACGTTCTGGATTGCCGCCCCTATCGTTGTCGGTATAAGATCGAAAGGAAGAAGATATTGCATACCGAGATCAATGGCATAAGAAGTTCCGCTTTCGCGGCCAAGTACCATCCGAATCATCTTGCCGTTGATACCTGCCGATAAGGATTCCGTAACCCGATCGGCATAAGAGAATGTCAAAGCAAAGTTAGTACCGAGACTCTCCTCACGCAGCACATCCGGGGAATCTGTTGTCACCGCGATCGTCCCTTGTCCTTGCATCTGGAGTGTTGCGCCGACAGTTCCAATATCTCCGAGGGGCATCGCACCAGAGATGAAAGTGTAGTATAGTCCTTCGCCTGCCTCTCCGAAAGGCGCACTGTAATCGGTATAAAACATTGAGGCTTGCCCGGCTTCCTTGCCGGAGCGGAGTTTGCTCTCAGGCATATCGGCAAGCCCACTCGGATTCCAGAGCGATGTCGTCACATCACCAGACATCGCAGAAAAAGCATCTCCAAGTGCCCTTGCCCTCGCGCCACCGCCAAGGTTTAAGATTTGCGCACCCGTCCGCCCAGGTCCAGCAAGTGCGGTGACTGGGAGCAGAATGGCAGTTGATAAAAGTAGCATGAAGATTTTGCGTCTAAAACAGCCCACTGAATTGTAACTCCTTTTTATCTAATTTTATTTTTTACTTAATAGGATAACGCAATTGGCTATAGAAACGCAAATCCATTTCATTTGGTTTACACCAACACTTCAGGAGATTGGTGACAGTTGTCGGAAAATCCTTTCACTCGGACTGTTTCTGCTGACTCGGAACAGTTTTCACACAACGAAAACCACCGAAGACGCTTGCATACATTGGGATTCCAGCGTCTCGGTTTTCCACGCGAATGAACAGACCGTGACAAGGTCTGATCCGGCACGTTGTCAAGCCCACGCGCCTGCTTTAACGCCTTACATTTACAAGATAAATCCCGACTGCCACCAATACAGTCCCTGCTAAAACACCCAACGCCAGTTCATCCGCTAAAAACAGGTAGCTAAACAACACACCGGACACAGGCATCAAAAATGAAAAGACGACCAATTTGCTTGCCCTGTATGTTCTGAGGACCGATGTCAACCCCAAAAAACAGAAACCCGTGACAACCCATCCCTGATAAAGCAAGCCTGCGCCGCTTGTGAATGTCCATTCTATCGGCCTTCCACGCTCAAACAGGTAACTCAAAACCCAAAAACACGGAATGTTTAGACCTAACAACCAGACGAGAAGTCGGTGCGGGTAAATCTCTTGAACGAATACCTTTGTGAGTGTAATGCGGAGTGCTAAAGAACACGCAGCAAGTATTACACTCAAATCGCCGATGAAGTATTCTACGGCACCATTCCCTTGTAGGTTCGGTGCCAGCACTACAAAAACACCACCGAAAGCGGCGAGAACCCCCAATATCTTTTTAACAGAGAGCCGATCGTCTGGAAGCCAAAAATGCCCGAATATCACAGTGAAAATTGGGTAAAGCGAAAAAAAGATGGTTGAACGAGAGGCTGTCGTAAGTTGGGTGCCGACGTTCAACGTAATCGTATGCAATGTGTAAAGTGCGGCAATCAGGAGTAACCGGCGCAACTCCTCAAAGCGCATCCGCATCGACATACCATAGTAAAATCCTATGCCACCAACAGCAATAACCCCTAAGATACAACGAAAAAGTGCCATCTTCAACGGCGGAAAGCCTTGCAAACCGATTTTAACAGCGAGCGGTCCCCCACCTATCAGGGAAACAATAAACACTACAAAGATAAGAACCTTACCGGATGGCTCTTCGTTTCTAAACTCTTTTTCTAACATGAATCAAGCCACCAATTTAGAAAAAAAATAAAACTGCTGAAAATTGTTTTGGGACAAAAAAATCTGAATGCGATATTTTATCATAAGTTAAAGCAGGAAGTCAAGAAGATGGAAATAAACGCTCACTTTTCCATCTTGACAGAAAAACCGGATGCTGCTAAAATGCTAAAATAGATAAAAAATAAAAGGAGGCTCTGAATACATAAAATAATGCGAACAATTAGGGCGCGATTTGTAAGCCCATATTTATTAACATTAGCAATCTACTTTATCCTCTGCATGTGGAGCCTTCGAGTATCGCCTGCAGATACAAATGATGAGGTTCCCGAAATCCAGACGAACCGATCAATTAAAGCAGTCCGTATTGAAACGCCGCCAAACATCGATGGAAAATTGGATGACCCATGTTGGCAAAAGAGTGCTAAAACCGGTGAACTACTTCAATTTGAACCCCAGCGTGGCGAACCTGCAACGCAGCCAACGACTATTTACGTCGGCTATGACGCAAACAATCTTTATGTCGCATTTGAATGTTTCAAAACCGACATGGATCAACTCGCTGCAAATCTGACACGACGCGATTCCTTTTTCTTCTCTGATGACCATGTTGAGGTCCTCATTGACACCTTCCATGACGGCAGGAATTGCTACGCCTTTGCCCTGAACCCGCTCGGCACCCAAACTGACCGAAGACTCATCAACGAAGGGGCAAATAGGCGTACGGGTCAGTCCATGATTGGTACGGCGATCTCATGGGATTGTGATTGGCAAGGGCAAGCCAGCGAAGAGGCGGACAAATGGACGGCAGAATTCGCTATTCCGTTTGCCGAACTCCGATTTCCAAAAGCGATGGACATGGCGACGTGGGGCATCAACTTCTGGCGCAACGATGAAGTCCCGGCAGAAGAACAGACATGGGCAGATTTGGGAGAACGCCAATATGCCGTGTCAAAATTCGGGCAGCTCACGGACTTACCTATCGCAGATCTTGTTACAAAGCGACCGGTGAAGTTCAAACCTTATGCCACACTAAGACCCCAAGTGCTGCAACCCGCAGAAGGTGAAACAACCACTGCACTACAACCAGATGCTGGGTTAGACCTTCGGTACCCGATCGCTGATTTCACAGTCGATTTGACCTTAAATCCAGACTTCGCGCAAATTGAAGCGGATCCGGATCTCGTGAACCTTACTGACGTGCCGCTCCGTTTCCCTGAAAAACGTCCGTTTTTCCTTGAAGGTAACGAACTCTTCCAGATGCCGCTCGACCTGTTCTATAGCAGGCGTGTCGAAGCCTTACTCGGTGGTGGCAAGGTTATCGGGAAATACAATAAATATAATCTCGCCTTCGTCGGCGCAGTTGCGGGACCAGAAGACCCAGATAAACAGATAGAAGCAGGCGAACTGCCCCTCGCTAACTACAACTATTCCGTGCTCCGGTTGCAACGCGAAGTCGGAAAAACATCATCTGTCGGATTTTTAGGCGTTAACAAACAACGCGGCAGCACGTATGACCGAGCCGGAGGGCTTGATGCCCGTATTCAACTTCCCGCTGCGACGAGTCTGAACTTGGAATACGCAAGAGAGTGGAAAGCCGGTGGACTCGATATGCCAGAAAGTACCGCTGATGACCTGATTTTTGTGCAACTTGCACGACGCACGAATGTGTTCTCAATAGATGCTATCTATGCAGACATCGGAGAATATTTCAATCCCGAAACCGGGTTCGTCCCGCGTATAGATAGACGTGGCGTGGTTATTAGAAGCCGCTATAATAAGCAGTACAAAGGCGCAATCGAAAGGCTGCGCGGTGAAGTCGAATACGAACGCCTCGTCAACCATGCCGGCGAACTCACAAATCACAGGGCGGGTTTTAGTGGACTCTTCGGGGTTTACAATTTCTTTTTCCTTATCGGACCCGAATGGTACAACCATATCGACGACGATGACAATCAATTCTATGAGGACAGAACGGCGCGTTTCTTCGTCGGGTGGTTTCCACCGAAATACGTGCAAATCCGAAACACCGGTAACTTCGGTTTACGTAATGACAAAAACATTTTCTTTATCCGACCGGAAATCACAATCCGTCCGACTGCTAAGCTTAGCTTTGAATTCATCTTGCAACGACTCCATGAAAAGGATCCAGACGCAATCGGATGGCAGCTTGCGGAATGGACGCGACGTCTTGTTGTGAACTACCAGTTCGCACAACGCATGTACGCAAGAGCAAGTGCAGAATTTACCATCGAAAGCGAACGCAGAGTTTTCGCACTCTTCGCTTATGAGTATCGTCCTGAAAGCAACTTCTTTATCGTCTACAGTGATAACCGTGATGTCGAAGGGGACACGGAACGCATCGTATTTATCAAAGTCTCTCATCTGCTGAAAACGGATCTTTTTTAATGACAGAAAACCTTCTGAAACGCCACCAACATTGGATGCTGGCGGTCCTCTCAGCAATCCTGCTATTTCTCAGTTTCCCCAACGCCAACCTTTTCCCGCTGGCATGGGTTGCGCTTGTACCATTTTTCATCGCACTCAGGCATACAGCGAATGGAAAACCCACTTTCTGGATCGGTTACCTCACAGGTTTTCTATTCTTCGGTGGGTTGCTTATCGCTATCGCGCTTCTCTATCCGTATGCGAATATCTTCGCAACGATGGTCGGTTACTTGCTACTCGTGGGTTATACCGCCCTCTATTTTGGTGTTTTTTCGAGCCTGATGCGAATGGTGCCGTGGCGTTCGGGTCTCCTATTTCCGGTCGCAGCCGCCGTTATCTGGACAGCACTCGAATGGGTGCGGAGTTGGCTGATAACAGGATTTCCGTGGGGTAGTATCGGTTACTCGCAATGGAATAACCCGCTTGGCATACAAATCGCGTCGCTTGTGGGTATACACGGCATCAGTTTCGTCATTGTCCTTTTCAACGCCGGTATTGCCACGATGCTTTGCAACCGACATCGGTGGCGACAGGAGATACCAGCCTTCGTTCTACCCCTAATTTTGGTGTTCCTCTGCTTGGGTTACGGTGCCTTCCAACTCCGAGATGCCCCATCTATAAACAGAGATTCGGATATCACGACTTCCGAAGCCTCCCAAACTTTAAACATCGCACTCATCCCCGGCAATATCTCACAACTTGAGAAATGGGACATCCGTCAATTTCCACAGATATTGCAACGCTATATCAACCTAACACATACAGCAGGTCAGGAAAACCCGGATCTCATTGTGTGGCCCGAAACAGCCATAAGAAGTGAAGCACTCACAGGCGAGTGGCCGACCTACTATAGAAGATTCCTCCTCATGCTCCGCGATATAGCACTCCCAATACTCATTGGGACAGCCATTGAAGGGGACGAAATAGATGAGACGATCGGTAAATTCTACAGACGCGCCCCAGAGAAAGACCCAGATGAAGAGAAGAATGCCAACATATACAACCGAGTTTTGTCAATATCCCCAGACGGCAAGATAACGGGTGGATATGCCAAGAAGCACCTCGTTCCGTTTGGTGAATACATACCACTCGCAAACCTGATCCCCGACTTCATTCCCAACTTTATCCAGTTTAAACCCTTCGCCTTTGGAAAATCAGTAAACCTTTTACCGGTGTTTAGCGTTAAAAACAATACAGAAGATCAGAAAATAGAAATTGGTGCATCAATCTGTTTCGAGTCGGTATTTCCGGACGAATTTCGTAGACCCGTCCAAAAAGGCGCACAGGTGATGGGAATCTTTACAAACGACGCTTGGTTCAAAGGAACCGCTTTCCCTGAATTGCACCTCTCGATGGCACCCTTTCGTGCCGTTGAGAACCGAATCACAGTCTTTCGGTGTGCCAATGGTGGATTTACATGCGTCGTAGACCCGTTCGGTAGGATAGCGACACCGTTGATAACACCAAACACGACGCAACAGATGCTTATGGCATCTGTCCCAATTTTTTCATCTTCGGAACGCAAACAGACACTTTATACACACTATGGCGATTGGTTCCCAATGCTCTGTGCAATCATCTGTATTGGATGGTTCGGCAGTCAAATCGTTCTTCGATTTCGCCGTAGAGATGCCTAACGACTCATGAGGAACAACATGCTTGTAGATTTAAAGACCCAGGTCGAAGAGATGCACACCCGTCTCTTAGAAATCGGAGGTTATCTTTGACCTGGCGGAAAAACAAAAAGAACTCGCTGAACTCGAAGAAGTGACAACCGCACCAGACTTTTGGGGGAACTCCCAACGGGTACAAGAAGTTAATCAGCGTATCTCTGTTCTTCGAGATAAAATCGGCACTTACGAAGCACTCACTCTCAAAATTGAAGATGTCCAGACTTTACTCGAACTTGCCAGCGAAGAAAACGACACCAGTCTACAAACCGAAATTGCAGACGGGTTAGAGTATATCGCAAGCGATCTTGAGCAGATGGAACTTCAATTAATGCTAACGGGTGAGTTTGATAAAAATAACGCGATTCTCAACATACATTCCGGAGCTGGCGGCATCGACGCACAAGATTGGGCGGGGATGCTGATGCGGATGTACCTCCGTTGGTGCGACCAGCGCAGCTATCAGACCGAAATTGTCGATCTCGCCGCCGGAGATGAAGCCGGTATCAAAAGCGCGACCATCCTCGTTAAAGGTGCCTCAGCCTACGGCTATCTACAGGCTGAATCTGGCGTGCATAGGCTCGTCCGGCTGTCCCCCTACGACTTCAACAAACGCCGACACACCTCCTTCGCCGCTATTGACGTTATGCCTGAAATCGATGATTCCGTCGAGGTCGATATTCAATCAGAAGACCTCCGGATAGACTTCTATCGCGCCAGTGGAGCGGGCGGGCAGCACGTCAACGTCACGGACTCAGCTGTTCGGATTACACATAAGCCTACCGGAATTATTGTCCAGTGCCAGAATGAGCGTTCTCAGCACAAGAACCGGGAGATCGCAATGAAACTGCTCCGTTCGCGCCTTCATGAGAAATACAGAGCAGAACGTGAAGCAGAAATCTCAAAACAACGCAGCGAACGGCTCGACATCGACTTTGGTAGTCAAATCCGGTCTTACGTCCTACACCCGTATCAACGCGTCAAGGATTTACGCACAAACGTCGAAACCGGGAACGTTAACGCTGTATTAGATGGGGCGTTAGACCCTTTCATCGAAGCCTATCTGAAAATGAAGGCACATCGTAGCAGTTAGTTGTTGGTTGTTAGTTAAAACGTGTGGCTGTTACACGCTTGCGGAATAC
>JAJECD010000032.1 GCA_022822215.1 Candidatus Poribacteria bacterium | reverse complement strand
GCGTCAGTATCCACCTCACGAAGTCTACTTACAGCATCATTACAGGAAACGCGTTGAAGTGACCAATAGTCTGGTTGAAAAACTTTTACCCAAGTCCATTCACGCCGTGACGGCTGCCGGATTTGAGTTGAAACTCTTTTTGTTTCTCATCGCTACAAATATAAAAATGCGATTTGAACATTAGTGGCAACTTAGGTTATTACATTTAAATTCGGGCATCCAGCCACAGTTAGCCTTCATATAAGTAAACTTATCCCTGCCATTTTAACTTGACATAAGTTAGCAAATACAGTATAATATATCATAAGACTTTCCAAAGAGGTGAATAACGTATCAATCTCCAAAACGCTGACGCGGAAACCGACACAATATTTTCAGCGGTTACATAAATTTCTTGCTAACTGCCAATTGCTAACAACCCGGGGAATGCCATACGGCATTCATACCGTTGATTTGGCGATAAAAAAATGTTAAACTTTCCGCCAAATTATTTTTTTTCACAACAGGCAATTTGAAAATAAAACATCAACGAACCCTTACGGGGACTGGATTTATCTAACGTTACGCGCTGCCACAAAATGTTACACCAGTGTAACATTTTTAACAAAGATTGATTCAGATATACCGTTACGTTAATCCATCAGAAACGAACTTCGTCAACGACGCTTACCGACAACCGACGACCAATAACCGATAACCATTTTTTCACAGTACTCTTCACAGTATTCCTTCACAAAAACCTGCATAAACCCAGTCACCACCTACGCTTATACCTCTTTTCCAAATTTCACACTTCTTCCATTTTACTGTGAAAATTGTGAAATTTTGATCCCCACAATTGACGATTAATAACTGAATGATCCTGCTTGTGGTTTTAAGCAATGCTTAGGTTTCGCGTCTACTTTTGCTGATCCGGTGCGGTTCGGAAACCGCACCTACCGGGCCTGATAGTCAAAAATCAAGCGAAAATACGAAAAACTTGACAAACATCTAAAAATATGTAAAAATTGGACTTGCGTAAATCATAAATACGTCAATCGCGGTATTATTGTATTATTCGTGTAAATTTAGAATCTGAAAATTAGACATAGGAAGGACAAGGAAAGGAAATAAAGATGGCGAATGCAGACTACAAAGTTGGTGTTGTAGGGGTCGGCAGAATGGGAGCGAACATCGCTCGACACCTCAACGATAAAGGGTTTAATGTCACTGCTGTATACGATGTCGCAAGCGAACGCGCCCAAGAACTCGCAGCGGAAATCGGGGCAACCGCAGCTGGAGAACTCGCTAACGTTACCGCGCTCGCTGACTATATCATCACCGTGGTTACGGACGACGCAGCAATGCGTGCAATTTTCTCCGACGCTGCCGATGATAGCCTACTCAAAGAGGCTGAGGGCAAAGTCTTTATTAACTGTGCAACGTTGAGTCCACAGATTCACGTAGACATCGAACAACTCGCAGCGAAGCATGGGGCTGAGAGCCTCGAAGGATGTATGGCGAGCAGTATTACACAAGCACGAGAAGGCACGCTCTACCTCATGTGCGGTGGTAAACAGGCAACATTCGACAAGGCACTCCCAATTCTGGAGTCAATGAGTGTTTCCCTCCGCTACGTCGGTGAAGCCGGGCAAGCAGCGCAGGTCAAGGCACTTGTTAACATGGTCATGAACATCAATACAGCAGGACTCGCTGAAGGACTCGGCTTAGGTGCCGCACTCGGGCTGGATTTGGCGATGTTACAGGACGTTTTCTCACAAACCGGGGCAAACTCCCGCGTCTTGGAGACCGATGGAGAAGACATGGAAGCACGGGATCACGAGTGTTATTTCTCGGCTGCGCATGCATCTAAGGATTCAGGAATCGCACTCGACTTGGCAAACGCTGAAGGTATTTCGTTACCTCTCGCAGAAGCAACCAAGGCGCAGTACGACCGTATGATTGAACTCGGATTGGGTGAGTTGGATAAGTCGGGTGTTGCTGAACTCACTTTCCCCGGACGGGGAGGGAAGAATTAAGTCGTGCTTAAAGGCGTAATCCTCGCAGGCGGACTCGGTACCCGTTTGCACCCCCTTACCAAAGTCACCAGTAAGCACCTCCTGCCCGTTGGTAATGAACCGATGGTGTTTCACAGCGTCAAGCAACTCACCACAACAGGCATTACCGATATTCTTATCGTGACGAATCCGCAATACGTCGGCGACTTTGTGAACGCCCTTGGCAGTGGAAAAGATTTCGGATGTGAATTCACGTATCGCGTGCAAGAGGATCCCAAAGGGATCGCGCATGCGCTCGCATTGGCAGAGGGATTCGCCAATAACGGTAGAATCGCTGTTTTGTTGGGCGACAATATCTTTGAAACCTCAATTCAGCAGGCAGCTGATGATTTCCAAGCACAACCCAAAGGGGCGCGCGTTCTACTCAAACAGGTACCCGACCCAGAACGTTACGGGGTCGCGGTTTTGAACGGAGATGACCGTATCGTTGCAATTGAGGAGAAACCCGAGAACCCGAAGAGTAATTACGCTGTCGTAGGTGTCTATTTTTACGACGCATCTGTGTTTGACATCATCCCTACGATTGAACCTTCAGCGCGTGGAGAGTATGAGATAACCGCCGTCAATAACGCCTATATACAACGTAGCGAGCTGGCATACAGTTTTGTGCAAGGAAAGTGGGTTGACGCGGGAACCTTTGATTCACTCAGCGAAGCGCATCAGATCCTTTTGAATGCTTCGGATTGGTGCTAATGGACGAGAGACCAATGCTATCCATCGTGGTCCCGGTTTATAATGAAGAAGAGAATGTCCGTCCATTGTTTGAAAAGATTCAGGCGGTCTGTGAGACGATCGGCGATACTTACGAAGTATTATTCGTTGACGATGGGAGTAGCGATGCGACTTTTGCAGTGCTCTCAGAACTGAGTAAACGGGTTCCACAAGTAGTCGTCATTCGATTCAAAGAGAATGCCGGTCAGACAGCAGCGATGGCAGCAGGATTTGAATTCGCACGCGGCGAGCGGATTGTTAGCATGGATGGCGATTTACAAAACGATCCCGCTGATGTTCCAAAACTTCTTGAGAAATTGGACGAAGGCTACGATTTGGTGTGCGGGTGGCGCAAAGAGAGACAGGATAAATTCTTGACGCGGCGCGTCCCCTCTATCGTTGCGAATTGGATAATCGGTAAGGTGACAGGTGTGCCGATCCACGACAACGGATGCTCGCTGAAAGCGTATCGCGCTTCGGTTATCAAACAGGTACCGCTTTATGGTGAGATGCACCGGTTCATTCCTGCAATGTCCACTGTCGCCGGCGCGCGTATCGCTGAAATCGTCGTCACACATCATCCGAGACGTTTTGGTCAGAGCAAATATGGACTCGGTAGAGTATGGCGTGTAGCGTTGGATATTATAGCTTTCAAGTTTATCATTTTCGTTTTCACACCACGTCCTGAGATACAGGAGCCTTCACGTTGGCAACGGCTGTCCAATGTCCTTTTTAATCCGAAGCAGAGAGCCTTTCAAGCTGCGGCGTTACTCAGTGTCCCTTTCGCCATTTTAGGGCGCGTTTTGTTTGGCAACGCTAATATTGCAGCGTTTAGCTGCTTCGGTTTAGTCATCGCGTTGCTAGCACTTGGATGGATAACGGAAAATCAAATTCGACAGACGAGCCAAGAGCTATCAGCCCTGAGTAAACTGGCACGCTTCTTTATCTTTCGATACAAGCGACGACCTATCCGATTTTTTGGTCCTATCGGTGTCTTGTTGTTTATGTTCGGTGGCGTGCTTTTAGCGACACCTATCCACGCTTTTTTGTTACGAATCTTGAACCTTACAAGCGTTCCGGATCTGGGTACTGTTTTCGTGGTGGGTGGGATTTTGGTATGCTGCTTCGGGTTGTTTGGTGAACTCATCGCCTTCGCTAACGCCAAACGCGTGAAAGACTGGACGGTCGAAACACTGTTGAATATGGACGTATGAGGGAAACGCCTTGAATAATTCGACTAATTGCAGACTTCCTCAGAATTGGCGCACCGAATTTCCGGTAACCGAGACCTATATCTATATGAACCACGCCGGTGTCGCGCCCCTCTCGCGTCGAGTGCGAGCTGCGATGACCAAATTCTTGGAAGATGCGACTGTGAATGGTGCCGTGAACGCCAAACTCTGGGAGGCGGAAGCTGAAATCTGCAGAAGCGTAGCGGCGCAACTCCTCAATGCCAACACAACCGAGATCGCCTTTATGAAGAATACGACACAAGGGATTCTTATTGCGGCGAACGGTATTGATTGGCGAGCGGGGGACAACGTCGTCACAACAGCAGTAGAGTTTCCTGCAAACGTCTATCCGTGGTGGAGCTTGAAGGAACGCTACGGGGTCCAAACGCGTATGGTACCGGAGCGAGCAGGACGCATTCACATCGAGGATGTGGCTGCCGCAATCGACGAGCGGACACGGGTTGTGACGATTAGCCACGTAGAATTCGCCTCCGGCTTTCGGAACGATGTTCAGGCACTCGGCGAGATTTGTCGAGAACGCGATATCTGGTTCGTTGTGGATGCCATTCAGAGTCTCGGGGCAATTGAAGTGGATGTCAAATCCGCTAACATTGATATTCTCGCCGCTGATGGACATAAATGGTTGTTGGCACCAGAAGGCGCGGCGATTTTCTACTGTGCTGACGAGAAACGGGAACGTCTGATTAACACCAATGTCGGTTGGGCAAGTGTCGTGAATCCACGCGATTTCCTCAATTATGACATCACGCAGAAACCAGATGCAACCCGCTTTGAAGAAGGCTCCTACAACAGCGTCGGATTGTATGGACTCCGAGCTGCGATCGAATTGCTCCTTGAGATCGGTATCCCTGCAGTCGAGAGACACCTTTTGGAACTCACAGGGTGCTTAAGAGCCGGATTGGAAGCCAAAGGCTACCGCGTCACCACGCCGCAAGTGGATTCAGAGCGGGCTGGGATTGTCATTTTTGATAGCGTCCGGCTAACACCGACTGAAATTTATGAAATATTACACGCTGAAAACATAATCACTGCCGAGCGTGGAACCGGGGTTAGGGTTTCACCCCATTTCTACAATACAACATCTGAAATTGAACGGCTACTTGAAGTGTTACCAGACCTTTAATCTCAATTTCAACTTAGGAAAAACATTGGAAACGCTACATACACAAAATAACATCCAGAATGATAGAGTAAGACCGGTTTCAAGAATTTGCCTATCCCTTCTTCTTGTTTCGCTACTAATGCTCGGTGCGTGTACAATGCCGGGTGGCAATCAGAAGATTAGCAAGATTCGCCTCTCTGTTCAAAATACGCTGCCCCTCCACCGAAAAAAAGTCCCGATTGTCCTGACTGGCGCGCAACTCCGAAAAGTGAATCCTGATTTTACCTTCAAAGCCTACTCTGTGGTCACTGGAAAAGCACCCAGAGAGGTGATGATTCCTGCCCAAGCAGATGATTTGGACTATGATGGTGAACGCGATCAGCTCTGCTTCTTATTGGACCTGGGCCCGGAAGAAACGAAAGAGGTCTCAATTCTTTACGACCCGAATGTCAAGGCAACCTTAACACTTGACATCAATAAACAGACGCGTGCCGCAATCCTTCCTGAACTGAATGCTGTCGCAGCAATGGAATCGAATTTGATTGCGTATCTCCTAAAACCAAACGGTGCCTTCATTGCGTACGGCAAAAAACGGTCGGAACTTTTTAGTGTGGATATAATGTTCCAACCCGAATTAGATTACGAGCGCCCAATTTCGCCGGAACTCAGACACCATTTTGAGCAAAACGCCATCACGCTCTCCCAACAGGTGCAAATAGAGATAGAGAAACCCGAGCAACAGTGGATCGCACGCGACCTTGAGAACCAAGATGTCTACTTTATCCGAAAATCCTATAGCAGTGAGGTATCCGAACTCGGACAGGAAACTGAACCGGAAGAACAGCTGAATGTTTCTGAATCGATTGGTTTATCCCTAAATGAACTCCTCAAATCTGAAACAGAGAAGATGGTTGCACTAACACCCTCGGAGGGGCTAATAGGTTGTGGTGGAATTGCGCTTTGGCATAAGGGGGACAAGAAAATGCTTCCGTTGCCTACTGAAGGCGATTACGTCCGAATTCTCGCTGACGGTGCCATCCGTTCCATCGTCCAACGGATTCTGCCAGCGTGGAACATTCAGGGCGAGGTCCATCGGTTCATATCAACTACGTTTATCTATGGCGAAAATCCGTGGATTGAGCATCATATCCATATTGATGGAGAACTACCGACGGATTACGCCTTTATCACAGGTATTCCGTATCCGAACGGTGCTTATAATGAGGATGTAGGACAGGGATGGGTCTGGGGGTGGGGAACGGATCCGAGGGGCATAGACACACTCGGTGTTGCGCTCATCATCCTCACTGGTGGCGATCCAGAAAATGCCGGACTTGATGCATCACAAACCGACTTTTCGTCTTTACCGGTTATCCTAACCCCCAATGCGGATGGCAGACTTATTTATCGCACGTTCGCTATCTGGGGCGGTGGTATTGATGGCATTGAGACCGAGACAGAATTCGCGCAGCACGTCCAGATTACGACAACCGCCCTAAAAACACCCCCGCAAATTAAGTTCCTACCGCCAGAAGAAGAGCAGTAGTCTCAGAAGATTGGAGAACCTTATGATTAACAAAGAAGAGTGCCTACAACTTATCGCAAACCAGCGGACAGATGAAATCGTTGTCACGACAATGGGGATGACCGTGCCGTGGGGCAAAATATCAACGCATCCGTTGGACTATGCCTCCGTCGGCAGTGCCATGGGACACGCCGCTGACTTCGCACTCGGTATCGCACTCGCGAAACCTGATAAGAAGGTTATCGTGCTTAATGGTGATGGAAGCATGCTGATGTGTTTAGGCACGTTAGCGACAATTACTGCCCTAAACACACCACCGCCTAACTACCTGCTTTTCGTCTGTGATAACGGTACGTATGAGGTGACAGGCAATCAACCGGTCCCTGTTGGTGCTGGTGATTTCAGTTGGACTATGATTGCGAAAGGGGTCGGTTTTCAGCAAGTTTATGAATTTGACAACGCAGACGAACTGAAAGCAGCACTCCCCAAAATCTGGAATGAAACCGGCCCCATTTTTGTGAGTTTGAAGATCGAAGAAGCATACGAACCACCGCCTGATCGGTGGGGCGGTTTTCCCTATCCCTATCTACAAGAATCCCTTGCGGAATCTACACATAAACTCAAGCAGGCACTTGCGGGTTAAACTGTCTGAATCAGGATTTACAAGTCCCTGATAAGAGGATTGCTTGAAGTCCCCCTGATAAGGGGGATTTAGGGGGTTACTTTATGGCACAGAAATTAGAAATTCGCCGGATGGGACGTACAGGGATGCGTCCAAACGCACTCGCGCTCGGTGCCGCATGGCTCTGGCAGAAACCCGATGCTGAAGTTATCGGGGCAATCCGACGCGGTGTTGAACTCGGCATTAACTATATTGACACCTATCCCGGACATGCCGAGCATCTCTGGGGTGAAGCACTCGCAGGTGGATTGCGAGAAGATATTTATCTGCAAGCAAAAGTCGGCACGCACCCGGAACGCCGAAAAGACTTCTCCGCAGATGGCACTCGCTGGAGCGTCACGAATAGTCTCAAATCCCTCCGCACGGATTACTTGGATGTCGTGCTTATCCACGATCCGCTTGATATGGAGAGTGTATTAGCATCCGGTCAAGCGTTGGATACGCTGTTAGAGATGAAGGCAGAGGGGGCTGTTAAGCATATCGGTGCGGGTGTCCGTTCTCATGAATTCCACAAGGAACTCATTGAAACCGGACATATTGATATTATCCTTACTTTCTTGGACTACACGCTGTTATCACAAGCGGCAGCAGAAACGACCTTGCCGTTGGCGCGTCAGCACGATGTCGGCATTATCCTTGCGAGTCCGTTAGGCATGGGGAGTTTGACGGGTGTAGAGCCGGATGTCGAAACCGAACGCCGTCGTAATCCGGACGCTGAACCGAAGGCGCATGCAATGTGGAAGTGGTGTCAGGAACGCGATGTCAACATTCGTCATCTGGCGATGCAGTTCTGTCTTGCCGCGCCGATAGACGGTGTTGTTATGTTCGGTCCTGCCGACAAAGCGCAAGTGGAAGATGGGTATAAGGCAGCGACAGCTGATATTCCTGAGGACGTTTGGGAAGCATTTGAGGCGGAATTTGGGATCAAGCGGGGTATGTAGAATCTACCTCACGCCTTTTGTGCTACCATACTTGCGAGGATACCGAGGATTTTGTCGCACCGTTCAAGCATGTAAGTCTCCATGTCAATGTGGAGACGTTGCCCTTCCAATTTCAGGAAGAGCCAATTGACTCCCGTCGTGGTAGCACCATAAATATACGGAATATCGTTCTCTTTTTCGGCATTATAGTAAAATCCGAAAATAAGTTTACACTTGTAGCATAGGCTGTTAGCCTGTGCCTCCGTAGGGGCTGGGTCCCCCAGCCCGATGCCCACCGAATGTGCAATTAATTATGGGATCCACTATAAAACGTTGCGCAGCAATCATCTCCGCGACACATTGTCCAAGACCTGTTATGAGATCGTCCTTCTTGGCTTCAACGAGAATAATGACGGGTGCCTCTAAATAATACTGGTTTGGGGACAGGCTTACCAAGAAATCACACACTCCTGTCAAATCGTTTTCGGTATCAACATTGAAATCAATACCCGAGAAGAGGCTAATACTGTGTTCAAAGTGTTCTCGGAGTTCAACAAGAAGGTCAGCAACAATCATCTCCGACTTCGCCTTTTCCGTGCCTATCGCGACGGCTAATGGAACCTTTTTAGCCAATGCTTTGGTGAGTTCTGTGCTCGGTTCGATCGGCTCCGTTTCGGAAAAGATGCCTACAGACTGAATTGATTCCAGTTGAAACGTTTTTTCGACTGCTTCTAAAGTGAAGTTGCTGTAAGCCATTATGCGAGAATCCTCCATTCTTTAAGTTTCGGGGATCCGTTATGCCTTTACACCCGCTGCTAAATCTGACGCGAATCGTTTCACCGCAGCGAGCAATTTCACCTCATCGTCCATATTCTCTTCAATAACATTGACAATCGCACTTCCCACAATCACACCATCAGCGATCTTTGCCACCTGTTCTGCCTGCTCAGGTGTTGACACACCGAAACCGACACTGATTGGTTTGTCTGTATGTTTTCGCAGCTCGGCGATTGTCGGCGCAATTTCATTTGACAGCATCGCCCGCGCCCCTGTTACACCTGTTACTGAGACACAATAGATAAACCCTGTACTAACCGATGCGATTAATTTCATCCGTTCCGGTGGACTTGTCGGGGCAACCATGAAGATCGTGGCGAGATTATAATTGGGTGCGATTTCAAGGAGCGACTGCGCCTGCTCTGGTGGTAGGTCCGGGACAATTAAACCATCAACGCCTACCTCACATGCTGCCTTGCAAAACGCCGCTTCCCCCATCCGGAAAATCGGGTTATAGTAGCTCATCAAAGCGATCGGAATTTCCGTCCGTGGACGAAGGTCTGCCACTATTGACAGAATGTGCTCAAGTGAGATGTGATGTGTAAGGGCGCGTTCACTTGCGCGTTGAACGGTCGGTCCGTCTGCAATCGGATCAGAGAAGGGGACACCGAGTTCAATCAGGTCTGCCCCAGCTGCCTCAAGTGAAAGGAGAAGTTTATCGGTAAGTTCGGGATGTGGATCTCCAGCACAGAGGTAGGGCATAAAAGCACTGGCACCTCGGTCTCGGAGTTCTTGAAACTTTTTGTCAATTCGATTCATGGGTATTATTGGTTTCCGGCTTTCTGTTAGAATGTTGTTTCAATTATACCTTACATGAATTGGATTGTCAAGAGGTTTTGAGGGGCGCGTTACTGTAAGAGGTTAGGTCCAGCGGTCTAACGCTTCATTAATGCGCTCATAAATCCATTCGTCAATCAGTTTACCCGCTGGGATGCCGCGTTCGTCAGCAAGCTTTATCAAAACCTCGGTATCTTCAGGTGTTAACCAGACAGAGACTTTGAATTCACCGCCCTGTTTCAAGAGCGCGCCCTCGCGTTGCTGCATCTCTTGGGCTGCGAAGTATTCATGGTGATTGTAGACATCCTTGTATTCTTCAACTTCGGGATCTATAATGTGTTTAAGCATTGTCAGTTCTCTCTATTGGCTGTTTTCGCGTTAGGAAATCTCACCACCAAAATTTTCTCAGTGCGTGTGACAACGTAGTTTCCCGCTGGATGCACGGGACCTTCGGGTGCCAAAGTGTCTCATTTTTTCTTTTCCTGCTTAAATTTGTTCTATAAAACCCTTCGCCCGACCTTCCGAAAATAGCCTTCATAGCCAACGCGTTCAAAAAAAAGCGCAGAGGTCAAGCCTTCAGTTTCGCGTTTTTTGACAATATCTAAGGCAGAATCACCGAACCAAATCTGCCCGCTTTTCGGATCAATACCAGCAGTCTGTCCAATCCGTTCAGTAATATCGTGTTGTTTCTGATATTCTGCCCAAATCTGCTTGCATTTGCGGGAATCGGCTTCCGTCCACTCTGAATGTTTCATTGTTAACGCCTCCTGCGATTTCTGCTTTCCTGCTTTTCGGCAACGAAGCCCCTGAACTGATTCCAACTATAGCATACCATAGAGCCTTGACCTACGTCAAATTTATATAGAAATAGGCGAGGTATAAATACCTCGCCTATGATAGTCAAATTACGCCTGCCTGAAAACGAATCCCCCATCCTCAAACGCAACAGCAATCGCATCACCGTCGTGGAAGTTCCCCTCCAACATCTCAATAGCCAATGGGTTCAGAATATCCCGCTGGATTGTCCGTCGGAGCGGACGCGCGCCGTAGACCGGATCAAATCCACGTTTTACCAATGCCTCGTTCGCAGGTTTAGTCAACGTCACGGTCATCTCCTTCTCCGCGAAGCGAAGACTCAGCTGCGCCAGTTCCAACGTGACAATCCGCTGCAACGCTGCAATGTCGAGTCGATCGAAGATAATCAGATCGTCAATGCGATTCAGGAATTCGGGTGGAAAATGTGCTTGCACCGCTTCCATCACCTTCCGCCGAATTTCCTTTCCATCCAAGAGCGCATCACTAATCCACTGACTACCAATATTAGAGGTCATGATAACAACCGTGTTCTTGAAATCGACCGTGCGTCCCTGTCCATCCGTCATTCTACCGTCGTCGAGCATCTGGAGTAAGACGTTGAATACCTCTGGATGTGCTTTCTCTACCTCGTCGAGTAGAATGACGCAATACGGATGACGACGTACCGCCTCCGTGAGCTGTCCGCCTTCGTCGTAACCGACGTATCCCGGCGGTGCTCCGATGAGTCGGGAGACCGTGTGTTTTTCCATATACTCGCTCATATCAATACGCGCCATCGCGTTTGCGTCATCGAAAAGGAACTCGGCAAGCGATTTAGCGAGGTGCGTCTTGCCGACACCCGTCGGACCCATGAAGAGGAAAGAACCGAGCGGACGATCCGGATCACCGAGACCGACGCGGGCACGCCGGATCGCGTTAGAAACAGCGCTCACAGCCTCATCCTGTCCGATAACCTGTTCGCACAGACGCGCCTCCATGTGGAGGAGTTTTTGCGTCTCACCTTCCATCAGCCGATACACAGGAATGCCCGTCCATTTCGCTACGATCTCGGCAATATCCTCCGCACTCACCTGCTCTTTCAACATCTGTGTGCCTTGCGCATCTGTTTCCAGTGCTTCTCGGATAGTGCTGAGTTGCGATTCCAGTTCCGGTATTTTGCCGTATTCCAGTTCTGAAGCTCTACCGAGATTGCCCGAACGTTTGGCTTGCTCCGATTCAATACGGAGCGCCTCAATCTGCTCCATCAACGCACCAATCTGCGTCAAACTCGCCTTTTCGTTCTGCCATGCCGCTTTGAGAGCATTCGCTTTCTCTTTGAGTTCAGCGAGTTCAGCAATCAGTTTTTCAAGCCGTTGTTGGGACGCAGCATCTTCTTCCTTTTCCAATGCTTGCTGTTCGATTTGGAGTTGGATGATTCTGCGTTCAACCTCGTCAATTTCCTCTGGCACGCTATCAATCTCAATCCGTAGACGCGATGCCGCTTCGTCCACCAAATCTACCGCTTTATCTGGTAAGAACCGTTCCGAGATATAACGTTTTGAGAGCGTCGCAGCAGCAACAATCGCGTTGTCCTGAATCTGCACACCGTGATGCGTCTCATACCGCTCTTTCAAACCCCGCAGGATCGCAATTGTGTCTTCAACCGACGGTTCTTCAACCTGTACGGGCTGAAATCTGCGTTCCAAAGCAGCATCTTTTTCTATGTGCTTACGATACTCATCGAGCGTGGTCGCACCAATACATCGGAGTTCACCGCGCGCCAGTGCCGGTTTGAGCATATTCGACGCATCAACGGCACCTTCCGCGGCACCCGCGCCGACAATAGTATGCAGTTCGTCAATAAACAGAATGACCTGTCCTGCCGCCTGTTCTATATCAGCAAGGACGGCTTTCAATCTGTCCTCAAATTCACCGCGATATTTACTACCCGCGATGAGCGCGCCTAAATCCAGGGCAATAAGCCGTTTCTCACGAAGGCTTTCTGGAACATCGCCATCAGCGATACGTTGTGCCAGTCCTTCCACAATTGCCGTTTTCCCGACACCGGGTTCACCGATAAGCACAGGGTTGTTTTTCCGTCTGCGAGAAAGCACCTGCATCACACGACGGATTTCATCATCACGCCCAATAACCGGATCGAGTTTCCCTGAAATCGCTTCTTGCGTCAACTCTCGACCAAATCGAGTGAGTGCCTGATACTTATCTTCTGGATTCTGATCGGTTATCCGTTGGTTGCCGCGGATGTCAACGAGTGCTTTGAGGATTTTATCTTTCGTTACGCCTGCTTCCCGAAGGATTTTACCGACTTCGGTTTGCTTCGCTTCAGCACACGCTATCAGAAGATGTTCTGTGCTGACGTACTCGTCTTTAAGTGAGGTTGCTTCTTTGAAGGCACTGTCTAATACGGATTGCAGTGCAGATGCAATACGCATTTCAGCTGCCGCGCCTTGCACCTTGGGTGTCTTTTGAGCAGCGGCTTCCACAGATGACGTGATTCCTGGAATATCGGCACCTAATTTCTGGAAAATTGGCATCACAATTCCGTCAGTTTGTCCAATGAGAGCCAACATCAGGTGTTCAACACCCAGTCCGGGGCTTTGGGCATCTGCGGCTAAACTTTGTGCCATCTGGAGTGCTTCTTGTGCTTTAATTGTGAATCTATCAAATCTCATAATCTACCTCCCCTGTTGTATCTATTTTATTCAAATTGCATTCAAATCGGTTCTATATTATAGATGTAGCAAAATCTATGCCACTTTTCTCTTATCGTATGATTTGATGGAATTATGAATCGGAGGAGTTTGCCAAAGCACATGAGAAGCGTCCATATAGGATTGTCCTGTAAGGACAAATCGTTCTTACGAGGTGGCCGCAACCAAGAAACCAATGTTACCAGTGCTGTGACACTTTGGCATTCAATGTGCTAATTTGGCATGGAAAATAGGTGAGATGAGGACAATTTGGTATAAGTGAGTTGTCGCGAGATTAATTACCAACCGTCCGATACATCTCTCGGATGAGTTCTACAATGTCTGGAGCTTTGGGCAAGAGGAAACGGTTTTCTGCTTCTACTTTAATGGCTTCGGGAATTCCGTGTAGTGCTTCAGCGATCGCACCTGCGATTGCGCCGAGGGTGTCCGAATCACCACCTAAAGAGATCGCATTGCGTACAGCGTCTTCGTAATTTTCTGATTCCAAAGCACACGTGACAGCTGGCGGGACTGTCCCTGGGCAGGTCATATCAAAAGCGTAATCAGATCGAATAGTGTCCACCGTCTGCGTCAGGTCATAGCCGTATTCGGTACTAATAACTTCCCGAATCTCAGAAGCACTTTCACCTTGATAGGCGAGCCAAATCGCGTGGGTTGTCGCCTGCGCGCCCTTTACCCCTTCCGGATGGTCGTGACTAATAACAGTTACTTTCTCAGCATCAAGAAGTGCTGCGTCGAGATCATCTCGATTCAGAAACCCCGCGGGTGAGACACGCATTGCTGCACCATTACGGAACGTGCAATTGGGTGCGTCCTCCTCGGAGGCGATCCACTGTTTAAATATCTGACTGAAACCGCAGTTTGGATACCGACGCCCCCATTTACGCATCGTCTCTGCCGGTGGAAGGTCGTGTAGAAGGGCATCAGCAACAGCTGTCGTGCAAACCGAATCGTCTGTGAAACGGCAGTTGTCACTGAAAAGAGGGAAGTCTTTGGTTTTGATCCGACTATCCTGCGGTTCGTAGATGGAACCGACAATGTCTCCGATAATTGCACCTAACATGTTTCAAACCTCATAAATAATGTAGGGCAAAGGTACGGAGACCTCGCCCTACAACATATAAACACAAATAGCAATAAGTGCTACCGCAGTGTCCGTTGTGCCTTGATGTTCGCCCATGTCGTCGTGAACTTGTCTTGCGGTTCAACACTTACGACGGCTTCAGCGTACTCAGCCAAATCGGCTGCGTCGAAAGCGGAATTGTAAACGATAACTTCATCTACGCTACCGCCGAAATAGTGAACGTCAGTGCCTGAAATCACTTCATCGTGAAAAACGGTATCGGCATTAACCTTACCGATAGCGATAGCAGCACCGTGCCCATACATCGCCCCACCGTCTTCACTGGTGATGAGTTCGCCGTTAAGCCATAGCTCGTATTTGTCGGCTTCAACTGCGTTTGTGGTGTCGCGTAAAACCATAGCCACATGATACCACACCCCTGATTCTATGGCGACAGAGGGCCACGCGCCATCCCAGTTGTATTCTGCTCGGTTCCATGCGCCGACATAAACCTCTCCGTCGAAGACATAGAGATTAAAGCCTCGCGTTGCCCCGCCTTCCTCATAAAGCGTCTGCTTATGATCAGCGATATCCACATCATCGCAGTTAAAGTAACAAGCGATCGTCCGATCCGAGTAGAAATCGGGCGCTGCGATTGTATTAATGCCGACATCATTAGGGAGATGGACCCCATCATCTATGCCGTCAAAACGTAAAGCTGAGCCGACAGGCCCCTCAACGATCTCGGGGTCCCCGACAACTGTTCCATCCAAACCTTTGCCAGAGGTATCGGCGACATCCAAGTCTTCAAGTTTCCATTCCCCTTCAACGGTCGCGTCATCTTTCGCCGCGTAGGTAACTACAGCGATAAACATGAGTAAAATACTGAATAGAAAAATAAAACGATATTTTACCATTATGGTAAATCTCCTTCGTAGATTGTTATTGTGGAACCTCAGTTTGAGATTTGAGGTTACCGTTCAGTGCGTTGGGCTTTCAAGTGTCCCCAAGTTGTTGTGAATTTGCCTTGCGCTTCGACGCTCAAGGGTGAAGCGAGTTCGGCAAAATCCGCCTCATCAAAAGCGGAATTGTAGATAAGCATTTCGTCGATGATACCCCCGAACCAATCAAGGTTGGTACCGCCACCGCCGCCATCGTGATAAACGGTGTTCTGATTGAGGTGACCGATGCCAAGGTCATCGGAGTGTGCATGAAGTTGACCGCCTTTTTCTTGAGCGATCAGTTTCCCGTCAAGCCACATCTCGAATTTGTCTTTCTCAACCTTAGGCGCTGCATCGCGGATGACTATACCGACATGATACCAGCGTTTTGACTTAATCTCCGCAAAGGGCCACGCACCGTTCCAATTGTATTCCGCGCGATTCCAACCGGCACCGTAAAGCTTTCCATCGTGGACATAGATGACTAAGCCGCGCGTTGCGCCGCCTTCTTCAAAAATTACCTGTTTTCGGGCATCAATGCCGACATCATCGCAACTGAATAACGCAGCAACCGTCCGGTCAGTATAGGGGCCTCCGGTATTGATGTCTGCTGAATCTGGAAACTTTATACCGTCATCTGTACCATTGAACTGCAGGGCTTTTCCAGCAATGCCATCAATAACCTTCGGTTTTCCAGTAAAGTTACCATTCACGCCTTTTTTTGAGGCATCTTTGGGGCTGCCGTCATTAAAATCCCAAATTGCAGCAACTGTTCCTTCATCGCGCTGTGCGCTTACCGGTTCGATAGGCAACAACACACATAGCAGTAGAGCAATGCATCCTATAGAAACAAATACACGAATCAATTTTCCTCCTCCTTGTGAGATTCCTCCCTTTCTATTGAATATGGAGGTTAGAATTTCTTTGAAGCAGATAGGTCCTGCCTCAAATTGCTGATTTACAATGTTTTTTGCATTATTCAAAATTGTTAAAAATTTTGTCAAGTTAAAACTTTTTTGTCAAGTTAAAACTTAAAGACAAAAACCAAAAGAAAAAGACATTGACA
>JAJECD010000046.1 GCA_022822215.1 Candidatus Poribacteria bacterium | reverse complement strand
TGAAATCAACAACAATAATACCCCCTAAATCTCGCAATTGAATTTGGCGGACAACTTCCTCAACAGCCTCAAGATTGGCACTGAGAATCGTGTTATCTGGATCCGACTTCCCCACGAACCTACCCGTGTTGACATCAATCGAGACCATCGCTTCGGTCTGTTGAATGATGATGTGTCCACCACACTTAAGCCAAATCTTCTCACTGAGTGCGTCTTTAAGCGCACGCTCTACGCCATAGGTATCAAAGAGCGTTGTATTATTCTCATAGAGCGATACCCTCGGTTCCAAGTCAGGCATAACGGAAGAGACGTAATCGAGAACCTCTTCGTATCCCGTTTTTGAATCAATAAGGAGCTGCTTGACCTCCTTCGTGAGCATATCGCGAACAATTCTATTCGTGAAACTAAGGTCTCCACTGATGAGACTGGGGGCGGATTTTCGTTTGGCGCGGTCACAAGTCTGTTTCCATTGACCAATGAGGTATCGGATTTCAGATGCGAACTCGTCTTCGCTCAAGCCTTCGGCGGCAGTGCGTATGATAAAACCGCCTTCAACATCGGCTTTAATCGTCTTCGCCATATCCCGTAGCCTATCGCGTTCAGCCGGTGACTCAATTCGACGGGACACGCCAATATTTGAGGAATTCGGCATGTAAACGACATACCGTCCTGGCAGCGTGATGTTACTTGTGACGCGCGCCCCTTTTGTGCCAATAGGTTCTTTGCCGACTTGGACGAGAAGTTCCTGCTTCTTAGAGATGAGGTCACTTATCAAAAACGGGAACCCGCGTCCACCCCGAGATTGATTGGGCTGTTTCGCCTTCAGATCAACAACAACAGCGTTCCTCGCGGATCTTCCATTCCCATTTTCGATCTCGCCTTCACTCACACTCTCGTATTTCAGATCAGAAATATGCAGGAATGCATGTCTATCTAACCCGATATCAACGAAGGCTACCTGCATGCCGGGTAAAACATTTTCAACGCGTCCTTTGTAAAGATTTCCCAATGTTTGTGTCGCCGCTTTCCGTTCAATATAAATCTCCGTCACTACTCCTGCTTCAAGCACCGCACAGCGCGTTTCATACTCATCATCAGAAATAAGTATCTCCTTTTCCATTGTTCCCTCCTATCGTACCTGTTTCTAAGAGGCACCGCGCTGCGTTCTACAGCCGCGGTGTCAGCGTCACGACGGGCGTTATCAATTCGCCCATCGAAATGCCGCCGTGCTGGAATCCTCCTTGAAACTGCCGTTTATACTTGTAAAAATCGTTCGGATAGACGAAATAATAATCGTCTTTTGCGAGAATATAGTCCTTACTTGCAGTCTCGGCGGGCAGCCGATAATCTCGAGGGTTACGGAGATAGACCGCATTTCCCTCTTCGCACCCTAAGTTCGCCCCGATTTTAAACCGTAGACTCGTCGTCGTCTCTCGATTTCCAAAAGCAGGTGTCGCGCGATTGCAGAAGACAGAGCCGTGGTCGCTTGTAAGGACGACAGTGGCATCGCGTGCCGCAATGATGCGCAAAATATCAAAAAGCACCGAATGCGAAAACCATGAGTGGGCTAAGGTACGGAATGCTGCCTCGTCAGGTGCGAGCTGCTGGAGGACATCCGATTGTGAACGTTGATGTGTTAAAATATCAATGAAGTTGATAACCAAACCTGAAAGACTGGTGCGCTTGGTCGCTGCAACCCGCTTTTTATAGGTATTCCCGCCGCGAGCATCGAAAATTTTGAAGTATTGCAGCCCCGGTTTCAGTTTAATACCTCTGCGGGTCAGATGCGCTTCAAGGAGCTGCCGCTCATAACGATTCGTGCTCGTGCTCCCATCAGATTCCTCCTGCCAATACTCCGGATAGCGTTCAGCAATCTCTGCCGGGAATAACCCACTAAACAAAGCGTTACGCGAATACATCGTTGCACTCGGTAGGATTGAAAAACTATATTGTCGATCAATGGAGAAATATGGGTAAAGAAGGGGTTCTACTGCCAGCCAATGGTCTAAGCGGAAGCAATCAACAACAATAAAATAGACAGATTTTCCGGCTTGGAGCTTGGGTACAACGTACCGGTCTAAGACATCTACTGAGAGGGGTGGCGAATCTGGGCTGCCTGCGACCCAGTCCCGATAATGTGTCTCGACAAAATCGGAGAATTCAGTATTGCACTCCTTTTTTTGTGCAAGGTGCGTCTCTTGAAGCCCACCTTCAGCCAGGCGTTCAGAAACCAAGTCCCACTCCAATAACTTCACGTAGATATCGACCCAGTCCTGCCAAGTCGGTGCTGAGTCCTTCAACGTGCGTATCATATTGAAGTCAGCGGTATACTGACTCGGAATTTGATTGACAACTATTTGTGGTTGATCAAGGATGCGTTTTAGCGTTGAAGCAATTTGGGCGACACCAATCGGTTTCACCAAAAAATCGGTCACCTGTTTCCCCAAGGCGACTTCGATAAATTGCTCATCACTTGATTGCGTAACAAAGACGACCGGAATTTGTGCGTCAATACTGCGAATGGCATCAAGGGTCGCTATCCCATCTTTACCGGGCATAACCTGATCCAGGAGGATGGCATTGTACTGCGTCTCTCGATTCTTTAAGAGCGCGATACCGTCCTCGCCGTTTGTGACGGGGGTGACAACATAACCTCGTTCGCGTAGCACATGAATATGCGGTTGCAACGCTTCTATTTCATCATCAATCCATAAGATTTGGTGCACTTGTGACATACTTAAGCTTATATAACCCGCCCAGTCGTAACACATCGCCAAATTTCGCTTCAGCGAGCGTCAGGTTGCGGGACATTTCCCACTTACTGACCATGCCAGTGAAGTTGGTTCTATGCGACGGGCAGCCGAATTTCAAAAGTCGTTCCTTCAGGGCTCGTTTTAACAATATGAATGCTGCCGTGATGATACTCACGGATAATGCGTTGGACGACCGTCAATCCGAGTCCCCATCCGTGTGCCTTCGTAGACATTCCGGGTTCAAAGATTTTTCGCTGATTTTCGCGGGCGATGCCGCTTCCATTGTCGGCGTACCGTATGACAATATCGCCAGCGCGCTTATCGTGCGTCGCCTCAATCTCGATCCATCCATCCGCCTTATCCATAGCATCCAATGAATTGCGAATCAGATTTTCAAACACCCAGTGTAACAGCAGAGCGTTTGCGAGGATGGTCGGTATGTTGTGCGGTATAAGCCGAATTTCAACACGGCGACTAATATGCGGTAGCCGTTTCTCAAAGTAGAGTCGAACTTCTTGAAAAATATCGTCCAAATGTACTTCAGTTTGAGGCGGTTGTGTACCAATCATCCCGAAACGGGCAGTTGTTTTCTGCAATCGCTCCAGGTCGTTTTGCATACTTGTAGCAAGTTCAACGAGTGTCGGATCGGCTGTCTCTTTGCTTCGTTCATGCAAGAGCTCCGTCCATGCCAACAGCGACGAAATCGGTGTTCCGAGTTGATGCGCAGTCTCTTTCGCCAAGCCCCCCCAAATTGCTGAGTGTTCATAAGACCTTATACGTTGATAAACCAAGAAACAGACGATCCCGAAAACTAACAGGATAATTGGGACGATGAAGGGTACTATTAACCCATAGTATGGCTTACTCTCATAATAAAAGTAGCCAGTATGCCATTCAGGTGTCGTTTCAATCACAGAGGATGCCTGCGCGTTTTGAACGAAGATTTCGGCGCGTTCCCGTTGCTGCGCGGTCGCCTTATCAGCCGTAATCACATCCCCCCATATCTGCCATTTCTGTGGGGCACCAGTCGTATCGGTTATCACAAACGGGAGGTGCGTCATTTCGCTCGGTGCCGCATCGCCATAGTAAATATACCCTTTTAACTGTCTATCTTCAAGGAGCATCGGTATTTCACGCGTCGCATTTTTTTTCCGCATCCGTGATAAGGTCGACTGCAACAAGACACTTTCGTCCTCTGTTAACGAAATTCCCTGGTTGGGGTTGACATGTACATCCAAATTGTCAATCTTGGCATCTAATTTTAGGTCAACCCCTCGCGTGATTAAAATGTTTCCTTCTACATCGGTGATAATAAACGAAAATGCGCGTGCTCGTCCTCCGGCGAATGACTTCTTGACAATCTCTATTAACTTCAATTGAAACTCCCGGTCCTCAACACTAGGGAGTTCCGCTGCCAGATCCGCAAAAATATCTATCTGGGCATCTATATCGGCGTTCAACTCTGAGATTTGCCGGTTGTAGTAGACAAATCCGAAGACCAGCATGCCGAGTCCAACGATGAAATAGACGAATATGAGTCGGGTGGTTGTATACCCCGGAATAATTCGACGATTCAGTCGCACTTTCGTATTCCTCCGGACACATCGGACGCAACATATCCATATATTAATGGTATCACTTTTAAGAGGAAATTGCAAGCCTATTTTGATGATCACACGTTTTTGTGCCAAAATTCTATTGCGTAACTTTAAGGGGCGATCCACTTCGTTGCTTGTTGATACCTCTTTTGTCTACACCATTTTGTGCCAACAAAATGACATATCAATTGACTTTTTTCAACAAATAACGTAAAATGAAAACTGAGGGAATAGGACACAATTTCCCTTTTCAGCCGTGTGAGAGAGTGTTTATGATGGGACACAGAAATATTACTTCCACGATTCCGAGAAGAAAAAATAAAAACGATTTAAGAATAGGAAAGTTCAATGCTCAAAGCGATTACATTTGATTTTTGGCAGACCCTTTATGCCGACTCCGAAGAAAATTGGCAAAAACGCCAAGCAATCCGTACGAAAAAGTGCCATGTGTATTTGGAGAGTCGCGGCTACACCTACGGGTTAGATGACATAGGCTTCGGACTTGAAGAGGCATACAACGTAGTAATGACGCTATGGCATCAACATCGCGGCGTATCTGTAAAGCGATGCCTGCTGCGGTTTGCAGAGGTGCTGGAGCTTCAACTCGAAGCAGCAGACCTCAACCAGTTGGTTGCGTGTCTCGGTGCTGCTTTCTTAGAGGCGCCCCCAATCATGATAGCAAACGTCAAACCTGTTGTTTCGCGATTGAGCGAAAATTATCCCCTCGGAATTATCTCGGATTCAGCGCTAACACCTGGCAGTTTCGCACGGCAACTGATGGACCGGGACGGTATTCTACAATTTTTTTCGGCATTCACGTTCTCTGACGAAACAGAATACACAAAACCGGAAGTGCCGCAGTTCCACTCAACTTTAGCACAACTCAACGCCGAACCAACGGAAGCCGTGCATATCGGCGACATCTTCCGAACAGATATCGTCGGTGCAAAAAATGCGGGTATGAAGGCGATCCGCTTCACAGGCTTCAATAAATCAGAAACAAATGACACGCTTAGCGATGCAGTCGTTGACGACTATCAACAACTCGAAACTGTTATCGCTGAACTTTCAAATTAAAAACACCGTGGAGAAAAAAAATGGCAAATGTATTGGTCAGTGGTGGTACGGGTTTCATCGGCAGTCGAGTTTGTGATGCCCTTCACCAAAAAGGCGATGCAGTCTATGTCCTATCACGTGATCCAGCACGTGCCCAAAGTAAATTAGATTCAGCAAAAGCAGTCTACGGTTGGAACCCAGAAACCGAAAAATTACCGATAGAAGCCACATCAGATACGAACGCCGTCATCCATCTGGTGGGCGAAACTATTGCCGGTAGATGGAGCGCTGAAAAGAAACGGAAAATACGGGACAGTCGGATTCTCTCCACACGGAACCTTATTGCCTCTCTCGACGAGGCAGATCCTAAACCTGAAACACTCGTCTGTGCATCAGCAATCGGATATTACGGTGGGAGCAACCACGAAAGTCTCACAGAGGCATCCCCTGCTGGGACGGATTTCCTCGCCGAGGTCTGTGCGGAATGGGAAGCAGAGGCACAGAAAGCGAGTGAGTTAGGTATTCGGGTGGTCTTGGTCCGCATCGGGCTTGTGCTTGGGTTAGGTGGCGGGCTTCTCCAACAGGTACTTCCACCTTTCAAGATAGGCATCGGTGGTATACTCGGCAACGGTAGGCAGTGGATGTCGTGGATACATATTGACGATGTTATCGGTATTCTGCTGCACGCGCTGGAGAGCAGTCAGATTCATGGTCCCTTAAACGCTACCGCCCCAACTCCAGTTAGGAACATAGAATTCACGAAAACACTCGGTGCGGTACTACGGCGACCGACCCTGTTTCCGGTTCCGATTTTCGGATTAAAATTAATGATGGGTGAATTCGCGGACTTCATTGTGCTGAGTCAGAACGTTATCCCTGAGAGAACCGAGGCGAGCGGTTACGAATTTTACTACCGGACGCTTGAGTCTGCCCTCAACGCGCTGCTATAAGTCAGCAACCTCAATAAAATAGATAGATATGAAGATTCGCGATGTTTTGCTTTCCACGTACGGAAAAGCGTCAAGTGTCCCTTCCGCCGTTAATCAACTGATGACTAACTTCGCTGTCGGTTTTCGAGACGAATGTGACATCAATCTCGGCGTGGGATATGTCAACGAACAGACGATCCCACATCAACAGATTCAACTCGCCTGCGAAAAAGTCCTTGCCGACCCAAGAAAATATCGCGCTGCCCTCAATTATGGAGGCTCACAGGGATCGCCAAATTTAATCAAATCAATCAAGAGATTCTATATTGAAAACCGAATTGGCGGTATAACTGAAGAGACTTTCGATAGCCGAGACATTGCTATCGGTGCGAACGGCGCGACGAGCCTATTGGAGAGTATCACACACCTGCTCCCCGATGGTTTTGTGCTTACAGCAGACCCGATGTACTACATCTACTGCAACGATTTGGCGCGGAAAGGTTTCAACATTATAGCCGTCCCGGAAGACGAAGAAGGTCTCGACACCGCACATCTGAAAACCAAATTAGCAGCACTGGGTAATCAGAAACAGGCAATCCGATTTTTTTATATTGTGACGGTTAACAATCCAACCTGCACGATTCTCTCGAACACCCGCAAGAGGGAATTGGTTGATATTGTTACGCAACTCTCCTATGAAATCGGCAGGAAAATCCCCATCTTTTTCGACAACGCTTATAGCGATCTTGTGCATGACAGTAATGTTGAACCTCTGGAATCTGCGCTCTGCTACGACGAACTCGGTATCGTTTATGAGATTGGTACGTTGTCAAAAATTCTCGCCCCCGGTTTACGCATTGGTTATCTCATCGGACCTAAAGGAGCATTCCTAAATAGCATCATCCAACGCACAAGCGACATCGGTTTCAGCGCGCCGTTAATCAATCAGGAAATCTCAAGTTATCTCCTCGACCACGGCATTGAAGCGCAGATCGAGAAGGTTAACAAAGGATACCACGAGAAGGCGAAAGCAGTCAAAAACTGGATAACGGAATTATTGGGGGACGGTGTTGAGGCGTGTCGAGGTGGGAGTGCCGGGTTCTATTACTACCTAACGCTGAAGCAGCTGAGCACCGATGCGACCTCCGATTTCTTCAGGTTTTTGACGCGGACGACTGGAAAAGCGCGTATTGATGGTCCATCAGATGCGCAGCACCCGAAGGTGATTTATATCCCCGGTGAACACTGTGTCCATCCGAAAGGCGAGATGGTCGAGGTTGGAAAACGGCAGTTTCGTATCTCTTATGGGTTTGAGGAACTCCCTCAGATTCGCAAGGCATTGGAACTCATGAAATCAGCGGCCGCCTACCATAATAATCTGCAGTCGTAGAATTAGACAGAAAAAACTGTAGTCAGAAAAGACAATGGCGAGGTTAGGAATGCACATCGCATGAATCAACACGGAATGCGCGTGTGGCATTCCGTGGGTCTTTACGCCGCAAAACCTCGCTAATGGAGACGAAAGTTTCTAAATCTGGTTGGACTACCATCGAACTTGGCAGAATTCCTCGTAGTCAATCAGTTCATGGATAGTGGGATTCTCACCACACATCGGACAACCGTCATCCTGACGGAGTTTCAGTCGTTTGAAGTCCATCGTGAGCGCGTTAAAAAGTAGGAGGCTGCCGATTAAGGGTTCGCCGATGTCCAGCAGGATTTTAATCGCTTCAACGGCTTGGATCGTCCCGATGATACCCGGTAACACACCAAAGACCCCGGCTTCTTGGCAGCTCGGTACCATCCCCGGTGGCGGTGGTTCGGGATAGAGGCATCGGTAACACGGTCCTTTACCCGGATAAAGCACCGTGACCTGTCCTTCAAACTGGAAGATGCTTCCATGTACAATCGGTTTGCCTAACATAACGGCTGCGTCGTTGAGGAGGTAACGGGTTGGTAGGTTGTCGCATCCGTCCACAATTAGGTCATACTGCTCCAGAATTCGGAAGGCGTTTTCTGAGGTGATGCGCTCGTTGTAGGGTATCACTTTGACATCGGGATTCATCTCTGCGATAGTGGCTTCTGCGGATTTCGTCTTCGGGATACCGATGTCGCTGGTCCCGTGTAAAATCTGGCGTTGTAAGTTACTGAGGTCAACGACATCATCATCAATGATACCGAGCGTCCCAACGCCAGCAGCAGCGAGATAGACCCCGACAGGAGAGCCGAGTCCACCGGCACCGATCAGCAGCACTTTCGATTCGAGGAGCCGCGTTTGTCCCATCCCGCCAACCTCTTTGAGGATGATATGCCGGCTGTAGCGTTCAATCTGTTCGTTGCTGAAATTAAACATATATCTTAGTCTCCCAGATTGGCGAGAAGTTCTGAAATCGGTTTATCCGAATTCGCGGAGATGCGTAAGGCGAACCGTTCGCGCGGATCTTCGGAAGTCCGTTCCACCGTGAAGTCGTCCCCACCATACATCTGCTCAAGGACGGGCGTGAGTTCTGATTGAATAGCAGCTGCGATTTCTGGTGTATTCGGTGCAATATGGCGGTTATTTACCATAAAGAGGAGGTCTGCGCCGTTGAAATGCACGGCATCTTCCAACTCCGCCGCTGCTTCAAGTGCCTCACATTTAGAGAGCACCTCTGCGAGTGCTTGGCGAATTTTTCCAGCGTTGTCTCCTTCGACAGCATGCTTCCGATTGTAGAGGAAACCGTGTTCGTGGAAAGCGTTATCAATGCTATAGTTGGCTTGTTTCAAAATCAACAGCACCCCTGGTCCCGCATCGACGTGCGAGTAGTCGGCGTAGTTGAGGTAATCGTCCGAATCTGCTTCCTCCATCCAACGGTTGAAGACCTTGATGAAGTTCGTGTAGCTGATTTCGCTATCTTCGGTTGTAAAAACCTTGACGTTAATCTGTTGTAGATCCATTCTGGTAAAAAATTTCCTTTTCTATAAATATGATGCCCCCGATGGACTTTTCTTATGGGGGCAGGTGTTGCCTGCGATATTCTGGTTCTATGGTTTTAGAATTACCAGCACGCTCCCCATCCTGTTCCTGCTGGATTCATCATCTGTTTTTATTATACTGAAAGTTGGTAGGAAAGTCAAATTATTGTAGCGCGGTTGGGCTTTCTGCTACATGCGCCGAGGTGTGTTCCATTTCCAGCTCATCAGTTTCAAGATTAGCACTTTCGCACTCCAACGGCTTGATTGAGAGCTGATAGCCGAGCGCGTTAAGAACAGTTCCAAGGGCATCAATCAGAGGAATATCCTCATTGCACAGCACTTTTGAAAGCACTTCAGGATCCATATCGGTCTGTTTTGCAAGCTCGGAAACCCCACCCTGTGCCTCAACGACCGTCTGGAGCGCGTCCCTGACGACAGCAGGTTTCCCGAAAATGTAATAGTCTTCAAGGATTGCTTCGAGATGACCAATTGATTCTTCGCGGTCGGTGAGTAACTCAATGAGGTACTCGCGCCATATTCCCATTTTTCTCATGAGTGTGCCTCCTTATATTCCTGCCAATAGGCCTTTGCGCGTTCAATATCCCGCGTCTGTGATGATTTATCACCACCATAAAGCAGAAGGACGATTGTATTATCTACTTGACCAAAATAGATACGATAACCTGCCCCGAAGTGGAGACGCAGTTCAAAAACACCTTCACCGACAAATACACAATCACCGAAATTGCCAAATTTGAGTCGTTCAAGCCATGTGCGGATCCGCCTTTGCGTCTTTCGGTCTTGAATTGAATCCAACCATTCAATAAAAGGACTCCGGCCGTTTGGTGTGAGGTAGTATTGTATCTCTTGCGGATGGGCATTACGCATTATTGATTAATTCATTCCCTTTAGTCCAACTTTTGCCCCAGGCAGTCTGAATTTTGAAAAAAATTAGGGCGTTCACCTGCCCACACCCATTTCGGGCGTGGGCGGCAATCGCCAATCTGTGTGAAACTTGGTTCTAATGAACCACACTTTTCGATTCTACTCACCCTTCCGAATGGTAAGGCGATAGTGTTTTCCGACCTTCTTGGTGTCAACGATCTCGTGTCCGTCGTTGGTAAGGCTCACGGGTACGTTCTCAATCGGTTCACCGTCATCAATGGTAATTTCGAGAAGCTGCCCGAGGTCCATCGTCTCTAAGCGGATTTTTGCTTGCACATAGTTAAATGGGCAAGCGACACCCTTGAGATCCATGCTATCGGTGATCTCTTCAACGGGTTTCGCTCTTTTGACAACTCTTGGTTTCCGTGCGGTGCGCCGCGAACGCCGCGCTTTCTTTCGACTCGCCTCCTCTTCCTCTTGCTTGATGCGCATACGATTATAGACGTTATGCGATTCCTCTACAAAGAGGGTGGCTTCTTCAACCCGACGGTGTGTCAATTCGTGATCAAAGGTAGAGATATCCTCTTCCGTCGCCTTGAAGATATGGGCACCGTAACCTGGGAAGAAGTTACCGGGTTCAAAGAAGTGGGCGCGGAACTCGTTGACAGTGGTGGCGTTATCAATATATTGTAAACCCACCGTTGTCAGCAGTCCATCGGCGGCTCTTATCATTGCATCAAAAGCCATCCCTGCGGAATCCTGATATTCACCCTTCTCCAAGTTCAAGCCAGATTCATAGATCAGCCGATCTGCTTCTTCTAACTTCATAGAGACAAGTGCGACGACCTCTCCTGCACACTCACCGACCCCAGTTTTGAGTTGGTAATCCTTTGTGTCGCCAGTGTCAACATAGAATTCCGGTGCTTCCTCGTAGGTAGGAATCTTATCGTACTTGGACAAGATCTCCTTGATTGCCGCCTTCCCGAGCCGTGCGACGTAATCAGTAAAGGATTCTTCCTCATTTCGTTCCACCGTGTACTTACCGGTTAGTTCCTCAATAAACGCCGGGATATACCGACCGTGGATTTTTCCAGTAGCAAGTCCATAGGAACTGGCGTTCTCAACCATGTGTCCACCGAGGAGTACCTGATAGAAGGGAGCGATATGTTCACCCATCCGACGAGATGAGCCAAAGAAACCAATGTTTGCGATGTGATGCTGCCCACAGGAATTGGGGCATCCACTAATCTTAATCCGGAAGTCTTTGATTTCATTCTGCACACCGGCTTCAATGAAATGGCTGCGTAGGTGCGCTGCGAGCCCCCGTGAAGAAGATACACCGAGTTTGCAAGAATCCGTACCCGGGCAAGCCGTAATATCCACCATAGATTCCGCCCCCGGATCACCGAGACCAATCGCTTTGAGTTCGCGATAGAGTGCTGGCAAATCCGTCATCGTTACCCAGCGCAGCACGATATTTTGCTCAACTGTGGCGCGGATGGTGTCTTTAACATATTTCCGCGAAATATCTGCCAAAGCACGCGTCTGATCTGCCGTAATATCGCCAAGGGGTAGCGTAATCGTTACAAAAGCGTAGCCGGGTTGACTCTGTAACTGGACATTGGATTGATACCACTCTTCAAACCCATCAGGTTTCGCGGTGCCGTTGAGCTGCGTTGGTGCCTTGAGCGGACTTTCCTTGTAAGCGTCGAGATTGTCCAGATACGCTGTCCATGCCGGATCGTGGCGTAGGGTAGCCCTATCTTCAAGGACCTGTTTTTTGAATTCTTCAATACCGTACTTGGCAATAACGAACTTCAAACGTGCTTTATTCCGATTTCTGCGTTCACCTAACCGGGTGAAGACTCTGCAAATTGATTGTGAAATCGGGAGGAGTTCCTCTGCGGACACGAAATCGTCGAAAATCTTCGCTTGATGTGGTACCGCACCGAGTCCACCACCGACGTAGAGCCTAAAGCCGCGATTGACTTCACCATCGACCTCTTTAACAGCAGCAACCGCACCGATGTCGTGCATATTCGCCAAGCCGCAAGCGTGTTCTTCACAACCAGAGAAAGCGATTTTGAACTTACGTCCGAAATCCTGTGCATCCGGGTGCCCCAAAAGGAATGCAGATAACGCCTTCGAGTAGGGTGTTACATCAAACGTCTCATCTTGGCAAACACCGCTGAGAGGACATGCTGTGACGTTTCGCACGACGTTACCACACGCTTCTTTTGTGGTAATATCAACACTTGCGAGACGCCGCATTAGCTCGGGTGTGTTGTTGATGTCTACATAGTGATACTGTACATCTTGACGGGTGGTAATATGGATGATATTGTCCGAAAATTCTTCGGCAACGTCCGCCAACATTTCGAGTTGTACGGCTGTAAGTCCACCGAAAGGGATTTTGACACGGATCATCTGCGACCGGTCATCCCGTTGTCCGTAAACCCCGTGCCGAAGTCTAAATTCGGTAAAGAGGGTCTCTTCGACTTGGCCGGCTTGTACCCGACCGAGTTGAATTTCATAAATTTCAATGGCACGGGCTTCATCTGACGAAATCGTCGATGCATCGTAGGGGCCCGCGTATTCAATAGCCATTCTATGCTCCTTGTAATAACCTCAGATTCGTAGTGTGCGTTGATTACTGTCCGATTGCT
>JAJECD010000299.1 GCA_022822215.1 Candidatus Poribacteria bacterium | reverse complement strand
AAAATCCGATAGAATACCTTCTAAGCAGAAAAGGAGGTTCATGTTTACGTTCCTTTCAAAACAGTCGTGTGTTTTTATGAAAGGATACCTGCTTTTCTGCTTTTCCGCATTATAATTCTAAAAATTGTCCAAAGTTTAGTAGTTTTTTTAATAATGCACCCTTTTTACCATAAAGTTGTGTCCTTAATTAATAAAGGGAAGAAAAAAAAGGATCAAGTTTAGACGATCCTTAATTCTTGAAATTACGTGAGTTTGATAAAGATTGCCACTTGTAAGGTTCGGCCTCATAGGTTGTTGGAGAAGTTTAGAACGTGGTTAGAGCAGCATTATCCTGATCGTTATCGCTTGTTAAATGGGGGTGATTAGTTGGATAGATAGTTATTGGCTATTTTTGTCTTTTTTATTTCATGTGACGAAATAGTTTTTGTAATGGCAGGCTCCGATATTTTTTCAGGGGTGCGCCGCTGGTGGAGCGAACACCGATCGACGCGGTACTGCCATAACTGGTCTATGACAAGTATTGACCGAAATTGTAGCACAGAATGGTTCCTTTGTGTGATGCTTTCGGTAAGTACCTTATATTTCAACAAAGGGATTGGCTGAGAACGCAAAAAGCTACCGTTTTTGCGTTTCTATTGCAATTTCCGAAATTGAGAAACATCAACTTTTGACAATTAGGAGTTTTTTAATGCAAACATATACACCTTTTATGCGGTATGTAACCCTTCTTGTTTTTCTATGTACATGTGTATCACTGATAGGGGGTTTCACGCAAGAGGCAGAAGCTTGTTGGGCAGCAGATATCGCTTGCGCAGCAGCGAGTTGGGCAGCGGATAGAGCGTGTGAGGAGTTAAACGTTGTCGGCTGTTTAATAGCCAAAATGGCAGCAGATGCGACTTGTGCATGGGCCCAAGAAAACCTCTGTGGTTCATCATCCTAAAAATCTATAGGCAGGGTGGATTTAAATCCGCCCTGTTACCCGTTGTTGAAAGGTTCATGTTATGAAAAAACATACAGTTTATCTATTTATAGGTGTCAGTATCCTCTGTGTTTCTGCTTTGATGGTTTTTATGAGAACCCGTTCTCAAGACCTGACTGTTGTGAAAAAGTATACAACTGTTTCTTTAAAAAAGAAAGTTTCTGATTCAGAGACAGACCGTCAACATTTCGCCAGAAATGCGAACTCCGCTGCTTCTGCCAAGGGAACAATTGGCGCACTACCACCTATGAGTGCATCCGAAGAGAAAGAAGTCCTCCGTTTTTTTGAAGTCCTTGAGTCCGAAGAATATCAAGCGTTTTTGGATGCTCAAATGCTCAAATGGAAAACCAGCTATAAGAAGACAGGAGTCCCCAATATTTCTTTTCAGGATTTCTTTGACTTTTTCCAGAGTCAAGGGATATCAACTGGGGATTTCGCACAAGGGGCAGAGAAAGGTTTTCGAGAATACTTTCCCACCGGAACTCCTGCGGACTATGAATCAGAAATGGTGGCTCGATTCCAAGAGGCATTCTGGGCATCACCTGGCACGCGCACGGAGGCCCAGTCCTCTACATTTTTTGTATTGTCTGAAGAACCTGATTTTTCAGCATGGATGTTGGGACGTTTTAAAGGGGACATCGGGCAACAGTTACAGTGGATTGAAGAACAAGCCGCTGCAGCAACGGCTTTGGGAAACATTTCTTTTCAACAAACGGGAGCACTTCAGGAAACAGACGCATCTGTTCTTGAGAGGCGGCTGTTTTCAAACCCCAAGACCGATATGGTTCCTGCGACTGTCAGTGATCAGTCGGTCCCTCGCCCTGAACCCAGGAATCCTGTAGGGACTCCCATGCCCTCTTTATCTACGGAGCGAATCTTTGCTATAAGGAAGACCTTGGATCAACACGGTACGGATGAGGGATTGCTGCATCTGCTCGAAAGTGATCCAGAGAGTGTAAACTGGCTTTTAGAAACCTTTAAAGGACTTGATGAAATAGACGCATGGATGTCTGAGAAGACTCCACAATCGAAGGCACGAAACATAGAAGAAGATGCAATACCGCCTCTAAAAACACTGGAGCCCCCTTCATGGAACAAAATCCCCGAATAAGCCAGAAACTGCTGTCCCATTTTTCTATGATGTGTGTGCTCTTCTGCATTTTAGTTGTGCATTTGAATGTTCTTGCTGCTGCCACAGATGTATTTGAAGAAAACCTCTCAAGTTTAAAAGCACTTGAGGTCATAGAAAAGAAACATAAAGCGGCACTCAAAAAGCGTCTCCCTGTGCTTTTAGACGAGTCAGCACAAAAGTGTTTGAATCAACTCCTTGCTATCAGCGGCACCCTTGATGAGGTGTTGTCAAGTCAACCGTATTTAACTTACCTTGAGGCACGATTTGGCAACGTTTACGAGGACTATTCAACATATCTTGCTGCTATGCCTACTGCAAAACTCAAAACAGAAGCATTGTTCACTTTCAAAGACGTAATCCTATCAAAACAGACATCTGAAGAACTTCAAACTTGGATAAAATACTATTTTCAGATGCGTCAATTCTATGCAGTTCCTGACATCTTGAATGACAGACAAAAATTTATGGCAACAGAGATGAGAATTAAGTCCCAATTGCTGATGACCTTCGGGATTTCCCTGACCACAATTGCCGAAACAGAAACGACAATGACAAAAGCCGAAAAAATGGCACTACTGGCGAAGGTGGACAAAATCCTTGATAGGAGTCGGATCTTCGGACGGCTTGCATCGGTAGATACTAAGGTTTATCATGCGTTTTGGTCTGATAGGTTAGAGAAATACGGATCAGACGAGGGGCTACTGCGGTGTGCCATTGCAACCCCCGCTGATTTCGCGCTCACACGCTCATTTTTTGAAAACCCCCAAGTTTTGAAGAAATGGATATTGACTCCCTTAAAAAAATCTGTGTCCGCCACAGAGAAAGAAGAGTAAAATGAAACTTGGTTTCTATACCGCGTCTGTTCTACTTTTAACGCTGAGTATTTATGTCCTCCTGAAAGGTTTTGGTGTCTCTGCAACACAATTCATACCCCAAAATTCCCGTTCCAGCGGAAGGGATACCACTCACGTAACAGAGAGGATAATACGAAAGGGAAATTGTGTTTGTTGTGCTAAAAAAATCTCTCCTGCGGAAGAAAAAGCAAAGCAGCGACAGCAGGCGCGCGAAGCGTGGGCCCGACAATTGATTACCGCTCACGGATATGAAGAAGGTATGAGGCAAATCACGGTTGAATCCCCAGGTTTGGCAAAACAGATGCAGCGTATCCTTGACAAAGAGAAACGACTCGGAAAGAAACCGACTGTCTCACAGTCTGTCCTACCATGAAACAGATCGTTCTTACGACTGCGTTATGCCTCTTTATTACCGCGGGATTGCCAAGATTTTTCGCTGTGGATGTTGAAAACCTCGCCCTTGCGAGATTTTTCATTGGTATCGTTGTTTGGATAGGCCTGGGCACTGCGTTTCTTTTACTCTACCGCCTTTTTGGGCAGTGGATAGCTCTGGTGAGTTTCGCATCTCTTGCCTTTTCCCCACTCTTTTTGGCACAGGCGCGTCGCGTCCACACGGATGCTCTTGCGACAACTTTTATTCTCCTTACGGTCCTGCTGTTTCTCTGCTATTTTCAAAACAGGAAGCGCCTTTACTATCTTATTTTTTCAGGTATTGCCTTCGGATTTGCCCTCATGAGCAAAAGCTACGCGTTGATTTTATTTCCTTGGATGCCTTTCTGTCTGTTTATCTTTCGGAAAAAAAGTGTTGAAAACTTCTGGACATCCTTTGCAGAGATGATATATTTTTTCAGCTGCACTGCTCTTACCGTTCTCGCTCTCTGGCCGATTTTTTGGACTCCGAGTTTTGCCCTCATGGCACTCTGTCTTTTTTGGCTCACATGGTACTTGTTTCGGAAAATAAAAAATGGAGACTGTCCTATCCAGTTTATCGTCGCGGCCACTTTAGGTCTTGGACTCGTCAGTGTTAGTACAATAAAAACAGCATGGCGTTTTTTTGATGGTGTTCAGTGGGCAGTCACAACTCCACATGGGCTGGATCACTTCTTTTTCGGAAAAGTCCTTCCCGATCCGGGATGGCTTTTCTATCCTGTTGTACTCACGATCAAGAGCACGCCGTTGTTGCTGCCCCTCGCCCTTCTGGGTTGTTTCCTGCTGTGGACGCAACGAGAATATTCAGCGGAAGCTGCGCGTCTTTTTTTGATGGTTTTTACCCTATTTGCTGTGGTCATCCTTTTCACGTTATTTCTTTCAGCAACAAGCAAAAAGTTAAGCCGCTACCTGTTACCTATATTTCCTATATTAGAGATACTTGCCTCTATTGGGTTCGTAGAGGGTCTCAGGTGGAGTTTTGCCGAACTGGGATCCCGATTTGGAATACAGAAAATTGACAAATCTAAAGCGTCACTTGCCGCTATTGCATGCGTTTTTTACTTTGGGATTCAGGTTCTTCCTGTTGTCCTTTGTCACCCCTATTATGGCACCTATTATAACCTTTGTTGGAAACTGGCAGATATTACAAAGATTATCACGATAGGAGAAGCCTCAGGATTGGATGCCGCTGCAAAATATCTGCATAAAAAAAATAATGCCCGCCAGTTGAGAGTAGCAGTGTCTCCCTTAGGTACAAGATTTGTTCAGCACTATTTTGCCGGATTTACATATAATACTAAAAAAAAATACCTCCCTGCCGATTACGAAGTCGTCTATATTCGTGATTCTCAGATCGGAAAAGTGCCACAAACAGGGACTCGTAACGGTGTACTTGAGCACATCATCACCCTCAATGGTATGGATCTTGTCTGGGTTTATCGCATCCGCCAAAAAGAAACCCCCTAACTATGCTTTCTATTGTAATTCCGATCTACAGTGAACAAGGAAATGGCAGGAAAAATCAATGATTTTTGTGCGTCAGTCCGTCGGCTTCCTGTTTGCTGGGCTCCTCTTGTTTTTCCTCATCAGTCCCTTTGTGCAAACACAGACCGCTCTGAAAAATGCTGCGTTTTCGGTACGATGGCAGTGGCTCGTCACCTCGTTTGGTATTTTTCTTCTCTATCGCAGCCTTTACACGTTTCCCTTTGCTACACTCCTGAGCAGCATTACGCAAAAACATGTCCCTTTTCGTAACGCTCTTACACTTTTCCATCTCGCTAATATTACACGATATCTGCCCGGACGAATATGGGGCGTTGTGAGGATACTCTCTTTAAGCCAACGTTTTGGCTTAAACAAAACAGCAGTCGGCAGCAGTCTGACGTTACACGTCGGTATTGAGATGGCACTCGGTGGACTTATCGGTTTATCACTGCTTTTTTCACCGAAAATGCGGAAGGGGGCATTAGGTATCCTTGAAAAGTTTTCAGGACACACACTGCTTTTGACTTTAGGCGTTGTCGGGATCTTCGCGGGTTTACTGTTTTGCTTACCGAAACTTGCACACTACGCCCGGGCATTTCTCAAAACACTCGTTCCGCTGCTGAAAAATGCGCGGTTGTGGGTGAATGTCCTTGCGGGCCATAGCCTCTTGTGGCTCTGTCAAGGATTGGCGTTTTTTCTTTTCGTCCGAAGCCTTGTTCCTGTGCAGTGGACAGACGCTGGTGTTCTCACCGCGAGTTATGCCTTTGCGTGGATTGTAGGGTTTTTGAGTTTTTTGACACCCGGAGGATTAGGCATTCGAGAAGGACTCTTAGGAATGTTCCTGGCAAACTATATGTCCCACTCACAAGCAACACTTGTTGCATTGATCGCTCGACTTTGGATGCTGTCGGCTGAGATTGTCTTGGCAGGTGTCGCTTTTTGTATCAGAAAGCAGAATGCTCTGCTTCCAACTTGTTTTAAGGATAAGTTATGAAAGCTGAAATTATTCTCACAATACGTGAAAGACATCGCGAGAACACTGAAAACGTTCGCATTATAGGACACACGCCGGAGGGCGAAGAATATACTTTTCACATCCTCGGAGAGAACGCATGGTGGTTTGAAAGCTTCCTCAAGGTTGGTACACAAGTTATCCTTCGCCCTCTTGAAGCCTATGTCATTTACACTGGAAACCCACAAGAACAAATGGTTCGCATCCCACCCGAAAACAATATTCACATAAGGTTGGAGAAAGCATCTTCAGAATGACGCACACAAACGATTTGCATTTCATCATACACACAACGCGGGGACCCCGAAGCCTTTAGTCCTCTCGTCGAAAAATATCAACGCCTTGTCTCTAATAGCATCCGAGCCGAGGTGAAAGATCCTGAAGTTGCTAAGGACCTCTGTCAAAACGTCTGGCTGAAAGCGTTTCGTTCCATCAAGACGTTTCGCTTTGAGTCTGCGTTCTCTTCATGGCTTTACCGCATCACCAAAAATGTCTGTATTGATTACCACCGTAGACAGAAAACGTTGTTTCACATCGATTCCCTCCACACCATTGACCAGTGCCGCGTCGCAAGGTTTTATCCTGATCCGTGTGATTTACTTCAACAGCAAGAACTCCAACAACACCTGCACGCGGCGATCGAAACGCTCACACCCTCCCGCAAACGCGTGTTCCTCTTATACTACATTGAAGAACTTCCTATTAGAGACATCGCCACACGCACCGGACGGAGCGAAGGCACGATTAAGACACATCTCCGCAATGCCCGCCTCCAACTCCAAGAACTGCTCGCGTCTTACCTAAAAAATCGGGACGTTCCCCGACGAGCGTGAACTTTATAGTAGATTCTGTAATTACTTATACACTTAGCATCGGTGCGGTTAGGAATGCACATCGCATTTGGTTGAGTACGCCGCAAAACCGCACCTACCGTGAGGATGAAAGTGTGTATTTATTTTTGGAATTTACTATAAAAAAGCGAATTTTTTGGATTCTTTTGCATTTTATGCACGTTTTCACCCCTAAAATTACGACTATATAATTGGAGCTTTTATCACACACTTTATAGTGGATCCCATAATTAATTGCACATTCGGTGGGCATCGGGCTAGGGGACCCAGCCCCTACGGAGGCACAGGCTAACAGCCTATGCTACAGGTGTAAACTTATTTTCGGATTTTACTATAATTTCACAGATTTACCATAATTTAAGAGGAAGGGGGCAAAAGCGCGCCAAATGTTGACTGACTCGACCGATTATCAAGGATACAGTGATGCCGAACTTGTGAGATGTTGTCAGGAAGGCGACCCGGCAGCAGAGAATATGCTCTGTAAGCGATATTGGGGTGTCCTTCACAAATTTTTCAAACAGAAAATGGGCGGGAATAATGTGGATGCAGAAGACCTTGTCCAGGAAACATTCATTGAAGCGTTGGGAAGTCTAAGAACGCTTTTGAATCCGGGCAGTTTTCGGTGGTGGCTACACACAATTGCCAGAAGGGTCTTGGCACGATGGATAAAGGCGAAGCAGAAGCGCGGGGGTCAGGTAGCATTGGATGCTGCCTCAGATATTCCGTCAGAACGCGATCTGGACCCAGAGGATACTCTGGGACAAACGACTCTCAGAGAACTATTTGCCGCACCTGTGACGTATCAACCCGAACATGGCGTGCTCGATGACGAATTCAGGGACCTCCGTCGACGCTTTGAGGAGACGCTTCGACCCAAGGAACGAAGGCTGCTTCGCTTACGGCATCATGATCGTATGAAATTTAGAGAGATTGCCAACGCACAAGGCATCAAAGAAGGCACGGCTAAGGTTCGGCATCATCGGTTGGTGGAGAAGTTTAGAACGTGGTTAGAGAAGCATTATCCTGATCATTCGCCCTAATACGATTTGACATTTGTTTTCTTTCTATGTATAATATTAATATCTTTGCATGCATGAGAATGAGCGTCTGTTAGACACAAATTAAATAGGAGATACTTTAATAAAATATGATTATCTTTCTACGCGAGAAATTTATTGCGCAACTCTTTATGTGGGTCATTGCTATTGTGTTTTTGATAGGAACAGTGTTCCTCTATAGCAACACGCGCGGGGGCGGTGAAGGACCAGAGGAAGAAGTCGTTCTCAGGATTGACGGGGCGGAAGTTAAACGGGGTGAGTTTGAAAATGCGGTTGCGAATGCTATAGAGTCGCAAAGGCAGCAAAGTCGGAGTGTCGGGACACCTGACCGGGAACAGACACAACAGTCGGTCATCGATCGTTGGGTACAGCAAACGATTCTTGGGAGTGTCGATATTGCCGACGCGGATATAACAAGTTACATCCGAAGCGATGCAGACCGTGTCCAGCAGTACAATCTTTATGAGCAATTCGGCGCAGCAGACCTCTATACAGAGAATATTCGGCTGCAACTCAGTTCCACTACGCTTCGAGACAGCATCCAAGCCTTAGAATTAATAACCGACACCGAAGCGGAACAGGCATATCGGCTTGAATCGGATAAGGCGAAAGTCAAATTTATCGAATTTAAGCATAGTGATTACACCGCAATGGTTGCGGTGGATGACGCGGCGGCAGAAGCCTATTATGAAGAGAACAAGGATGACTATAAGTCCCAGGAGCAGGTGAACGTCAAGTTTATCAGAGTGGAACCCATCCTTTTTGTTTCAGATTCAGAGGTTAAAGACTATTACGAGGCAAATAAGTCGGCGTTTACCACACCAGAAGCCGTTAAAGCGCGCCATATCTTGAAAAAGTTTCCTGACGGTGCAACTGATGAACAGAAAGCGGAGACCCAAGCCGCTGCAGCGGAATTGCTGGAAACCATTAATGCTGAACTTGCAGGAGGTGCCGATTTTGCTGAGCTCGCGAAAACACATTCGGAGGGTCCCTCCTCAGTACAAGGCGGTGCATTAAGAGGTTCCAATCCAAACCTCCCTGCTGGCGACTATTTTGCACGTGGGGATATGGTGAAACCCTTTGAAGAGGCGGCGTTTGATACACTGGAAATTGGAGGCGTCAGTGGTTTAGTTGAGACGCAATTCGGGTATCATATCATCAAATTGGAAGAGAAGAAGGCACCAGAGATCCAACCTTTTGCGCAGGTCCAATATGAAATCCAACAGAAGTTGGTTCAGGTCAGCGGTGTTGATGAGGCGAGACGGGTCGCTAATGACCTGTTGTACGAAGTCGAAATTCAGGACTATGACGCTGCACTCGCAAACGAAAACTTCGCGAAGCTTCCCCTTGCTGTTTTAGAAACCGGACTCTTCAGTCGTGATGCTACCACTATTCCGAGAATTGGCGCGAGGTGGGGATACGAGGAATTACTCCAAGAAATCTTTGATATGGAAGTGAATGTGATAAAGGTGCTTGAGGCAAAGAAACGGACAGGTGAAGTAGAAGCCTATTTTGTCGCTACCGTCTTGGAGAAGAAGCCTGCTGCGATCCCGCCGTTTGCTGAGGTAAAAACAGAAGTGGTTGAGGCACTAAAAGCGGAAAAAGCGAAAGCAAGTGCCTTGACGGATGCCCAAAGCCTGTTTAATCAGCGCGACACCGCCGAATCCCTTGAAGAATTGCTTGGAAAGTATAGTGCGCCCGAAGGTTTGACAGCGGATCGGCTTTCAGTGCAAGAAAGCAACCTATTTTCGCTGAGTGCCAGTAGCAACTATATTTCGGGTATGGGGAATTCTGCTGAGGTAATGTTTGCGGCGTTTCAGATGAAGATGGATGAAATTGGGGGCCCCTTCAAGGGGAACACTTCCGTATACATCGTTCAGCTTGTTGAGCGACAGGAACCGGATGTTGAGGCGTTCCAAATGGATCCGGCTGAAAAGACGCGCCACCTTCAGACACTCATCCAGGCGAAAAAACGGGAAACATATTTGAACTGGTTCGCTGCACGGAAAAAGAATAGCGAACTCTGGATTCATCCAGATTATCGTTAGTTGTTCCCGAATTACAGACCAAAAACGTTCCGACTTGGTAGGCGAGGTTTTCTAACCTCGCCATTTCTGTTTTATAGTAGATTTTAGAATCAATTGCACACTCTGCACCGGTGCGGTTAGAAACCGCACCTACCGGGCCTGGGCCAAAAGTGTGTATTTATTTTTAGGATCTACTATAATGGAAGAATAACGCTATAAATAAGGATAGGTCGCGTCGGGTTGATAGTTCGGCAGCAAGGCATCGTGTGTTTGCTCTGTTATAAGGCTTGTGCCATCGGTGAAGCGTTCGGGACGGTGGCGGAGGAATTCAATCAGGCGGTTTCGCCAAGGAGCTAAATGGGTTTCAGCCCCGTTCTGGTTTGCGAGATCGTGTGTTTCCTGCGGATCTTCCTTCAGATTGAAGAGGTGTTCGCGACCGGTTTGGGAGTACCAGATGTACTTGTGGTGTCCGTCTGTCACATAGTGGTTGCCGTGATTGTAGTCGTAACACCCCGAATGTTCGCCGTGGAGACAATCTCGGACCTGATCGGTATCGCCTTGCATAATCGGTAGCAGGCTTTTACCAGTGCAGGTACTCGGGATCTCAACACCAGCGGCATCCAGAATCGTCGGCATGATGTCTTGCAGCCCGACCGGACTTTGACAAACAGATTCTTTCGGGTAACCCCATTTCGCCGGTGCCCGCATTAAAAATGGGACGCGCGCCGAGGCTTCGTAGGGCCAGGTTTTACGGTACAAGTTATGATCACCGAGCATCTCACCGTGGTCGGAAGTGAAAATGACCAGACAATCTTTCATTCCACCGGTATACTGAATCAGACGCCCGATCTGATCGTCAATGAAATTAATCATCCCGTAATAGGCAGCGCGGGCACAGCGCATATCGTAGTCGTCGAGATGGATTTCCCAAGCATTTGGGTCGAGTCCTTTCTGGGTGTCCTCAAATTCGGGTGCCCAATCACCAACGACGGGTGGCGGGAGATCCCGCTGGATGTAGCGTTGATAATAATGCGCGGGTGGGGTCAGCGGTGGATGCGGGTCTATAAAGGAGATGTTGAGGAAAAAAGGAACCGTCGGATCGCGTTTTTGCAGGAAATTGAGGGCGCGATCAATACACCAAAACGTGTGCATCTGCTCTTCGGGTAGATGATGCGGCCGACCGACCCATCCGTTCGCGGAGACACCGTGTGCCATACCGGGATCAACATCGTTGCGGCGGTGGTATTGTTGCAACCAGTCGACATAGTCGTTGTGAGTTCCTCGGGTGGCATCAGCTAACTGGAGGTGATCAAAACCGTATCGCTTGCGCGGCGGCGTGAGATGCAGTTTGCCAATCATTTCGGTTTGATAACCGGCTCTGGACAATTCGCCTGCCAAGGTATGCGGTGGGTTCCACGGCGCACCCTTGAATCCGACTGCTCCGTTCGCTGCGGGTGCGGTTCCCGTCATAAGACCTCGCCGTGCTGGGATACAACTCGGGCATTCAGCGTATCCACGACGAAAATGTGTGCCTGTGCGACCGATCGAGTCGAGGTTTGGGGTCTGCAGGCAACCAGGACCGTCGGGATCCAGTCCCAGACAGTCGCCGCGTTGCTGATCAGTGGTGATTAAAAGGACGTTAGGGCGGGTGTTTGGCATCTCAAACTCCATGTGTCGGAATGTCAAACGAGCGGTTCAACGTGTTGAGAGGTTGGAAGAATTAATTGAGAAGTTTATAAAAGAAGTTACGGCGTTTGGGAATATACCCCAACTCAGCAATCGTTCTTTCGATCTCCTCAATCGGCATGCAGTAGACGGTTCCGGCTTGGCTAACGACGTTTTCTTCTATCATTGTGCCACCCATGTCATTTGCGCCGAACTTCAGGGAAAGCTGCCCAATCTTAGGACCTTGGGTAACCCACGAAGACTGGAAATTATCGAAATTGTCCAAGAATAATCGGGAGATGGCAAGGGTCTTAAGGTACTCAAAACTTCCCGCTGGCGGTATATGCTCCATACGTGTGTTAGCGGGTTGTAGGGACCAGCAGATAAAAGCGGTAAATCCGCCTGTCTCATCTTGCAAGTCACGCAGGCGCACGAGGTGCTCAACACGTTCAGCGTAGCTTTCTACGTGTCCATACATCATTGTTGCACTCGACTTAAGCCCGACGAGATGCCCTTGACGCATGACTTCTAACCATTCGTCGGCGGTGCATTTCTTGGGACTAATCTCGTCGCGCGCATGTTCGGTGAGGATCTCTGCGCCACCGCCAGGGATCGAATCGAGTCCTGCGTCTCGTAAGCGGCGCAGCGTCTCCCGAAGCGGCATGCGGTTTATCTTGGCGAACCAGTCCAACTCGGGGGGTGAGAACCCATGAATGTGGATAGGGTAGTTCGCTTTGATCCACCGGAGGAGGTCTTCGTACCAGTCGAGTTTTAGTTTCGGGTGTAAGCCCCCCTGCATGAGAATCATTTCACCGCCGAGGTCGATCGTTTCCTGAATTTTTTTTCCAAGTTCGTCACGCTCCATGACGTAGGCATCCGGGTCTTTGCGATGCCGGTAAAATGCGCAGAAATCACAATCAACATAACACCAATTGGTGTAATTTATATTCCTGTCGATAATATAAGTGACGTAACCTTCGGGGTGTTTCCGTTGCCGAATGACATCTGCGGTGTGCCCTAAAGCGAGTAGATCGTGGCTCTTGAAAAGCGTCAGACAGTCGTCAAAGTCCAATCGTTCCCCAGTAAGCGATTTTTCGAGAATAGGCTGGATATTCGTATCCATTTAGAGGTTTCCTTTGGTTTCGTAACATACAGCGGCATAGTTTGATATTCCAATTTTACCACTTTAAAGTTAAATTGTCAACTTTTCTGCTATTTTAACTTGACTTTTTTGGAAAATCGGGTATAATTAATAATTGCGCTTAACGATCTGGATCCACCTTTTAATGAGGAGATATGTCAATGAACGAAGTCATTTACAACGAGGATTTGGTGAAAACAGTGGAAAATAAATATCTTGCGGTGAATGTTGTTGCGAAACGTGCGCGCCAAATAAATGCCGACGGTTTACCGATTGTCCGTCCAAGTGCAGGAAATAAAAAACAGAAACCGGTCGCTATTGCGACGCAAGAATTGGTTGACGGAAAGCTCCATTATAAACAGGGCGAAGCAGAAGTGCTGGATTCCAGTGCAGCCTCAATTTTTACAGATCCTCAGGATTCAAATGATGAGAGCGATATCTTCAGTGAAGAAATCGTTTCTGATGCAGTGCCGCAAACCGAAGAAGAGGAGCGCGAAGAAGGTCTCTAATCTGGATGCGTGTGAAGCTGTTTTCTGCAGGCAACGCGTCTGGGTAAGAGAGAAAAATCACTTGACAATCTACAATAGAGCAGGTATAATTATAGCATGTCTATTTGCTGACGTGGCTCAATGGTAGAGCAAGTGATTTGTAATCACTAGGTTGGAGGTTCGATTCCTCTCGTCAGCTTTTATTTGGGGGTATGCTTGAGCGGTCAAAAAGGGCAGACTGTAAATCTGTTGGCAATGCCTACGGTGGTTCGAATCCATCTGCCCCCATCGACTCTTCTACCGAAAGTAGGGGAGTGGCTGATAGCGTGCGGGAGTAGCTCAGCTGGTAGAGCATTGGCCTTCCAAGCCATGTGTCGCGGGTTCAAATCCCGTCTCCCGCTTGTTGATGTTTTATCTATGCCGACGTAGCTCAGTCGGTAGAGCGCGTCCTTGGTAAGGACGAGGTCACCGGTTCAATCCCGGTCGTCGGCCCCACGCACTACAATGTAAAGGGTTTATTATGCCAAGAGACATTGCACAATTAGCATGTGATGCATGCAATCGACGGAATTATGTGACGACCCGTAACCGTCGGACGAATCAAAATCGGTATGAACGGAAGAAATACTGTCGGTTTTGTCGAAAGCATACAGTCCATAAAGAAACACGATAACTTTTAAGTAGGTGCCGCCTTAAGCATGCGTTTTTCAGGCTTAAGATTGTCCTACGAGACCCTTGCAGGCCAGTAGCTCCAACGGCTAGAGCGTCGGTCTCCAAAACCGAATGTTGGGGGTTCGAATCCCTCCTGGCCTGCCTT
>JAJECD010000020.1 GCA_022822215.1 Candidatus Poribacteria bacterium | reverse complement strand
TGCAATTTCGTCCGGATTGGCTTCTATCGCTTGGCGGACAGCATCAGGATTGTTAAATGGCACAGTGAGGGTATTGCGTGCGAAATCTTCGGGGACACCGCCGCTATCAGAAAGCCCAAAAGTCGCGACCCCTGAACCTGCTTTTGCCAAGAGATAGTCGACATGACCGTGATAGCATCCGTCAATTTTAATGATTTTATCGCGTCCGGTATACCCGCGTGCAACGCGAATCGCTGTCATTGTGGCTTCAGTACCGGAGTTGACGAGGCGGACCTGTTCGATCGAAGGTACTGCATTAACAATAATTTCGGCGAGTTCCGTCTCTAACGTTGTTGGCGCACCAAAACTGGTGCCGTTCGCTGCTGCCGCACCGATAGCCGCTACAACACTCGGATGCGCGTGTCCCAAAACCAAGGGACCCCAAGAGGCAACATAGTCAATATATTCATTTCCATCGATGTCGTAGACTTTCGCGCCTGCACCGCGGGCGATGAAACGCGGGTGACTACCGACTTTACTGAAATTACGGACGGGACTGTTAACGCCACCCGGGATGAATTGTTGTGATTTCTGCCATGCGGCTAAGGATTTACTGTCCTCCAAAGCATTTCCTCCAATTTTCTGTGGCTATCGGCAGGCGGCTATCGGCAGTCGGTAAAGAGGTTTCCTAATGAACCAATGCCCTCTTACTGACCGCTGACCGCTGACCACTGACAGCCAGGCTATAGCCATTCCACAACGGATTTGGCAAAGTAGGTTAAAATCATATCAGCACCAGCGCGTTTAATGCTGGTTAACAGTTCCAGCGCGACCCGTTCCTCATCAATCCAACCGTTTTGTGCTGCCGCTTTAACCATAGCGTACTCACCACTGACGTTGTAAGCAGCAACAGGCACCTGAAATTCTGTTTTGACTCGATGAATAATATCCAAGTAGGAGAGCGCAGGTTTTACCATGAGAACGTCCGCCCCTTCTTCGATATCAAGTGATACTTCTCGTAACGCCTCTTCAACATTTGCTGGATCCATCTGATAAGAACGCCGGTCTCCGAACTGAGGTGTAGATTCCGCTGCTTCGCGAAAGGGACCGTAAAAGGCAGATGCGTATTTGGCAGCATACGCCCTAATCGGTATATTTTCGTATCCGTTTTCATCCAACGCCGTACGAATTGCTCCCACGCGCCCGTCCATCATGTCCGACGGGGCAATGACATCAGCCCCCGCACGCGCATGCGAAAGACTCTCTTTCACAAGAAGTTCAAGGGTAGGATCGTTTTGGACTTCACCCGCCTCAACGACCCCGCAGTGTCCGTGATCCGTGTATTCACAGAGGCAGACATCCGTCATCACAAGCAGGTCAGGCACAGCATCTTTAATGGCATGAACCGCTTGTTGGATGATGCCATCGTCGGCATAAGCCTCTAAACCGAAAGGATCTTTTGATGCCGGGATTCCGAACAAAATTGTTCCAGGGATTCCGAGTGCGGCGAGTTCCCTTGCAGCTTTGATGAGATTGTCAATTGAATACTGATAGCATCCAGGCATTGCGGAAATTTCGGTCGCCGTGTCACGCCCGTGAACGACGAACATCGGGTAGATGAGGTCATTAACAGAAAGGGCTGTTTCGCGAACCAGTCGCCGCAGATTTTCATTTGCGCGAAGTCGTCTTGGACGGTAGATAGGGAAGGTACTCATTCGCTGTCTGAACCTGAAGATTTAATTTCGTACTGGATTAATTCAAAAGTTTTATCTTCCGGAGGTTCCAATCCGAGTGCTTCGGATGCTTCGTCGCGTTCGTGTTCCTGTGTTAGTTTGACGATACCGACGTTCGGAGCCAACCAGAGTGTTGTGAGGGATGTACCTGTCTGTTCTTCTATGTCGGATTGCCCCGGAATCTCCATAGACGCAGTAGTTTCCGTTGACGCGTCCGTCCGGTATTCAATGACCAAGCAGTCTTCAAAAGTGCCACCATCCGTTTCCACTGTTTCTGTCCCCGTGACGTTTCCGATCTCCGCGTAAGTGGTGTAGGTTGTCACAGTTTGCGTTGAACCACCGGGTAGTTCCATAGGCAATCCCTTGAGATCAATCGTCAAGGTTAGCACTGCATTGACTTCAATTGCCGTCCACTCTTCATTAAAAGTGGCAGGCGTCGGTAGGCAGTAGAAGTAATCTTGGGATGTCACATCTACCTCGTAATCTAAGTCAACTGAGATGTTGAATCCTTCAGGCATCTGGTCTTGCATCGCCTGACGCAGCACAACGATTGCTTCGTCCATCTGTTGCATTGTGGATGCTTTGACTGCGTTTCCGACTTCAGTCCCAACGAAGAACGCCACCCAATCGTCTCCGACTTGATAATAATACGGGTGAATGTAGTGTTCAAAGTCCGCCCAATTCTCCAAGTTGGGATCATAAGTGAAAGCCCTATAGGTTTCGCCGTCAACATCCTCTGGTTCTATTGCGTATCGCGTCAATTCGTCGCCGTTTTGGTCCTCGTAGACCCAGTAACTTCCGAGTGCATCCGGAAAGTAGTAATTCGCCCATTCGTTTCCCATCAAGGTTGTGCTGCAACCAAAAACGAGTAAGAGAGCGAGAATAGACCGGATTTTTTTCACAATGGTATTCCTCCAAAATTTTTTACTTTTCCAATCATCTATCTAAATAGTATACAGAATTTTACTGGAAACAACAAGGAAAACGAAACACGTTGCCCAGGCGCGAAAACCGTGTTCAACGTTTCTCGTATTCAAACGGGAAAGAGACAGGTTGCCCCTCATTTGCCCATGAACGTGCCATAGCGACATCAATCTCGCGGTCTTTCCGACCGTTGTATGCGCCATATTCAGGCTCTGTGTCGTTCCGAACCGCATTCGCGAGACTCATCAACTCTGACGCGACAGTGATTTCACCATCACTGAGTGGGTAATTCTGCAAAGGGTTTTCCCAGACGACTTCAGGATCGGTATCGGCAACGAGTGCGGCGAGTGTTTCATAGCCACCGACGTTGTTGGTTCTACGTGAAATGCTAACCGAACGCTGTGCGTCAGCAGTTTCGTTTAAGATGATAGCATCATTTCGGAAACACATGCCGCGCGCTGCATAGAACTTTGAGCCGTTAAAACCGCGGAGCGGTGAACCATAAGAGAGACTACTGAAATTGAAGATACCGATAGCACCGTCCTCAAACTCAATCACGGCGTGCTGCCAATCCTCAGTACTTCGTTCGGGTTGCCCCTGCCGCCAGACGTGGTTCTGGACATCATACCCTTTTCGGAAGCCGTAAACGCGGACCGGTTCATTTTCAAAACCGACGTAACTACGGATAAGTCCAACACCGTGGTATCCGTGTCCTCGGAAGTCATTGTATGCGACATTGACTTTGCCAAAGACCCCCGCGAGAATCATTTCCCGTTTTATCCGTTCCGTAGGTACGCGATAATAGTTTTCATTGACTTCCAATTTTGTCCCGTTGGCTTGTGCGGAGGCAATCATCTTGTCTGCCCATCCCAGGTCTGTGTCAATAGGTGTCTCAGTGCAATAACTGACCCCACGTTCGGAGCAGAGGAGTCCAGGGATGTGATTATTACTCGGTGTAATAACGATTGCGCAGATATCAGGCTTTACACTGTCTAACATCTGCTCAGTGTCTGTGTAAGCAGGGACGTTGTATTTATCGCCCTGTTCGGTGGCGCTTTCTTCTTGTTGATCGCAAACGGCGACGAGTTCGAGGTCGTCTGTCAATTTCGAGATAATAGGTAGATAGGTTCCACTGCCGCGTCTACCTGTACCGATATGCGCGATTTTGAGTTTATCCACGGTTTTCTCCCTCCGTCTGTAATAGACAGGAGTTTACCTGTATTATTCTACCCAAAAAATATGGCTCCGCTCGAAGAGACCATCAAGATAGATTTCAACGAACCACTCGCCTGTATCATCGGGTAGATCTATATAAAACCATGTAATTTTATCACCAGTCGTTGAAGTGAGGGTTTTCTCTTCACTCCAGAACGGCGGATCGTCCAAGTCGTCCGCTGGCGAGAACCACGAGACTTCAACCGTGTGTTGTTCTACGACGTTCCCCCACAGAATCCATAAAAATACTTGGTCGTTGACCTCAGCAGAAAAGGTTGTCGTGATGCCATCGGGTCTATCATCAAAGACGCTAATTGCCAAAACAGAATCAACGATAGTCGGTTCATCGCGTCCTACATCCGTAAAACCGCTGCCACCAGAAGCAGTTTCGCTACAACCGATCAATACAACCATCAACGGCAATAAGGTTATCCCTAATGTGGCATACGGATTTGCGAGCAAAGTTCTGATGAAAGCGTGGGCTTGATGCATGTATTCTCCTCCTATCGTAGCCTAAGAAATACCCGAGTTAATTTAGCAACAAATTCTAATCGTTATTGTACCAAAGGTCAGATTTTTTGTCAAAGTAACTCGCTCGGAGATCGTTTCTGCAGCAGTTTTTCGTTGACACATCCTTTTCCCAATGATAGACTAAACCAATAATTGAGGAGATTTTTATGAGATTTGACACAATCATTTCTGGCGGAAATATTGTCGATGGCACGGGGAAACGAGAACCGTTTGTAGCAGATATCGGTATCCAAGGCGATCACATTGCTGCGATTGGCGATCTGGGGCAGGCAGAGACTTCACATCGGATTTCCGCGGCGGGACAGGTCGTCTGTCCCGGTTTCATTGATGTGCATGTTCATTCTGAAATTGCGCTACTCGGTGGACGCGATCAATTCGCAGCGGTTAGTCAAGGTGTAACGACGCATTTAGCCGCGCCAGACGGTTTTGGATGGGCACCCTTATCACCAAAACAGGCACAGGAAATGTGGCACTACACGCAATTCGCTTATGGTGATGATGAAGTCCCGCTTAACTGGCAAACGCCAGACGCATATCTGTGCATGTTCAACGGGAGGATCCCCGCGAACCTCTATCCACAGGTCCCGCACTGTGCTGTCCGCCTTAATGCGATGGGGTGGGATCCACGTCCGGCAACGCCCGATGAACTGAGAGTGATGGAATACATCACCCGTGAGTGGTTGGAAGCGGGCGCGTGTTGTCTCTGCTTAGGTCTCGATTATCAACCCTCGGCGAACGCTGATTTGCATGAGTTGGTTCACCTTTCAAAGATCGCTGCGAGTTACGATGCCATCTACGCCGCGCACATCCGCTACCGTATCCTCGGTAGAAAACAGGCATGGGAAGAGACGATCGAGATTGCAAAACGCGCCGAGATTCCCGTCCACATCTCACACGAACGCGTTGACGACGAGGCCGCTGAAATCCTCGAACGCGTCGAACGAGAGCAGATAGATTTGACCTTTGAATCCTATCTCTATCCAGCAGGCATGACCCATCTCGCCATGATGCTTCCGATGGAATTTCAGACCGGCGCGCCTGACGATATGTTAGCAAATCTCAAAGACCCTGAAGTTCGAGAAAAATCTCTCACACACCTTAGAGGCGAATTACGCCAAGGCAATCAGATTGTCGGATATAACCGCTCTGGTAGGTTTATCGGTATGACGCTCGCTGAAGCCGCCAAAAGTGTCGGTAAGTCTAATGAACACTTCGCCTTTGATCTCATCTGTGAAGAAGCCGCCATTGAAACCTTCGTGATGCCATGGGCAACACCGCCTGAAGAAAATGAACGTATTTTGAATCGCACTGCGACCCACCCTCGCATGATGA
>JAJECD010000371.1 GCA_022822215.1 Candidatus Poribacteria bacterium | reverse complement strand
GAAATGTGTTTGCAATTCGGCGTTGATTTCTTCAAGGATCCGTTCCGAGGCTAAGGTTGTGTTTTCGTCAACCACAATATGTGCGCTCAATGCACAGTAGTTGGAACACAACGACCAGATATGTAGGTCGTGAACGTCTTTGACGGTGTCCAACTCCTGAAGATGCGTGGCGACGGTGTGTGCATCTGCATTCCGTGGTGAGTTTTCGAGTAAAATATGTACCGCCTCCCGTGTCACATTCACTGCGCCGATAAGTATGATCCCACCGATGAGAAAACTCAGCAAAGCATCGATCGGGTACCACCCTGTCCAATAGATAATCGCGCCGCCGACAACGACAGCGACCGAGGAGAGCGTGTCCCCTATCACATGGAGCATCGCACTCCGGACGTTGAGGTTTCCGTGGCCCTCACCATGTAGCTGCCATAAGATAAGCAGGTTTCCCACAAAGCCGAGGCATGCCACAATAAACATCCCCGTCACTTTAATCTCTGTTGGAGACAGGTAGCGTTGATAGGCTTCATAGAAAATCCAAACGGAAATTGCGATGAGTGACACACCGTTGACAAGGGCGGCGAACACCTCAGCGCGATGATACCCGTATGTCCGAGAGGCAGTCGCAGGACGCGTCGAGAGATAGATTGCCAACCAACTGATGAGGAGCGAGAAGACATCGGACATCACGTGCGCAGCGTCACTTAACAACGCTAAGCTACCTGACCAGATACCCCCAATAAGTTCGCCGAGGAAGACGCAGAACGTGACGACAACGGCAAACTTGAATTTTTTCTGGAGATGCGTCTGATGGCTATGCGCGTGTCCATCGTCATGATGATGGTGGTGGTCATGACTGTGATTGTGCAAAGCGTCTCCCTTTAAAAGTAGTAGGCACACGCCGTTGTGCCGTCAGATGAATAGTAGTAAACACGCCCTTGCGCCGAAAACTAAAAACCTAACAGAACAGAAGCGTCGGAACCTCGCCTGATGATGTTGAGACGTTTAATCCGAATCGGTAGATTTACCCTTCGATCCGCTACTCGTATCCGTTTTCTTCTCTTTTTTCTCACCTTTGTCCGATGAAGTGCTTTTGTCTGACGGCCCGTTTTTATCTTTTTTCGCAGATTCTTTATATCCTTCACTTCGGTAGTCTGTGATGTAGAAACCCGAACCTTTGAAAATCAACCCGGCACCTGCCCCAATAAGCCGTTTCACTTTACCGTGACACTCCGGACACTCTTCGATGGGTGGGGCAGTAATACCTTGAAATCGCTCGAATTGGTTGTCACAGGCGAGACATTTATACTCGTATGTGGGCATATAAAACGATCCTCTATTTCTTTAGTTTTCCAACAGTTTCGATCAGGCACGCCAAGTCTCTTCTTGTAGGAGCGATCTTCGGTCGCGACGCTTGCCGAATTCCGAACACTAACTGCCAATTGCTAACCGCTAACCGTCTCTTCTTGTAGGAGCGATCTTCGGTCGCGACGCTTGTCGAATCCCGAACACTAACTGCCAACGAAAAAAGTTTGTTGCTAAAAACCAGATATTTTGGTAAATTCTAATCGTTACGTAGGCAAAAGTCAAGCGAATTTTTTGGAATCGAGGTTTTTTATGTTTCGCCTTCCTATTGATGCCGAGAGTTTTCCGCTCGGTAAGGGACCCATGGTCATGCTGGTCCTTTTTCTCGTGTCCACCCTTTTTATCTTCGGACGATCCGAGGAAGCGGGTGAGAATCTGGAATTTTGGATTTTCGCCAATACCCACTACGAAGAATACCAAGCACGCGTGCCGATTTTTGAGGCACAGAACCCAGGGATCAATGTGCAACTTATCAATTTTGGTAACACAATGCACGATAAACTCCTCGCTGCCATGCTGTCTAATTTCGGGGCACCCGATCTCGTTGAGGTCGAGATTACATCCATCGGGCGGTTCCTCAAAGGCGCAATCGACGAGGTCGGTTTTGTCGATCTCCGGCCGCGTTTAGAGAGCGAAGGTTGGATGGAGAAGTTGGTCGTCAGTCGATTCACACCCTGGTCTTATCGTGGAAAGATTTTCGGCATCCCGCACGATTTGCATCCGGTAGTGCTCCTCTATCGCGACGACCTCTTTAAAGCCGCAGGTGTTGAGATGACTGAGGTTGAAACGTGGGACGACTTCATCGCCGCTGGAAAGAAAGCGACGCGCGATCTCGACGGTGATGGTGAGATTGATCAATACGCCATTGTCCTGGATCGGCGTACGGAGAGCGACTATTTCAGCCTACTCCTCCAACAGGGCGGCGGCTTTTTTGATGAGGAAGGCAACGTCATTATTGACAGCGAACTCGCAATTGAAACCTTAGCGTTTTTCACATCGCTTTTCAACGAACATGAAATCGCCACGCCGGTCTACGGGACATGGCACGGCGATCCAAGCAATTTTGCTGCCATGCAAGACGGTAAAATTCTCTCCATTCTCTCACCGGATTGGTACGTCGGGATTCTCAAGAGTCAAGTACCCCAGATGTCCGGCAAATGGAAGGCGATACCCATGCCAGCGTGGCATCCAGGGGGTAGGCGGACCACCACACGCGGCGGCACGATGATTGGGATGACGACGCAATGCACAAATCCTGACAAAGCCTGGGAACTTCTCAAGTTCACATATTTTGACCGACCTGGACTCGTGAACCGATATGAAACGACACGTATCATTCCGCCGCTCAAATCGGCATGGGATGCACCTATCTTTAAGGAACCCGATACCTATTTGGGAGGGCAACCGCTGGGGGACTTATTTATCGAACTCGCGCCTGATTTACCGCCACGGTATCAGAACCCCTACTGGTCGGAAGGGGCAGACTTATTGAACGATGCGATTTTCGCCGCAGTCACGGAAAAGCAGACACCCAGAGAGGCACTCACGGAGCTTGCCGAGAAAGTACGAGCACTCATCGCAAAGGACCAAGGACGCTGGGGTGAATTATAATCTTATGAGAACCAAACCAACGACATACCGCTTTTGGAATCAACAACAGAAAATTGCCCCGTATCTTTTCATTGCCCCGTTCTATATACTCTTCGTTGTCTTTATGGGGTATCCGCTTGTTTCGTCGCTCGTGATGAGCCTGTATGAGATGCGCGGGTTCCAAAGTCGGATATTCGTCGGGGTCGGAAACTTCATAGATTTGTTCAAGGATCCAATCTTCTGGAAATCTCTCCGAAACACCGCCTATTTTGCCGCAGGCACGCTAACCCTTCAATTGCCGATTGCGCTGCTCTTAGCAATCCTGCTCAACTCCAAGTTCGTCAGAGGCAAAAACATCCTCAGACTCGCCTTCTTCGCACCCGTGTTGGTTGCGGGTGTTTTCGTCGCTATCATCTTTAACCTCGTCTATGACCAACGGGCAGGCTTAGTGAATCAAGAATTCATTCTCTTTGGTAAAGAGATTGGTTGGTTGAACGAGGAAAACTACGTGATGCCAGCAGTCATTCTAACCGGCGTTTGGCAGTGGGCAGGATTCAACATGATCTATTTTTTAGCCGGTTTACAGGGTATCCGACAAGAACTATACGAAGCCGCAGCGGTTGATGGCGCAAATTGGTGGCAGGCGTTTCTACACGTCACGCTCCCTTCCTTGCGACCTGTGATCGCTTTCGTCTTTGTGGTGTCCATGATAGGCTCGTTGCAACTCTTCGATCTCCCCTATATCCTAACAAACGGCGGTGAACCCGCTGATGCGGGTTCAACCATCGTCATGTATCTCTACAAAAACGGGTTTCAGTTCATGCGTCTCGGCTATGCAGCGACAATCGGCTGGGTGCTATTTTTCATTATCGCTGTTATCTCAATCGTGCAATTGAAATTGCTCGGTATCTTCCGAGATGAATAGTAGTAGGCACACGCCGTTGTGCCGTCAACATCGTTCAGTTTTGATGTAAGCTTTTCTTCTTGTAGGAGCGAGCTGCGCTCGCGACCGCTACACCATTCAACTTTGACGTGACAAAGCAGGAGTAGGCACACGCCGTTGTGCCGTCAACTGTAGAAAGGAAAAACTTTGCAAATACTACCCGCAATTGATCTTCGCGGTGGAAAATGTGTAAATCTCGTTCAGGGCATTGCAGAACAGGAGACCGTCTTCTCGGATGCCCCAGTGGAAATGGCACTGCGGTGGCAGGCAGAAGGCGCGGAATATCTTCATCTCGTAGACTTGGATGGCGCGTTTCAAAACGAATCAGCGAACCTTGACATTGTTGGCGAGATTGTTGATGCTCTTGAGATTCCTGTCCAGCTTGGCGGCGGTATCCGTAGCATGGAACGTTTGGATACCGTGTTGGCATTAGGCATAGATCGCGCCATTTTAGGCACCGTTGCCCTCAAGCAGCCCGATTTCGTGAAACAGGCGTGCGCCAAATACGGTGCCCGTATTGCTGTCGGTATTGATGCAAAGGACGGGAGGGTCGCGACGGAGGGGTGGTTAGAGGTCTCGCAGAAGTCCGCCGTTGAATTCGCGCAAGAAATGGCAGAGGTGCAGACGCTCATTTACACCGACATCAAGAGCGACGGCATGCTCAAGGGACCCAATGTTGATGCAACCGCCGATATTATCAATGCCGTCTCAGCGGACGTGATTGGTTCGGGCGGTGTCACATCGCTTGCGGACCTAACCGCGCTGAAACGGATTGGTGCGAGCGGTGCGATTATCGGACGTGCTTTGTATACGGGTGACCTCACGCTCAGTGATGCTATTGCTGCTGCGAGTTAAAAGACAGATTTTTTACAAGGGCTTGCCGTTTGCGATGAAAACATCTCCAGTTAGGAGGCAGACAACAATAACGCCTTTTCGACAGCGATAGGGAGCTGAATTAGATGAAAACGGTTAGCTGCATAGGCATAATCTTCGCCGCTTTCATCTATAACGCGGATATAACCGTGAGTCGTTGCGTCATCATCTGGAATGACGCGATACACTTTCCCCACTTCAAGAGAAGCGAGGTATCCGTCGTTGTTAAGACATAGACC
>JAJECD010000302.1 GCA_022822215.1 Candidatus Poribacteria bacterium | reverse complement strand
TACCATGTCCATCGTGGAAATCCGTGGCGCGAAATTATCGCCTATCCAGCCAATAAATGGCATTATGTTCGGATTGTTGCCAATTTTAGGGAAGATGTATTTGATTTCTACACGGGTAACAGCAGGGAAGCGGCTTTGGCTTCGCGCCCAAAAAGAAATCTTGATTTTCAGGACCCTGCGACCGCCCCCCAACCGAGGTGGTTTCTTATTTTCGCGTGGGCAATGGATGCCCGCGGTTATATAGATGATTTAATAATTTATGAGGGTAACGAACCTGTAAGTCTTGCTGTTGAACCGGCTGCTAAACTTGCGACGCGCTGGGGACAGCTCAAGCGAGAGTAAATCGGATAGTGGTCAGTAGTCAGTAGTATTTGATAGATTGGAGTGGAGGTTAGGGAATACCGGTGCGGTTCCAAACCGCACCTACCTATTTTAAGCAGGACATCGAGATTTGGAGATCGCTCCTATTGTCTATATAATTCACTATGGATAGCCTTGTAGACCTTTCCATAATATTGACAGAAAACCCTCCGTCTGTTAAAATACGCTTTACCAGAAAATGGTAATGGTCAATTGTTCCTACCAAGACAATGGGAGTCCCCACGTGAAAAGCAGCGTTTTTGTCTTATGCCTGTTCCTACTAATTTTCACCTTTTTGACATCTGCTGCCCTGTCGAATGGCACAATCCCTTTCGATTGTCCGGATGTACCAAATCCCAAATTCCAATTCCATTTCACGCGTGAACTGATCTCACTTGCCGTCACGACCTTTCCCTTCAACACCGTAGAAAGCATTTATATTCATATTTACGATGATGAAGCGGATATTTTTGACAAACTCGTTCAGTATTACACTAAAAACTTGAAGGCAGAAAACTGGCACAACTCGCATGAAGATAGCACGATGCAACTCTATATCTTGAAATCTACGCCTGTCGAAAGTCAACAGGTCGGGAGCACAGTTTGGGGTATCTTTGCGGTTGTCCGGGGCGACGGAGATGTGTATCTTCTAAACATCGTTGGCAATATTCCGCCAAAACAGGTGCGGAAACTTTTGACAAACCTTGAAGAACTCGGCATTGATATTCCTAAGTTAGCATCGATTAGCGAACTCTCACTTCCGAAATCTGAAGGGACATCAAAAGGGCTATCGCTGCCAACGTTGTTTCGGATCAGTAAAGATTCGGCAGCTACTAACAAAACTGACAGTGCCTTGTTTTCTGCTTCCTATGAAGAGAATCATCACGGGCATTGGACCTACCGCGGGCATCCCATCGAGCACATTCAAATTCGGGCAAGCGAAGCAAAACAGGTTGCTACGGTAAGCGATGGATTGAAAAATGGAGCCGGGGACATCACCGAGTTACTGGAAGGGCTCTCGTTAACTAACAGCTCCGTTGACACACCGAGATTCATTGTGCTGCCAGCAGAAAGAACCATTAAAATTACGGCAGGCCGCATGTTAGATGAAACGCAGCCTACTACGCTTACAAAGTTGTTTCAGACACAGGACGGAGACCCAATCCATGAGATCGTAATTCAAGGGAACCGTTATACCGAGGTTAACACGGTTAGGGCAGCACTTGAAAAAGGACCTCCAGAGATTGAGGCAGTCGTTGATACACTCCCTGACGCAGTGTCAACTTTTGAAAAGGTAGGACTCCTGATTGAAGAGGTAGATTCCCAACGAACGGCGATAATTACTGTAGTCGAGAAACCGCCTCCCTCGCAATTTTATGTGGACGGAACGCCGCAACTTGGATTCAATCGCGTTACGGGATGGGAACTGGGCGCACACCTCGAATCCGGTTTTCGGGTACAGAGAGCACACACTTCATCTTTTGGATTCAGTTTCCCGCCTGAACCCAATAAAGCGGATAACTCGAAAGTCTTTGGACGAATTGGTTACGGATTTAGCAACAAACAACCCTATTACCGGTTTGGTGGCAGAGCCGTTTGGGAAGAACCCTATGCATGGCACCTCGGATTAACCGCCCAATACCATCGCGCGACAAGCACAGTCGCTCCCGACCTTTTTTCTCACTACAACGATACTGCGACAACCTTTCTCCGAATTTTCGGAGTACCCGATCATCAGGATTACTACTTAAGGCAAGGTGCTAAAGTCGAATTAGAATGGAAAGCGGTTTTCCCAATACGTCCACTCCAATTTCTGCGACTCAATCATTCGTTTAAATTGATTTTACTTGCTGAGTCGCATGACAGCTTGCAAAAAAACACAGATTGGCACATCTTCAACTGGGGATCAAAGTCAGAGGCGCGGGAAAATCCGAGAATAACTCCCGGTCAAATGAGGAGTGCCATGTTCAGATACGATTTTGATACCCGCAACGATTATCTCGGTTCGCACCATACTTTTTTCATTGAGCATAGCAATCCGGTGTTCGGTTCCGATTTCGATTGGACGCGTTTTCAAGCGCATCTCCGGTATGCCTACCCAATCGGAGACCATCAAATCCGAGCGAGAGCAGTCGTCGGTTCCGCGACAGCACCGCTCCCGATTCAGCGGCAATTTGTGATGGGTGGTATTGGGACGCTTAACGGCTATCCGCTTTATGCCTTTACCGGAGATGCCGGACTCCTTTTCAATGTAGAATTTCTCTATCACCTGTTTAGCTTCGGGAACCAAAGTCTTTCGGCTGCCCTTGTCCTTGATGAAGGTCAAGTCTGGAATGTTTCTGAAAATCAGCAGCGTTTTGATCCAAAAGGGAGTGTCGGTATCGGCTTACAGTTTGAGGCTGACGTTGATATTTTCCGGTTCAACGTTGCAAAAGCCTTAGATGCTGAACAAGGGGTTCAATACAATTTCATGTTCTTCTACAGTTTTTAGTTTTTTTAGCCAACGCGAGAATGCTGAAAATATGCAACTTTTCACAGCGGCATTTGTAGTAACGTTAAGAGGCGTCCCCTTCAATCCTACTATATAACCACGCGATCCTACATATTCGAGGAAAGCTGAATGCCGAAACGTACAAATCATGCTTTGATAATATCCCTGGGTATCCATATCGCGGCCGTATTAGCAGTCTCTCCCTTTCTCATAAATCATTTTGATGCAGAGAAAGAGCACATCTCAGTCGAGATCCTAAAACCAGAACTCGAGAAACAGATCAGGAAGCGGATTTTGCCGATACATACGCCTTTAATACCGCAAGCGAGCGAAACGGAAGCGTCTGACGCGTCCCCTGCTTCGCCGACGTATGCGCCAGAGGTGAGCGTGCCGAAGGCACCCCTTCATGCCGATGTAACCCCTGATGTCGTCACACATGCCGATGTTCCGCAGACAGATGCTCCCAGTCCTGTGTCGAATGCGAGCTTTGGCGAAGACGGAACACTGGCAGGTCCTGTTGTCGTTGATGGACAGCGAGGTACCGGTGTCGGTAGACCCGGGAGCGGACAAGGGAATGGAAACGGTATTGGAGAACGCTTCGCGCACGGAACAGGGGCAGCAGATGCCGGACTTGGCGTGCTTGACGGTATAGATACCGGACTCGGTATCTTCGGAACAGACGTAATGCCTGGACACGGGTTAATTGGACAGGTTTACGTCCCGGGTGGTGTGATCCAGCAGATGCCTGATTTCGATCAGCTGACCCCTATTTACACCTTTGTCACGCCAAATCTTGATATTTCTGAACGGGAATATACCCAAGGATTTCCGACACCAGAAATGCAATCTGTCCTTGAGGATTTTGCAATCCGTTTTCGCGGTGAATTGGCAGTTGATACGCCCGGGAATTATATCTTCGGACTTTTGTCAGACGATGGGGCGAAGCTTTATATCAACGGGACCCTGGTTATAGATAACGATGGAATCCACATAGCAACGGGCAAAAAGGGAGAAATAACACTCGAAGCAGGCATGCACCCTGTTGAAATTCACTATTTCCAGGGCCCGCGATACGCCATCGCGCTACAGTGGACCTACCAGCCTCCAGCCAAACCTTCTTCTGGAACGACTTATCGAATCTCGGTAACGACCCCCTCGCGGCATTGGAACTGGGAATCAGGTATACCCGGGACAATTGTCCCACCCGAGATGATATATCCGCCGGGCAAACCTCGCATTCCAAAGGCACTGCAAAAGCTACAGCAACGCCTGAAAAACATTGAAAATACCGGTAAACAGTAAATGCGATATGCCATTACAAAAACATTAATACTACTTCTATTTCTTGTTGCTTCTATCGGACATTCACAGCCAAACAGCGGTACTGTCATTTTTGACGCGCCAAATGTCCCATCATCTGAATTTCAGTTTGATTTAGACAAACGCGTCATCACCCTCGTGTTGGAAGACCCTAACTCACCTATCGCTCCGTTATTTCGTACAGTCGATAACTTGCGTCTCCGTAACTACCGAAGTCGGTCTGTCAACTTTAAAGCGTTGGTTCAATATTACGACGAAACGCTAAAAAACCGAGGGTGGAACGCGTTAGGACAAAGTTTTCAAGATGATGTTGAGAGCGATAATCTGTATCTCTATGTCCTGCAAGAAAGTGGGATTATTCGTGGCATTTTCGTCCTCGTTAGAAGTGACGACGATGTGTATGTAATAAACATCGTCGGTGAAATCCCGAAAAAGCAGTTTGGCGAACTGCTGCTAAACCTCGATCAACTCGGTATCGAAATCCCTGAACTGGCATCACTCAAACCTCGCGATCTCAAACTCGCGCCCCCGCAACAACCTGAGACAACGCAATTAACACCAGAACTGTCTGTTGAGACCGATGTCGGTGAAGACAAAACGCCGTCTCTACCGAAAATGCTGGAGCCTGAAAAGTCTTGGAACTGGAATTTTGGGGGCGCGCAAATTCATGATATTCAGCTTAAAGGTGTTGACGAAATTGAGAGTGCTACTATTATGAAGGTGCTTGAAGGCGGTTCTGGGGACATCGCAGCGGTCATGCCGATTCTTGCCAAGGTGCTCCTGAATAGTTCCAGAAAAGTGTCTTTACGTGTTGAAGAAGTGGATGCTGAAAGCGTTGCGATATTTACCATCGGAGCTTTGCCTGTGACGCGGACAATCTCTGTCTTGGAATCTCTAACGATTTCTGGATCTCGTGGCGACCAAATCCAGAGATCACTGTCCGACAAAACCTTTCTACAAAACACAGATATTTCAGCAAAACCGACCCGTTTTCTGGCTGCTGATGCGCCGATCCATGAAGTCCGCATTCAAGGGAATCAAAAGATTCCAGAGACGCGCATTCGGGAGACGCTGGAAAACGGATCCGAAGACCTGGAGAAGGCACTCCAATCTCTATTTAAGGTGATGCCCTATTTTGAGGAGGTCCGTCTGCAGGTCACTGAGGAAGATTCAAAGTACATCGCCACGATTAGCGTTGATGAAAAACTGCTTGCTACCGATGTATATCTCGGTCTCAATCCAACGGCACGTCTTGGGTTTAACAGAGTGACAGGCTGGGAAGTCGGGACGGGTTTTGAAGTCGGAAAACGCAAAGACATTGGACCCTTGTGGATGTGGAATATCAGAGGTTCAGAGAGCGACCAGGCCTCGAAACTCTTCGGGAAACTCAGTTATACCTTCGGAAATCCCGATTTCCATTATCGTCTCGGCGGCACTGCGAATTGGGGAACACCTTACGTCTGGAACCTCGGACTCACAGCACAAGTCCACCGACTGACAGATGTCGTTGCACCTGAGCATTTTCTCGATTACAACAACGGGGTCAGTATCTTTCAACGCGTTCTTGGCGTTCCCGACTTTCAGAACTACTATCTACGACAGGGGACCGAAATTGCATTGCAATGGGCACCGAGCATGCCGAACCACTGGTTCAGATTGGCAATGGTTACGGAATCACACGCCAGTCTACAGAAAAGCACAGATTGGTTTATCGCTAACTTAACATCAAGCCTCAGTGTCAGAGAAAACCCACCCATAACCCCTGGACGTATGCACGGTATCAGCTTCCAATACGATTTTCATAATCGGCAAAATACCCTCGGCTGGCACAATACGCTATTCGTTGAACACAGCAATTCGGCTGTCGGTTCTGATTTCGATTTCACACGTATGCAATTACACTTTCGGTACGCCTTCCCGCTTGGATATAACCAAATCCGTACCCGGTTGCTCTTCGGATTTTCCAACGCGACACTTCCAATCCAACGTCAATTTGTGATTGGTGGGATGGGCGGCCTCAGAGGGTATCCTTGGCATAGACAAGAAAACGGATCTGATGGTATAATAACCTATGAAAGTGGACATACGGCTTCTCCTTACGCATTTACGGGGGACCGAGGCTTTCTGCTTAACGTTGAATATCACTATCGTTTGTCCAATCTATTCAGTTGGAACGTTGCCAAAGACCTGTTTGCCGTTGTCTTCCTTGACGAAGGTCAAGTCTGGAATGTATCCGATGGTACGTATACCTTTGCGCCGAAAGGAAGTATCGGCATAGGTTTACAGTTTGCAAGGGCAAATTCTGTTACGGTTGTTAACATTAACGGTTTGAGTTCTGGCAGAGACAATTTTATTGTCCGGTTTAACATCGCCAAACCCCTTGAGTCCGGCAAGGGTATTCAAGTTACAACGGCTTGGTATCATAATTTTTAGCGGTCAGCCGTCGGCTATCAGCCGTCAGCAAAGAGTAGACGGGTTCAACCCAAAAGTGCTTGCGATTTTGATAACCAATCTCTCAAAAGCCAAATTTCTTAATTGTATCTTCATAGAACCAACATGCGTACCCTTCAGTTAATAGCTATTTTCGTTCTGATATTCGCGCCGACTCCGTTGTTGAATTCAGAGGGAGATAGCGACCTCTTCACCTTTGTCCGATTAAGATATGGCGGACAACTGACAAGACGGAGCAGTTGGCGTGTGGATTGGCCCGCCTCCGACCGGAATTTCATCTGGCAACTCCGTAAACAGACAAATATTAACGCTGCACCCCGTGAAAAGATTATCGACGTGGGTGCAGTGGAACTGTTTGATTATCCGTTCGCTTATATGCTGGAGGTCGGCAGTCTGCGGCTCAGTCAGAACGAGGCGACAAACCTGCGTGAGTACCTCCTACGCGGCGGGTTTATTTTCATTGACGATTTTCACGGACAGCGTGAATGGCGCCGGTTTTACACTGAATTTAAAAAGATTTTCCCGAAACGAGAACCCGTGGACATCCCTATATCGCACCCCATTTTCCGATGCTTCTTTAAAATTGATGAACTCATCCAGATACCCGGACTCCGTTCGTTTTTCAGTGGACGCACCTATGAGCGATTCGACGGCTATCCTGCATATTGTCGTGGGGTCTATGACGACAGAGGCCGCCTGATGATGATGATTAACTTCAATACGGATCTCGGAGACGCATGGGAACACGCCGCGGAGGCTTTCTATCCACGTGAATACTCGGATATGGCACTCAAAATGGGTATCAATGCAGTCATCTATGCGCTTACGCATTAAGATAGATTCCGTTAAACTTTTCGGGTCGGTTCGTGTCTAAAACGTAACATCTTTTAAGGCAGATTTCTGTATCTATACCAAGAACTCCGCCACCTAAAATCACGGAGGCACTCAAAATATGCTGACGCGTAAGCAGAAGTTAGATTTCTATGAAAACGGTTATATATCCATCCCAGGCGTTGTGCCGCGGCTAATGGTAGATGCAGCACGACAGGCAATCAATCACTCCATCGGTGCGGTTGGCATGCACCAGGACGACTTGGAGCGGTTCCGAGCGCAATCCTACTGCAACGAGATTCGCAACGCACCCGAAATCGTCGATCTCTTTAGTAAAACACCCGTTCGTCAAATCGCAGAATCGTTGATGGGTGAAGGGAACGTCCAGATACCGGGTTCGGGGCAGGTAGCACTCCGGTTTCCGGGACCCTTACGTACAGATCCAAACGAACCGGGTGGACATCTCGATGGACTCGGAAGCGGGAAAAATGGTATGGCGAAAGGGGTCTATCGACGTGGGTTTACCGCACTTGCTGTTATCTATCTCGCAGATGTGCCGGAGCCTTATAGTGGAAACTTCACCGTCTGGCCGAAATCTCACAGTTTTTTCGCTGACTATTTTAAGAAGGAAGGCCATGAGATATTGGCAAACGGAATGCCGAGACCGGAACTCCCAGAAGGACCGAAGCAGATCATCGGTAAGGCAGGAGATGTCGTCCTAACACATCATCAAATTGTTCACTCCGCAGCACCCAATGCAGCCGCTGATATCCGTTACGCTGCAATCTTTAGGCTCCGCCACGTTGATTGCGAAGAAAATGGGTACGATGCTTACACCGATATCTGGAGAGAATGGCCCGGAATTCAAGAGGTCGTAACGGCATCTGAGGCATAAAGTCGGTATTCACGGAATGCAAAAAAAATGGGCGGTGCCAACGCACCGCCCGTTTGATTTTCTATCGAATGTCTTTTATGTCTGCCCAAGTGGTACTCAATTTACCGTTCGGGTCAATTTCAAAAGGGTTTGTAGTTCCTTTGGCAAGGTGTTCAATCTCTTTTTCAGAGAGTGCCCGATGGAACAGCAAAAACTCGTCCATAATGCCGTTAAATGCCCAAGTTGGTCCTGTCGCTGCATCAAACGCTGCGGCTTCTGAACCGATGCCGATGAATCCGAAGCGCGGTAGTCCTGCACCGATAACCTTAGTTGTAGCAGCTATACTTCCATCCAATTCGCCATCAATATAGGTGCGTTTCTCATCTCCATCAAACCATGCGACAACGTGATACCACTCATCGTCCCCAACCTCTGTCTCGCCAAACCAATCGTGTATCGGACAACAATGATCAAACGCAAGAAAAGTCGTTCCAATATTCGCACCGACATCATCACCTACAGCAAACCGGAAGAATTCGCTCCGATCCCATGAGGCAATCATCCCTCTTCCGGGGGCTTTCACCCACGCAGCAATCGTAATTTCCGGAAACGGGTCCTCGTACATGTGCTCCCGCACTGAAATGTAATCTGTCGCGACACCGGGAAACTCCAGACCTTCAGCGACTTTGCCTTTCACTGAGTCGATGTTATTGCCTTTGATGAGTCCGTCGTTTCCGTTCCCAGATACATCAATCACATCATCCCCTTTGATTGTGTCTTTGTTGAAACTGTAGTAGATGATAAGGTCTTTCTCACTGACCCCTTGGGCATTGACTACCAATACCGGTCCCATCAAAATCAATCCTAACATCAAAAGTGTGAATATAAGAACAGTTTTCATTGAGAATATCCTCCTATAAGAAGCACCCGTTATTAGTACCTCTCTTTACAGCGGTTAGTGTTCCAAAACATAAGAGATTCCTACACAAACCCATCAAGAAAAATCAAGAGTGATACATCTTAGCAAAATTTTGATAAAAAGCGAACCTTTTCCGAATAGATGCGTCTAAATAAATGAAAGCGAAACAGGAATGTCCCGTTGCGAATTGACACGGTTACATTTCCGATAACCTAAACTGCTATCTGAACAGATATAAGCACTTAGGAGTTTTGCTTGTAAATCCATGAGTACTTTTTTATGGTGTTTCTACCCTACCACAGACCAGAACACTAAAAAGGATATTCATGGATTTAATTATTTGTCGCAACTTAGTTTCACTAAACAATAAATTAAGTCCCTATTTTTGTCAAAAAAAATCAGAAATTTCGTGGCGTAGACTATTAGTCTGCGCCAAAATAGCCACAATCCCATCAGACTTCCGAGAATGTATTGCAGCTTCCATATAAAATAACCTAAGTTGCCACTTATAAAAAAGTTGTGAATCCATGGGATATCCTTTATAGTGTTTATAACCCAATAACACAAAAGGAGCACCCCATGGACCTAACTATTGTAGCAGTTTATACGATTTGTGACGATCTTTTAATTTCACTCGGACATCAAGAGCATCCACAAACACAGATGACAGATGCTGAAGTCATGACCACGGCAGTTGTTGCGGCGAGATACTTCGCAGGCAACCATCAAAACGCATGTGCGGCTTTGAAGACACTCGGTTATATGCCAAAGATGCTCCGAAGTTCTCGATACAATCGCAGACTTCATCGCATCAGCCCGCTCTTTGAGACGCTCTTTGAGCATTTCGCTGAAACTGCCAAGACCAAGAACGCGAATAACATTTATTCGGTGGATACCTTTCCTGTAGCCACCTGTGACAATATCCGCATCTATAGGAGTCGTCGGTATCAAGGCGAAACCTGGCGCGGAAAGATCGCAAGCAAACGTCGGCATTTTTACGGGCTGAAAGTCCACCTTATGGTTTCCGAGACGGGAGAAATCGTTGAAGCGTTCTTCACCCCGGGCGAATGTAACGATGTCTTAGGCATGCGGTGTTATGCCTTTGATCTCCCAGAAGGTTCGGTGGTTTATGCTGATAAAGCCTATTGTAACTATGCCATTGAAGATGCCTTGAGTGATGTCGGTATTACGTTCAAACCCTTACGCAAGAAAAATGCCAAGCGTCAGTATCCACCTCACGAAGTCTACTTACAGCATCATTACAGGAAACGCGTTGAAGTGACCAATAGTCTGGTTGAAAAACTTTTACCCAAGTCCATTCACGCCGTGACGGCTGCCGGATTTGAGTTGAAACTCTTTTT
>JAJECD010000286.1 GCA_022822215.1 Candidatus Poribacteria bacterium | reverse complement strand
ATTCAACTGCCGCTTGCAATGACGGAGCCGAATACCCGGTTTTTCAAGAATAAGTTGATGTGGTTGGGTTTCGGGATTGCAGCGGCGATCAGCATCCTGAATTTGCTGAATTCCATTTATCCAGCGGTGCCGTATCTGCCTGTCAAACGGCAGAACATTAATCAATATTTTACAGGCCGCCCTTGGAACGCGATGGGTGGCATCCGGCTTTCGTTTTATCCTTTCGCGATTGGCATAAGTTTTTTGATTCCGTTGGATCTGCTTTTTTCGTGTTGGGCGTTTTATTGGATATACAAATTTGAACTAATGGCAGGGAGCATTATCGGTGTACGCAATTTGCCTGGATTTCCGTATGCGGATGCGCAAAGTTTCGGCGCGTATATGGTGCTCCTTGGGACCGCGGCTTGGGTCGGTAGGACGCATTTCAAGCGAATTGTCGCCGGCGTTGCGGATGGCCTCCGAGGCACATCGCAAGTCGATATGCGGCGTGAACCGATGCCTTATCATATCGCCGTTCTTGGTATTGTGATCGGAATGCTGTTTTTGACGGTGTTTTCCTATAAAGCGGGCATGTCGCTTTGGGTGATACCCATCTTTTTCGGGTTATACTTTTTGCTGGCGACGATGGTTGCCCGCCTTCGCGCAGAACTGGGGTTCTTAGTCCACGATTTACATAGGGTTGACCCACACGGATTAATCGTAACAGCAGTGGGTACACAACGGTTGACGACGAGTACAAAAGCGGTTTTTTCACTGTATATGTTTTTTAATCGGGCGTATCGCGCACACCCGATGCCGCAGGAACTGGAGGCTTTGAAAATTTCGGAGCGGCGACAGATACATCCGCAACATACCGCTGCCGCTATCCTTATCGCAACCTTCGTTGGCGCGATAGTTGTGTTCTGGTTACTTTTGGATAGCTACTACCGACATGGTGCGGAAACGGGTTATTATGGGCCTTGGGCACTTGGCTTTGGGAGAGGGGTTTATAGACAACTTGAGAACTGGTTGAATTACCCACAAGGGACCGATGTTCCTGCCCTCGCTTTTATGGGAGGCGGGGCAGGCATCGCGTTTGGTCTGACACTTTTACGAACCCGATTCCTTTGGTGGCCCCTGCATCCACTCGGTTATGCTATGGCAAACAGTTGGGGAATGTACAATCTCTGGAGTTGCCTTTTCGCTGCATGGGTGGTAAAAGCACTCATCCTACATCAGGGGGGCCTCAAAGCCTATAGGCGCACCGTACCGTTTTTCCTAGGGCTTGCTCTCGGGGACTACTTGTGTGGAAGTTTGTGGAGCATAGGCAGTATTCTCGCAAATACGACACTGTATCAGTTTTGGCCCTGATTGTAATTAGAGTTGTCAGTTATCGGTTATCAGTTACCGGTTAAAGGGTCTTCTGGTAACAATCTCTTGCAGTTTGGCGTACGCCAAAGCGGGTGAATTTTTACCAAAAAGCCTCTTAACTGACGGTTGACCACTGACAATCGATAGCCATTAGAGAGGAGAAAAAATATGGAACTCAAAGAAAAAGAAAACGAAGATATAGAAACTATGATGGATCAAGAAGAACTCACGCGGGAACTCCCGATTCTTCCATTGGATGACCTCGTTGTTTTTCCATATATGCCGCCTGTGCCGCCTTTTCCGCCGCATCACGTTGCACTCTCAGGGAAGATGGCGACTGGAGCGGTTCAGGACGCTATGGAAGAGGAGCGGATGCTCTGCATCTTTCGTCCGAAAAAGGAAGAGGTCAAAAATATTACTGTGAAGGATCTCAGTCCGATTGGGAGTATGGTTCACATCCTCCGTTATAAAACTGATGACAACGATGTCCTGTTTCTCGCACACGGACGCGAACGCGTTCAAATTGAAGAAATTTTGCACACTGAACCTTTCATCAAAGCCCGTGTCAATATCCTTAAAGGTGATGGAGAAGACGCTGATGCGAGTGAGGGGCTGAACTTAGAGATTGAAGCACTCGTCCGCAGCAACGATGAGACCTTCCAACGTATCGTTCAGATGTCCTCGCGCTACCAAGAAGAATACGGCAGCATCACCAAAACAATGCTTGACGAACCGGGACGTTTCGCCGACTACATCGCCGCCGTCTTGGATTTAAAGCCACACGACAAACAGCGCATTTTAGAGGCTGTGTCTGTCTATGATCGGTTAAACGCCCTCGCTGTTATTCTCGCGAAAGAACTGGATCTCCACGAATTGGAAAGCAAAATACAAAACAATGCACAAGCCGTTATTAACAAGGGGCAGCGTGAATACTATCTCCGAGAACAACTCAAGGCGATTCAGACCGAGCTCGGTGAAGCGGACGATCTCGGTTTTGAAATCGATGAGATGCGGGAACAACTGCATGCAACTGAAATGCCGGACAAAGCGAAGCAGGCGGCTGAAAAAGAGCTAAAACGGCTTTCCAAAATGCAATCTTTCTCACCCGAATCAACGGTTTCTCGGAATTACTTGGATTGGTTGCTCAATCTCCCGTGGTGTATCAGTACCGAGGATGTGTTGGATTTGCCGGCTGCACGTGAGATTCTTGATACGGATCACTATGATCTGGAAAAAGTTAAAGAGCGCATTCTGGAGTATCTCGCTGTGCGTATGTTGAAATCAGAAATGAAGGGCCCCATCTTCTGTTTTGTTGGACCGCCGGGGGTGGGTAAGACCTCACTTGGTAGATCTATCGCACGCTCGATGAACAGAAAATTTGTGCGGATCTCATTGGGTGGTATGCACGATGAAGCGGAAATCCGAGGGCATCGCCGCACCTATATCGGCTCTATGCCGGGGAGAATTGTCAAAGGACTCCGACAAGCCGAGTCAAACAATCCTGTCTTTATGCTTGATGAAATTGATAAACTCGGATCGGATTTTCGAGGAGACCCGGGTGCTGCGCTTTTGGAAGTCCTGGATCCAGAACAGAATCACTCGTTTACCGATAACTACCTTGATGTGCCTTTCGATCTGTCGAAGGTGATGTTCGTCACAACAGCAAATCAACTCCATACGATTCCACCACCGTTGCGCGACCGGATGGAGACGATAGAACTTCCCGGTTACACTGCTAACGAGAAAGTGATTATCGCTAAGCAGTATTTAATTCCGCGGCAATTGGACGCAAATGGACTGAAAAAGAAGCTCATAAATATCAGAGATACGGCTATTAAAAAGGTGGTTAATGCGTACACCCACGAGGCGGGTGTCCGGAATTTAGAGCGTGAACTCGGCACGCTCTGCCGGAAAGTTGCGCGCCGCGTTGCTGAAGGGAACACAGAGCGCACGAACATTGCAGCGCGAGACGTTGCGTCGTATTTGGGTCCAGCGAAGTTCGATTCTGAAATTGCGGGGCGTAAAGCCGACATCGGTGTTGCAACAGGGCTATCTGTCACACCGGCGGGCGGTGAAATTCTTTTTATCGAGGTCACTGCTACGAAAAAAACCAATGATCGTGCGGAACTTCGCATTACTGGTCAGATCGGTGATGTCATGCAGGAATCCGTGCAAGCTGCGCTCAGTTATGTCAAATCCCAAGCCAATAGACTCAAATTTGATCCACGCGTATTAGAAGACGATATCCATGTCCATGTGCCTGCTGGCGCGATTCCGAAGGACGGGCCGTCGGCGGGTATTACGATTGCCACTGCTCTCGCCTCCGTTGCCACGCAGCAGCGGATTAGTCCTAAAGTCGCTATGACGGGTGAGGTTACGCTCAGAGGCAGAGTCCTCCCGATTGGCGGCGTAAAGGAAAAAATCCTCGCGGCGAAGCAGGCGGGTATCAAGAAAGTTATCATGCCACAGGGCAATGAAAAACATTTTATTGAAGTCCCTGAGGACATCCAAGCAGGTGTTGAATTTTTATTTGTGGAGCATGTCACCGAAGTTTTTACAGAGGTATTCGCATGAAACACTTATTGAGAAGAAGATCCAGAAATGGTTGTCAGTTGTCAGTTGTCGGTTATCGGTTAAAGAGGGCCGCTGTAACAATTTACCGTTGCTTGGAAAGTTTCAAGTTAGGGAAGATTGTTACAAATTGTCTTTTAACCAACCACCGAATACCGATAACCAATAACTATTATCGGTTTGTTATGCTTGCTGTTGTGTTCCTGTTTGCCACCTCATTTGTGGCACAGGCGAACATGACAAGTGATGGAAGTCCCCATTCCACAACTGTGCCGTACTTTCTCAAGGACATCGCGCCTATCCTTGATAAACAAGGATGCTCAGCCGGTATGTGCCACGGAAAATTTGGCGGACAAGGCGGCTTGAATCTGTCTTTACTGACCCTCAATCCAGAATCGGACTATGAACCGATTGTACACCATAATCGCGGCAGGCGTATCAATCTACTTGAACCCGATCGGAGTCTTTTTTTTCTGAAACCCACAGGGCAGGTGCCGCATGAAGGCGGTATGCGGTTTGAACCGAATTCGGATATCGCGCGCACAATTCTCCGCTGGATTGAAGCGGGTGCCCCGTTTACTGATGACGAACCGCGCTTGAGAAAACTGGAGATTGAACCGAGCACGGTTGTCTTATCGGATGTTGGAGAAACAGCGCAGCTAAAGGTCCTCGCCTATTTTTCTAATGGTGCTGTTGAGGATGTGACCGAAAAAGCCGTTTATGAATCTAAGGATGCGCCCGTTGCTGAAGTGTCCGCCACCGGTGAGGTGACAAGCGTCCGCTGGGGCGGTACTGCGGTTATCGCTCGCTTTTTGGGTGTTGTTGATGCGTCGTTTGTGACAATTCCACGGGCTTCTGAAATAGACAAGACACCCCAGGAAGTCGAATTCACGCCCAATAACTTCATCGATGAATTTGTCCTTGCGAAACTCAAGAAGCTTAATATCCGTCCCGCCGCGCTGGCGACTGATGATGTATTTGTTCGTAGGGTCTATCTTGACACAATCGGCAGATTGCCAACAGCTGATGAGGTAAAAACGTTTCTCGCCGATACGCGTCCTGATAAACGCACGAAACTTATCGATGCACTTCTTGAAACACCTGAATGGGTAGACCTGCGCACGCTCAGATTAGCCGATATGTTGCGGATCCATCCGCGTCAGTTGGGAAATGGTGCGTTTGGTGAACGTGGGGCAACGCTCTTTCACGAATGGGTTCGCGGGGTTGTTTCGCAAAACAGACCTTATGACGAAGTTGTGCGGGCACTCATCACCGCCCGGGGTAGTACATATCAACACGGACCCACAAACTACTACCGCATTGAGCGTCAACCTGCGGGGAGAGCAGAGACAACGGCGCAAGTATTTCTTGGTATCCGGTTGAGTTGTGCGAGATGTCATAAGCATCCATTTGACCAATGGACGACCGATGACTATTGGAATTTCGCTGCCTTTACTGGAAAAGTCGGAACTCGTGGGGGTGAGCTTTACAACGAGCAAGTTGTCTACTATAACCCCACAGGACGTGTTATCAATCAATCTGTTCAAGGCAATCGCGGTGAAATTGCCCAACCGACTTTTCTTGGTGGTGAATCACTCTCCTCAGATTATCGGGGAGATGTCCTGCAGGTCCTGGCGGACTGGATGACCTCCTCAACGAATCCGTACTTCGCCAAAGCGACCGTAAATCGTCTCTGGAGTCAATATTTTGGCAGAGGTATTGTTGATCCGGTTGACGATATGCGCGCGACAACGCCGCCGAGCGTTGAGGGACTTCTTGAAGCGTTGGCGGATGACTTTGTGAAGAGTGGTTTTGATACGAAACACATTATCAAACGGATTCTCAACTCACGAACTTATCAACTCTCCGCGGCACCGAATGAGACGAATGCCTTAGATGATCGGTTTTTCTCACGTTTCTATCCACGTCCGATGGTCGCGCAGGTGTTGTTGGATGTCTTAAATGATGTTACTGGAACCCAAGAAAAATATGGGCGTTATCCGCTTGGTACACGTGCAGTGGCACTGCCCTTACCGGTGAGTTCCCGTTTCTTATCGCTTTATGGGCGTTCTGATCGTGAGTTTCTGGGGGATTTGGATCCGAAACTTGAACCGACGCTTACCCAAGCACTCCACATGATTAACTCGAATTACGTCAATAAGAAGTTGAGAAGTTCCAGTGGCGCGCTGACGCGTCTGATAAAGGCAAAACCTGACAATCGGGAACTCATTACGGAGTTGTATCTCAGCACATTAAGCCGGTTTCCGACGGATACGGAGATAGAGACCGCTGAGGTCTACATCGCAGAAAGCCCGAAGTATCGCACAGGATGTGAAGATCTCTTATGGGCACTCATTTCGTCGCGGTCATTTCTCTTTGTCCACTAAGTCACTGATAACCATTGAAAACTGAGAATTAATTTTGACAGCGGGGGTTATAATGATGACGCATCTAAAAGGCTATTTCATATTCGGTTTCGCTTTGCTGCTTCTCGTCGGGAACTTAATTATGCCAGCATTCGGACAAGGGGAGAGAAAAGGAGACCTTGTTGGGCATTGGACCTTTGAGAAAGGTGCCGAATTGGAAGACTTGACGGGACACTTTAGCGAGATTGATCTCTTGGGTGCTGAGGTGAAGGATGGGAAATTGCACATCGGCAGTAATAAGTGGGCAATGACCACGGGCTATAAAGGACCTGACATCGGTCCTGACAAAACTTTGGTAACGTGGCTCTATTTAGATGATTTGAACGTTACGAAAGGTGCGACGCTGGCGGTCAATAAGAGTAGTGGGGATACCTTTGATGCGATCGTCTATGCCGAACGTCAACCGAAACGTTGGATGGCGGGTAGCAGCTTCTTTATGCGGACACAGGACCCGCTTCCAGGATTTGAGGAGAAAGAGACTGGAAAGTTGATTCAATTGGCGGTTTCCTATGAAGATGCGGGGGGTAACGCGCAGATTGCCATATATAGAAATGGTGATCGTATTGGTGGCTATACCATGGGCCCGGTTGTATCTTGGGAAGAAGGCGATGTGGAAGCACTTTTTGGACCGCGTGCCCTCATTGGCGGCACAGCATACGGGTGGGTCGTGGGTCGTCTGGAGGATGCAAGAATTTATAACGCCGCTCTTAGTAAAACAGAGATTAACAACTTGGTTGAAAATACGCTCGATATTCAAGCGCGTGGTAAACTCGCGACTTTATGGGGACGGCTGAAGCTTTCCAAGCAGTGATTGAACAAATGGTTATCTATTTCAAGAAAGGCAAACATCAATGGAAGCACAAACCCGATACGCTGACCTGTGTTCGGGACGATGGGAGTGTCACTTGGATGCATCTTTACAGTGGATTTGTCCATCATGACTTCGCACACTACGTCATTGAAACAACGCTCGGTTTTGAAAACGCCTTCTTCGGGCTTGTCGCGAAAGGATGGGACATTCCCGATTTCAGCGAGCCAAAATTGACGCGCCCCTTTAAAGTTCCAGAAGAAGCGATCAATACGGAACCGATTGTTGCATTGTTACAAGCAGATTCGTTGGAGAGTGGGACTGAGCAGGACGGCATATTTCAGAACCACAGCGGGTCGCTTTCCGTAAATATCACGGACGAGCAGCTGGAGGTAATGCGACAGAGACTGTGTAAGTTGCTGCAACGGTGGGAGGATTTGCAACCTGGAGAATCAATGACATTACAATTTAAAATGTAAAACGCTGTCCAATATTAGGTTTTACGGCACAACGGCGTGTGCCTACTACTTTATCGAACGGCGTTTTATTGGTTTTTGTGAGTTTTACAATTCACCGTTTTTTGTCAATCGCGCGACGATTTCTTCAACGGCACCCTCTGCGCGCTCTCGAATTTGATTTGGTGTGAGACTCTGGATCGGGTGGGGAACGGTGAGGGGTTCCAAATCGCTATGACCGAGCACACGCGCCTGTACTTTGCCTGCAGCGAAAAAAACCTCTGTACAGACGGCGACACTGGGTACACCGCGCTCCTCTAAGGCACTTCCGTCGTGCATACTGCACGATATGCAAGAACCTCAGTCGGCAAGTCCTTCGATAACGAAGTCGGCTTGCTCCGCGAGTTCGGCGAGCAATTCCATCGGTGCCGGACGCGTGAACGTCGGTTTTTCGACGTGAATCACTTCGGCAAGATCAAACCGTTCTTGCATTAATTCAGCAATACGATCAAGAAAAATATCGCTACCGTTCTTCGTGATGTTCAGTAGCCCCATCACTTTTCCATCAAGGCTATCGAGCCGCGGTGAGAGAAATTTCGCTGGCGCATCACCTTGAGAGGTTGGATCGAGTAAGGTAGTATTTGGCATAGAAAACCTCACATTTTAGCGGTTATGTAGATAAACCGGATGTTTCCATCTGCAGCTGCTGCGACTTTGCCATCGCATCTTCAGCTTCTTGGATCATCCCTTTTCGTTGGTAACACACAGACAAACTGGTATATGCGAGCGGATCCTTTGGGTTAATTTCTATCGCCTTCTGGACGGCCGCAATGGCTTCATCGTAGAGACTGAGCCGTTCATAAGCGTGTCCCAACCCAAGATGTCCTTCGATGTAGTCTGGATAGGTGTCAGTTAATTCTTTGAAAGCGTTGACAGCCGCTTCAAGGTCGTTCTCCGCAAAGTGCGTGAGCGCGGTGTCATAGAGTTCTGCTTCGGTTGGCATTTTTTATGTCCTTTAAGATACGAGTTTGGCAAGATTTTAGCAAAAAAGACGCTAAATGTCAATACAAAACGGTTCTGAAAATCGCTTGGACATTGAGCGGTTTTGCGGTATGCTATAGGCATATTTGTTAAGGAGTTTTAAACTTGCGCAATTACACTGAAATTATTGAACGCCTGAGACACTTAGATCGACCAATGGAAGTGATTGACACCGCTCATGATTACCCGATACATCAAATTCGCTTAGCCTTCCCGTCGGTACGGGCAGCGCGACACGTACTTATCACTGGTGGTGTGCATGGCGATGAACCCGCCGGTGTTGAGGCAGTCTTACAATTCCTTGAACGGGACAACACTGCACTCCTGAAACACTTCTCGTTTTTAGTGATCCCCTGCATTAATCCCTACGGTTATGTTAACAACACGCGTGAGACATTTGACGGTATAGACATCAACCGGGCTTTTGAGGCGGACGCTGTTGCTGAGGTCGCTATTGTCAAAAAGACACTCGGTCAAACCCAATTTTCGTTGGCAATAGACTTTCACGAAGACTACGACGCCACTGGGTTTTACCTCTACGAAGGCAAACGGGACGCGAAATACATTGGGACCGATCTCGCCGCTGCTGCGAAAGTAGTGGGTCCCATAGATCCAGAAGACCCGGGTGAAGATGCCCCAGACCTTGCCGAAGGGGTCTACAAAGTCGCCACTTCATGGGGTACCCAAGGGTTAGCACCTTACCTATTGCATTTTCACAGCGAACATGTTATTATCTCCGAGACACCAACAGTCTGGCAACTTCAACAACGCGCCTCGCTCCATTTAACAATACTGGATACCGCGCTCAGTATCATATCAGGAAAGGACGTATAAATGGAAGATCAACAGATACTCTCAAATGTTAATACCGCCTCTCAACCTTCAGCACTGAAAATCACTGACATGCGTATTGTGCGGACCCAAACGGGGGGTCCTATCTTGAAATTGGACACAAACCAAGGCATTTATGGGCTTGGTGAGGTCCGTGATGGCGCGAGTCCGACGTATGCGTTGATGCTCAAAAGTCGGATTCTGGGTGAAAATCCGTGTAACGTCGATAAAATCTCTCGACAGATTAAACAGTTCGGTCACCACGCACGGCAAGGTGGTGGGATCTGTGGGATTGAAATGGCACTCATGGACTTGGCTGGCAAGGCGTATGGCGTGCCGTGTTATCAACTCGCTGGCGGCAAATTCCGAGACAAAATCCGATGCTATAGTGATACCCCTTCCCTCAGAGACCCTGAAGAGATGGGTAAAGTTCTCCAAGAACGTATGGACAAAGGGTTCACCTTTCTAAAGATGGACATCGGCGTTGGGCTGCTACGCGGCACTCCGGGTACAGTCTCTGCCCCGGCGGGACACTTAGAAACCTCTAACCTGATGCACCCGTTTACCGGTATCCGTCTCACAGAAAAAGGCATTGCCATATTGTGTGAATACGTAGAAACCGTTCGGGGTGTTATCGGTTATGAGATTCCTCTCTCAGTCGATCATTTCGGGCACATCGGTATTGAGGACTGTATCCGTTTGGCGAGAGCGTTAGAAAAATACAACCTCGCGTGGTTAGAGGATATGGTGCCGTGGCAGTATACCGATCAGTATGTCCGGCTCTCCAATTCGTGTGCGACCCCGATTTGCACAGGCGAGGACATCTACTGCAAAGAGGACTTCATGCCCCTGTTTGAGAGTCGAGGGATTGCAATAGCACACCCCGATATTGCGACATCGGGTGGCATCTTAGAGACGAAGAAGATTGGAGACCTTGCCGAGGAGCACGGCATTGCAATGGCACTCCACATGGCGGGCACGCCTGTTTGTGCGATGGCAAGCGTCCACTGTGCGGCAGCGACATCGAACTTTATGGTGTTAGAAAATCATTCTGTTGACAATCCGTGGTGGGATGAGATGGTCACAGGCTTGCCGAATCCGATTATCCAAGACGGCTATATCCATGTGCCAGAGACACCGGGGTTAGGTATTGATCTGAACGAGGAAGTCATCCGAGAACATCTCCATCGGGATGAGACGGCATACTTCGCACCGACGACAGAATGGGATTCTGAACGTTCGCACGATAGGTTGTGGAGTTAATCTGGGTTTAAGGGCGGATTCCCAGATCCGCCCAACCTCAAACGAGTCGCAGCGTCCGGTAGATCGTTGAAAACCTGGATGTTTAGTGTCTAACCTCCCATTTATCACATTTTTAGATTTGCCCACGTTGTTGTGAGTTTACCAGTTGCTTCGATAGCGGCAAATTCTTCAACATGGAACAACAAATTTTCCATGAAAAGTTTTGCCATAGCTTTCGTGTTGTTATCGTTACCTGCGATATGGTATTTATCAGGTGCAATTGCCATCATCAGGAACTTACCTTCCCCGAATTCTGCTTCCATAATAACAGGTTCTCCCAAACTTTCCATCAGTACATCAAAGCCCTTTTGAGAAGCGATGACTTCCCAAACAGTAGGCCAGCCCTGATGTCCCCAGCCTTCAAACGTTTTTTGATCCATACGATTTGGTTCGTTAAAGAGTTGATGGTCGGCTTGCAGTATTTCAAAAGCGGGACTATCACGGTCACTCCGAACACAACTCAATCCAGGTGGCAACCAATCCACATTCGCTTCGTTCTGATCGGCTTGGGTCGGTTCCCAGACGATACCGCCATTTTCGACGAAATCCTGAATCACTTTTGCATTCTTGTCGAGATTTTGATGCAATCCAGCATTGTTGGTCACCATGCTACCAATCAAAAAAACCTTATTTTCTGCTTTCAGAGGTAGCTGTCCACCTTCAAGTGCCTTTGTCAAATCATCGTAATCAACTTTAAACGCATCCAGGGTCTGACGTAACGCATCAACCTGTGTCCATTGGTCAGCAAAATCAACAACAGCAATTTTCGCAGCGTCTACAGCCATTACACTCAACGCGAGATTCAAAACACAAAGCCATGCAAACAATCGGGGATACATAAGTCAATCTCCTTTTATAAAACTGTTTCATCTTTACGATTTCCCACCTCATGGAATCACAGCAACATAAACCTGCGAATGACCCGATACATCTGATGTGTACACAACCGCTGACTCATCAGGACTAAAAGACGGGTGCGGGTGCGTCCACTGCGGTCCGTAGACCGTGTCCACCTTCATCTCCATCCAACTGAGTGCTTTTTCCCGGTCGCCTGTTTGCTGTGCGGCTGCCCAGTCTTCGGCGAGGGCATACCGGTCGGTTTTCCACTGACTCCCACTGGATGAACTCTGTGGGTAACAGATAGGCGTATGTTCACCCGTCTCTACATCAACCAGCCTTAAGCCAATATCGGGGTGAACAGTGTCACATAACACCTTCGTGCCATCACAGTTGCTGGCGATGTGCCACGCATTGAAATCGGCAATTGTTTGCATCTGTAGCGTTTCCAGAGACATCCGCCGAAGGGCGTAGGGCCAATGCGTCACAATCAATGCGTCCAGCGCACCGAGGAAGGTTTCGTGGACGAGAAACTCGTTATTGTCGTGTTGATAGAGACTTCGGTTCTCTGTACCATCTCTTTTGATAGTCCACATCCGGGGTGCCGGGTCGCCAGAATACGCGATGAGATCGGGGTGTTTCGGATGGAACTGTGGATGAATAATCGTCTGGTCTGGAGAGGTATAGATGACTTCGCCACCGCTGCCATCGGTAGCGGTAACAGTAATGTGTGATTTGTCGTCGCGTTTCATCGCTGTTACGATAAACCGTTCATCTGCACTGACGCTGCATTCGCCGAGGCTCCCACCCGGGAATTCCACAAGCACGCGTTCTTCAAGCGTCTCAAGATGGATTGCCTTTATAGCGTCTGCCTGTGTGTAAAAGAGTTCAGTGCCGTCTTTGGAGATGACCCCTGAGTAGCCGTGGATGTCGTCAGCATCCGTGAGCTGCACAATATCGCCGTTGGGGAATTCCAACTTGAAAAAGTTCGGCTTTCCTGAACGGTAGGAGGTAAAGATAAGGTGTTCTTGGTCGGGAGTGAACGAAGATGTCAGAAAGTAGAGGTTGTGATTGATGGAGGTATCGTTTGTGAGTTGATAGATATGCGCGCCCGTTTGGTCGTCTTGAAACTCGCGTAGTTCGGAAGCGTGAACGGACGCTTTCGCGTATTTTGTCATAGTGTCCTCCTCGTGGGTTTATTTATGAGAATAGTAGTAGGCATACTCCGTTATGCCGTAATCAAAGTCTATGGGTTGAATAGATAATCTATTAGCTGCGCACCTTCACGGAAATCAGGGATAATAATATCCGCACCCGCACGGATAAGACGTTCCCGTTTATCGGCGTTCATATTGTACACATTCGCCTCTACGGATGCAACGCCAACAGCAATTGCGCCGACTTCTTTCGCGTTTTCGATCTCTACATAGCCGTCCCCAATGATAAGTAATTCGTTTCCGCTGAGTTCAAAATCTGTGATAATTTTCTGGATAACCATGGCTTTGGAAAACTTCTTATATTCCCGTAAGGCACCGAAAATCCCGCCATCAAAATAATCGGCAGCACCGAGGAGCGTCGCTTCATTTTTGACGAATTCGACATCTGTTCCGCTGGCAAGATAGCAGCTGATCCGCATCTCACGCAGGTTTTGGAGAAATTCCAAGGACATCGGCACACGGAGTGGATCGGCAGGCAATGTCCCTGCGGCGAGTCCAGCGATTCGTTCCTCGACGACAGGCAGCAGACGGCGGTTATATTCATCTTTGTAGGCGAGTGGTGCCTTCGGTGTCCCGCCGCGTTTTTCGATCTCTTCCCCTAATTGAATCATCTGATAGATGGTCTGTTTACCGGTCAATCTATCCACAAATTCAACGACAAGTGCTTCAAGCTGCTCATGGGTTTCGGGGGTATCCGTTTCGGTTTGCAGAAATTCAACCATCATCGGGACCATGACGTTTTGCCAGCCGTCCCGGATAAGCGAGATTGTGCCGTCAAAATCGAAGACAACGTGACGAATATTCCCAGTTTGAATTCTATGGTGGATTTCAATTGAAGTATTGTCCAAAAAAACGTTTTGCATAGTTATCCTAAAATTGGCTATCAACTTTCAGCCGTCGGCAAAGACAATTTCTGGCAGTTGCACAAATTATTCGTCCTCCACACTGATTGCTGAAGGCTACTAAAAAGTATTGATTTCCCTTCTCTTTTCTGATAGTATAATAGCGTTTAGAGAGTTAAGCAAGCACTTTCATCATGCGAAACGGAACCGATGAACGAAAAAAAGATACTAAAAAAAATTCAACGCATCGAAATATTCACCAATCGCCTCGTCAATACTGTCTTCGCGGGGGAGTATGAGAGTGTCTTCAAAGGACAGGGGATAACCTTTGATGAAGTCCGTGAATATCAAGTAGGCGATGAGATTCGTACGATCGATTGGAACGTGACTGCGCGCATGGGGCAGGCTTACATCAAAAAGTATGTCGAAGAACGCGAACTCGCCATGATGTTGGTTGTCGATATGAGTGCCTCGACGAGTTTCGGAAGTATCGCTGAGACGAAAGCGGAAATTGCCGCGGAAATTGCGGCACTCCTCGCCTTTTCCGCTATCAAGAATAACGACAAAGTTGGACTCATTTGTTTTACGGATACCGTTGAGCACTACGTCGCACCGCGAAAGGGGAGAAGACACGTCTTACGCGTCGTTCGAGATATACTTCGTTTTCAACCGAAGCAACCGGGGACAAGCATTGAAACAGCGTTGGCGTTTGCTGATCGTGTGCTCAAACCGCATAGCGTTGTGTTTCTCATCTCTGATTTTAAGGATACGGGATATGAAAAGCAGTTACGCTTGAGCAGCAAGCCGCACTCGCTCATTGCGATCGCTTTACAGGACAGACGCGAGGTGGCATTGCCAAATGTTGGGCTCATAGAACTGGCGGATGCCGAGAGTGGAGAGACGGTCATTATTGATACGCGCGCCGAGGCAGCGCGGCAGTCGTATCGGGAGCTCAATCAACGTGTTGATGCCGAGCGTAGGCAGATGTTCCGAGCAAATCAAATTGATTCTATTCACATTAGAACAGACGAATCCTATGTAAAACCGCTTATCCGATTTTTCCGTCAACGTGCTGCTCGAGGTTAAAGCCCGTGAGATTATGAGTAGATTAGAGGTCCGGAATTTAACGCAAAGTTTTGTTCAAAAAGACACCCAATTACAGGTGTTGGGGACCTTGAATTTCTCTGTTGATGAAGGGCAGTTTGTCGCCTTATTGGGTCCCTCTGGTTGTGGGAAAAGCACGCTTTTTAATGTTATCTCAGGGCTGCTCCTGCCGGACACTGGGGAGATTTACCTCAACGACAGACGCATTTATGGCAACACTGGCGACTTCGCTTATATGCAACAGAAGGATCTTCTCTTACCGTGGCGGACTGTCCTGAGAAATGTCCTCATCGGTCCAGAAATTCACAACGAACCGCTTGGCACCGCGAGGGAGGAAGCGCAAAAGCGGTTGGCGCAACTTGGACTAAGCGGATTTGAAAACAGTTATCCCATGCAGCTATCTGGGGGTATGCGGCAACGCGTCGCGCTCGTCCGGACGCTCCTGTTTCGGAAAGAAATCCTGCTTTTAGATGAACCCTTCGGTGCACTCGATGCCATGACACGCACCGTCATGCAATCCATCCTGCTCGATATTTGGGCGGAAGACAGGCAGACCGTATTGCTCATTACCCACGATATTGAGGAAGCACTCTTGCTCGCAGATAAAATTTATGTCTTGACAGCCAGACCGGCTACGCTCAAGGCGGAGATTCCTATCGCTATACCACGTCCACGGAACGTTACAGATACCGGTTTCATTGGTTTGAAGAAAGAACTTTTGGACTCGCTACAGGTTGAGATGTCAAATGTTTTCGATGCGGGCTAAACCTGTGGAAGGGATTTGTAATCCCGAACTTTCTAAAACTATTCGGTGTCCGAATCCTTTGTCAGTTCGTGCCAAAATGAACGCGAGACGCGGTTCATGTTGTCAAACATCTCGTAATTTCCCTTTTTGCAAAACTCGTAGAGTGCTTTGGTCAATGGGATTTCAAATCCGGCTGCCGCTGCTGCTGCAAGAAAATACGGCAGTTCTGGGTATTTCACAACGAGCGTCTTACCTGATCCATCAACGATACGTTTGGCGATTCTGTCAAACTGTCCACGCCATCCATCCCCCATTCCGACGACCTTTCGGATTGCCTCTGGGTCTACACCGGCGCAGACCCCATAAGCCATCGCCTCCATGAATGCTGCGTCACCGAGCCCCATCGCCAGTTGGTTCACACCTTTGACAATCTGACCAGAACCACTCGGGCCACAATACACCACGTATTCTGGTTCCCCAAGGACTTCCAAGATCGGACGATATTTTTCAACGACTTCGGTATCACCGCCAACGAAGATCCGAAGTGTCCCTGTTTCGGAGCCGTTGGGTCCACCACTTACGGGTGCGTCTATCAGGGTCGCGCCTTTTTCGGTGAGTGCGGTTGCGATGTTTTTTGTCTGTTCTAATTCTGTTGTCCCTAAGTCGATAAAGACGTGACCGTCGCGAGCATTGGGAATAAGGTGTTGTTCAGCGACGCTGCAAAAAACAGCAGAGGAACGCAAGCTGGTCATAATGACATCACTATTTTTGACAACCGCGTTGCTATCTTTTCCAGCAGTTGCGCCGCTTGCAGCGAGTGCATCGCATTTTGCGGTGTCAATGTCGTATCCGATGAGCGGATACCCGGCGTTATGGAGATTTTTCGCCATCCGTCCGCCCATATTTCCGAGTCCAATAAAACCGATTGTGGGGAGTTGTTGAGATTCCATAATTGTTTTGTCCATTTAATTAATTAGCGAGTAAGAACTCTAGCATATGTCTACTAGATCTGAACGCGTACAAAGGCAAGGTATGACCCTGATAGCAAGACTACCAGATACAAAGCTAACAGCAGAATCCCTGTGGAAGCTGTGCTGAAATCACGGTTGAGAAGAAGTGTGTCCTCAAATGTCGGAATAGCTTCTGGACTGATGGGTTTTTGGGACATGCCTTCACGAATGCCTATAGTGTGTAGGCTCTGTGGGTCTGCCCTATCAGTATCCACGACGAACTGTCGATATTCGCGGGTGTAACGCTGGGCATTTTCTATGAATTGCAAGTGCCGTTCAAATCCTGTTCCAGCGAAGGATTCGAGGAGGTGCTGGAAAATAGCGGTGGGCGAAATGTAGGTAATTGCACGCACACGCTGTACCTGAGAGATCTGCTGGTTTAATTGTTTTTCATTCAAGGCTTCCGATTGTTCAGTGGCTTTGTTGAAAAACTCGCTCTGTCGAGCTAGTGTTCTATTGTCCAATGTGGGTGCCCAGAGCCAGATGCCGTATTCACTCCAAAGTTGTTCTTGCATTAGAGTTACCCGTTTCCAATACTCATTGGAAGACATGGGTGATGAAGATCTGCCGACGATTGAGGCAGGTATCTTCGGGATAAAAACGACAAGACATACCCAAGTCAAAAGGAGGATGATGAGACTCACAGCACTTTGTTGTGCGCGTGCGGAGACGAGCAACCCTAATACGAGAAATAGAGAGGTATAGAGAAACGCGATAACAAAAATGATGCCTAAACGTCCCCATGCCTCGGCATCAAAGTTGACAAACCTCGAGGAGGAAATCACCAAAAGGTTTGCCAGTACTGCAAGAATGAAGGGAATGTTAATGCTTATGAATGCCCCTAAAAACTTGCCGATAAGCATGGTGTGGCGTGGAATTGAATTTGCTAGCATCAATCGTAAGGTGCCTTGCTCTCGTTCACTGGAGATAGAATCAAAGGTGAATAAGAGGGCAATGAGACTCAACACAGATCCGATAATAAATCCCCAATCGACTTTGGTTACATCCGGGCTAATATCCTTGAGGTTAGGAGTGGCGGATGGATATGTCAATGCCCAGAATCCTTTTTGTGCGTTTGGGTTCCAAGGGTGATATCGACCGTCAATAAGTTGTGACAAAAAGGGGTCGCCGCTCCCAGCACAGAAAAGGAGCGGTGATGGTTTTTTGTATAATTTTCCAGGTCCCTTTTGTGCTAGTTCGGACAAATTCGCTTGGGATTTCAATGTATTAAGAGTATCGCTAGTAGAAGTGCGATACTTCTGTATTAGCACAGGATATTCTCGGAGATGCACAACAGCGTTAGTTAGCATCAAGCCCAGCATTAGTAGGGTTGCAAGTGCAAATCGGAGGCTATAGAGGTTATCGTAGAGTTCACGTTTTGCAATGTGCCAAATCATATTTTCTTTCCCTTACTGTTGGTTTATATTCCCTATAATTGGGGAATTTTCGCGGTATATCCAGTTTTTCTATTGATTGGAGACCTTAATTAACAGTTGACTGTAGGAAGTTTTAGTAGGAATAAATTTCATTTTTATGTGAAATTTCTTCACAACTGCTCACGGGAACCAAAAGCCATTTCTAATGATTGAAGGTTGTTTTATACTTCCCTCTTAATGAAGACGAGAAATATCATAATGAACAGTACGACATTGGTTATCAACAACAGGCATACATCCGGTAATGCTCGTTTTGCATTTGTTAGTACCTCGCTTCTATGAAAAGAGAACTGAGGGAATGAGTTCCAATCGACTGCACCTTGATCAGCAGAAAACCATTGTCGAGATCCAAACGTATTGCGATCGTAAAAATAGTCAATCAGTGTTTTTCTGTACCTCCGAGCAGCAGCAAAGAAATCTTGGATGCTGAGGTGATCGGTGCCGACCCAAGTCTGGGTTGCTGCATCATATATGCCTATAGGTGAGAACTTCAACTGATATTTCTCAAAAGATTGTTTGAGTCAATAGTTATAGGTGTTCTTGTGGGTTTAGTTCATGAAAATGCGCGCGGATGATAGCCAACATCTGCCTA
>JAJECD010000415.1 GCA_022822215.1 Candidatus Poribacteria bacterium | reverse complement strand
TATGGACTCAACCCAATTAATGAAACTCCGTGAGAGCTCCGGTATTAAAATCATCGAGATAAAAACGGACTTGAGTAGTTATGCAGCATCTGATTTACGGAAGGTACTTGAAGGTCTCTTGGTGGAAAAAGTCGATAGAGTTGTTGTCAACCTCAGTGAGGTGAGTCATATCAACAGTACTGCCGTCGGTGCCCTTGTCGGTGTTGCCAAACGCCTTCGCCAGAACGGTGGGGACCTTAAAATTTGTGCGCTTGCTGACAACTTGACGCGCACCTTCAATCTCATTGGTGCTTCCAGTGTCCTTGAAATCTACGAATCAGAAAACAGTGCACTCGCTGCATTTGAAACCCATTAGATTTTAACCTATGGCAAAAGCAGATATTGAACTTAAGATTCCGAGTGCTGTCTTTTACATTGAACCTGTTCGGGCGTTCATCGGGAACCTTGCACAAAGCCTCGGGTTCCCCAGAAAACGCGTCGCAGACATCCAACTCGTGCTTGATGAAGTTTGCACCAACGCAGTACATCACGGCTCAGCGAATGCCGCAGTCGGTGTCAAATTACGAATCAGGATTGATGCACATGCCCTTGAAATTTTAGTGAGGGATACAGGATCAGGAGATGCAAAGCGAAAAAATTGGCTCACACATGAAAGGCTATCAGAAATTGCGGCGAATCGCTCGCCGAGCAGCGAAAGTGGACACGGCATCTTTATTGCAAAATCGCTCTCAGATACGCATGAAATGCAATCCAATGAAGCCGGGGGTACAGATGTTCGCGTCGTCTTCTACCTTTTAAAATCAAGCAATACTGAGCTTTAACCTTATCTCGCTACTTCAATAGCAAGGAGTGTGAGATCGTCGTCTTTTGGGCAGTTAGCGGTGAAAGCGTCAACCGCCTCTGAGACGCTGACAATAAGGTTCGCTGCGGGTTGCGCTGCACACTCGCTTACTAATTTTTGAAGACGCTCTACTGTAAATTCTGCGCCTTGCGGGCTTTTCGCTTCATAAACCCCATCGGTATAGAGAAAGATTTTGCTCATCGGACCAAACGGATAACGGACAGTCTCATAAACCGACTCCCGCCAAATACCCAATCCGTTCCCCGTGTTCTTATCACCAATGGCGTAGCAAGCCTGCTGATGTCCATCGTACAAAAACGGAAAAGAATGCCCAGCATTTGCACAAACCAGCTCCTCTTTACCAAGGTCAATGATTCCACAAAACGCTGTCGCAAACATAAACAGCCGAGAACTAATTAAATCGTTGAACCGAGTATTTAATATCTCAAGAAGGTACCCCGGATTATCCTCAACCAGTTCTTGAAACTCCGCCAAAATTGTTTTAATAAAGACAGTTACAAAAGCCGCTGAAACACCATGCCCCATAACATCGGAGATAAAAACACCGAGTCGGTTTGGGGCGACCTCCCAGACATCGAAGAAATCACCACCAACCGCCATTTCCGGACAGCATCGAGAAGCAATCCAAAATCCCGATAATTCCTGGACACCATTCTGAGGAATCAGAATTTCCTGAATATTCCGTGCCATTTGGAGTTCTTCTTCCAACCGGGCATTATGTTTCGCCAGTGTATCCTGATACTCCTTAATCCGCAAGAGTGAACGGACTCGCGCCAGTACCTCCAAGCTATCAAAAGGCTTCTCAATAAAATCATCTGCCCCCGCTTCAATAGACTTGATCCGATTTTCGCGTGTGTCGCGGAGCGCAGTTATCATCACAATCGGAATAAACTCAGTAGCCCTGTTTGCCCGGAGTCGCTTGACAACTTCAAAACCATCCATCTTAGGCATATTAATATCTAATAAAATGAGATCCGGAGCGTCTTTTTCAACACTATCAAGTGCCTCAACACCGTCCTCAGCTGTGTAGACAGTGTATCCTTGCGCGTTGAGATGAATTTGTAGAATTCTCACATTCCGCGGTTCATCATCAACGACAAGAATCTTTGAGGCTGCTCGATCTTCGGGGGTCGTTTCAGGATTCATTCTTCTGTCCTTTTAAGGTGAGTTTCTATACGTTCTACCAGTACCTGGATGTCAATAGGTTTACTGAGATAATCATCGCAGCCAGCTTTAAGAATGCGCTCCTTATCACCAGACATCGCCGCAGCGGTTAACGCAATAATTGGTATATCTACCCATGCAAGATTCGCTTTAATTCTCCGTGCTAACTCTTCACCGCTTTGTCCAGGTAATGCGATATCCATGAGGATGAGTTGAGGGATCGAATGTTCTAAACTCGCGATTGCTTCAACAGCATCAGTCGCTTCGACAACCGTATAGCCTTTTGACTGTAGTACAATCCGCACAACCTTCCGATTCAACTCTTGATCTTCAATTACCAAGATCCGTTTCGGTGTTTCTGCCTGAACTTCTACCGGAGATGCGTTTACGGTTTTCACGGGTCGCCCTCTGTTTAAGCCAGTCGTCTGAAATTCGCCTCAGTCGCGAAGTGAAGTTTCCATCATCCAACCCTATATCGCTTCGTCAAGTTCATTACTGGCTTCAATCTTTAAGTGTCGCAGCGGAATTTTCAGAGTGAAGCTACTCCCTCTCCCTTCCTGACTTCTAACACTAATTCCACCGCCATGCAAGGCGATAAGCCTTTGTGTCAATGCTAAACCGAGCCCTGTTCCACCGTATCGTCGGGATTTTGATGTATCAATTTGTGTAAATGGCGCGAAGAGTTTCGCTTGATCGGCTTCGGAGATACCTATCCCTGTATCCATAACTTGAGCGCACAACTCTGTTTCATTGACTTCCAACTTCGTTGTAACTTTTCCGCCTTCTGGTGTAAATTTTACCGCATTGGAGAGTAAATTGTAGAAGATTTGCTTAAATTTAATCCGATCCGCTTCAATCGTGCCATCCTGATTATATGTCAAGGTGAGGTCCAAATCTTTTTTTACAGCAAGTGCAGTGATAATCGCATTTACCTCTTCCACCGCTGCAACAATAGAGAACTCCTCAAGCAGCAACACCATCTTTCCCGCTTCGATTTTTGACAAGTCGAGGATGTCGTTGATCATCTCCAGTAAATGCTGCCCGCTAATATGAATATCGTTGATGCACTCCTTCTGTTCAGGGTTGATACTCCCAACGAGTTCATCCCTGAGAATTTCGGCGAATCCGATGATAGCATTTAACGGCGTTCGCAATTCATGGCTCATATTCGCGAGAAAATCACTTTTCGCGCGACTTGCATATTCAGCAGTCTCCTTGGCTTGTTGCATCGCTTTCTGGGTTTTTATCCGTTCCGTAACATTCAGTGCCATACTAATGCCCAAGCGTCTGTTGTCGGGAAGTTCTCCAAGCAACGATGAACTGAACTCCCAAATCTGCTTTTCACCAGATTTAGTAAAGATTTCGTATTCACCCTCGGCTACCCTCTCCGTGGAACGATACAACTGTGAGAGGTGCGCCTTGATTGCCTCGGCTTCTTTGCTACTTGTTTGCGCAAGCCATTTCGCAACCGTCGGGATATCCTCATGCGTATATCCAGTTAATTCCGTCCATGCTCGACTAATCTGTAGCACTTCACCATCTTCAGAGTGGATCATAATGGGTAGGGGTGCACTCAGTACAGCCCGCCGAAAACGCTCCTCACTCCGCTGCAATTCAATCTCCGCTTGCTTCCGGTCGGTTATATTCGTTGAAGTCATTACGAATCCGACGAGGCGTCCCTCTGACTTGATGGGTCCCAGACACGAAGCATACCAATATCCACTTATCTGTCCCCGGACTTCATAGGTCGCAACTTCGCCAGTTTCAATTACCTGTGCACAAGCCTCCCTAAGCCGCTCATGATGCTCTTTTGCCAGGAAATCAAAAACGCTTTTTCCGATAACGTCTTGGGGTCCTAATTCAAGGTTAGCCGGAAGTCTATTGACAAACGTTAGATGACAATCAAGGTCCATAGTCGAGATAATATCCGGAGCGCTTTCAACCAGAGAACGCCACTTCGCCTCAGAATCTTGAACCGCTTGTTGGGCGCGATAGTATTCGGTGATGTCTCGTGAAACGCCACACGTACCTTTAATGCGTCCCTCCCTATCGCGAATCGGTACTTTCGTCGTTGACACCCATGTGTCTTGCTCATTGGGCCACGTCTCTTTTTCCTGTTTAGCTTCGATCGGTTTCCCAGACTTGATAACTGTCTGCTCATCTTGATAGGCTTGCTGGGCATGTTCTCGTGTGAAAAAATCAAAATCCGTTTTTAGGACCGCCTCTGCTGGATTTTTCAAACCAAATCGGTCAGCCAAAGAGCGGTTAATTCGGACGAATCGACTCTCTGTATCCTTAAAATAGATGTGATCCGGCGTATTTTCCATCAAGGTATGCAAGAAGTCGCTTTCTTCGGTATGTTTTACCGCCAACTGCTGAAAACGGGTTTCACTTTCCCTCAACTTCGCCGCCAACTGCTTCTGCAGCGTGATATCCTTGACAACGATATAGCAGCGATCCGCTTCAGGCGGCTTTGTTGCGTGCCACTTCAACCACCTATAGGATGCGTCTTGGCACTGAAAGCGATTTTCAAAGGTAACGCTTTCCTGTTCTCCTGTCTTGACGCGTTCAATTTTAGCGAGGGTGTCCTGTCTATCAGCCGGATGTATCAGCAAATCCCATTGCCGATTTTGTATTTCTGGTGGGGTGAATCCGAGGGTATCTTGCCAGGCCGAGTTAAGCGCGACGCAGCTACCGTCACAATTAATATACCCAAACATGTCCGAAGAGATTTCAAAAAAAGAATTAAGTTCAACGGTGTCTTCTGTTACGTTGAGCGTGCGAATTGCGTTCTTAAGCTGCTTCATATTTCCGCTCCAGAAGGTGCGAGGTGGAGATGCCTCGCACCGCACCATTGTGAGGGTAGGAAGTTACTTCGTCACCAAAACCGCGCGGTTTGCCAGTTTGACAACAGTTTGCGTTGTACTTTGAAAAACCAATTCATACAACCTACCGTGATGACTTGCACTGAGTGCGATTAAATCACAATCGTTTGCCTCCGCATTTTCCAAAATATTCGATACTGTAAAGCCACGGGCAGTCAGGAAATCCGCTTCAACGTCATAGTAGTTCAAGTATGACTCCATCTGCTGTTTAATTTGCGTCGCCTCGGGTTGTGTACTGGAAAGTGCGAGTCCGAGGATCCCGGCTTTTGTCATTTCACTGATCTCCGCAACGAGACTCAAGACATGGTCAGAATAACCGTCCCCGTGATGGACAGCAAGAATCTTTCGCAAAAGTGTACACTGTTCATGCACTACGATGATAGGCCTCGTAACATGCATCAGCACATCGTCAATCTGGTCCTGAATAAGTTTCCGCCGACGCTCACTTATATCTTCAGGAAGTCCAACAACAACAAGGTCAGCAGAGCGTGCCTTTTCGCAAATCATCTCACGCGGGTTACCAGCAATAGCCTCGACGTGATAGTCCAAAAAATCGTAAAGTGAACATTCCGCTTCCGTTCTATGGAGAATAGCCTCAGCCATCTCAGCGTTTCCACCATGATTGCTGTCTTGAAAGAAAACACACGATAGATGTGTCCCTAAAAGCACAGCCAATTGTCCAGCGTACTCAAAGGCGTTTTTTTCATAATCCGTATCGCCAATCGCGACGAGGATATTTTTAATCATGAGATATCCCTATATAGATATGAGACTTACGTATATTACTTATCGGCTTTCCAAAGCACCCGCGTTGTAATAAAACCGAAATTCACCACAACCACTTTACGGGTGCCGCAGCAAAGCAGCAACAGCATCGTCTTCACTTTCAAAATTCCTAAAGACAGTGATCAATCGCGCCATAACGATGAGGTTTTTGACATGCTTGTTCACATTAATCACCGCAATTTGCCCTCCCCGAGGGTGAATATCGGAATAAACTTTCATTAATGCGCCAAGACCGGAACTATCCATGCCCGTCACGTCTTTAAAGTCAAATACAAGTCTGGGCGGAGTCGCAAGGTCTGCCAATGTCTCTGCCACAGTTTCCGAAACTTCTTTGATATCCGGGGAAATGATTCTCCCCATCAACCTAAAAATTACTACACCTTCTTTCTCCGATACGGTGATTGACATAACACACTCCTAATCCACCAGTCTATCTGAGTTTTGGATGCAATCTCATAGCACCCCTTAACTTCCACTTGATAGCTCGGCGATCGCCTCGTTCTCGCTATCAAAATGCTCAAAGATACTAACGAGCCGGCTGCGAACAATCAAATTTTTGATGTTCCTTCCGACATTAATGACCCCGATACGACCATTTTTACGTTTCGTAGTGACATGCGCACCCATAAGGGTCCCGAGACCGGAACTATCCATCATATTAACGCGCTCAAAATTAATGAGAATACGTGGTTCATCAGAGGCATCTATTTGCGAAACGATCGCCTCTCGTAATTCAGAGACAGCCGCTCCCATTATTTTCCCGCTCGGTTCTAAAATCGCAACACCATCTTGCTGACGAATCGTAGTTGCCATGATTCTCTCCTTATTTATTCGCTTGAAACTGAAAACACAAACCTATTTTTTAATTTTACCTCTTTTTTTTTTATTTGTCAACACCCAATTTAAATATTCAACGATTTTAGCCAGATTTCATCACAAGAGATTTATTTACCCAAAATTTAGAAATCCTCTACTCAAGAAAACACCCCCAGAATTTGTTTGTCTTTATTCCGAAAATTAAGTATAATATCAAATTAAGTATAATATTAGCCAATTTCCGTTAATAGAAAGGAAAAGTGTGGAAAATAATGTATGATCCGAAACCTCTACGAATCAAGGATCTGCCTGAAAATGAACGTCCACGTGAAAGGCTTCTCAAATACGGACCCGAAAATCTAAGAGACTCTGACCTTTTGGCGATTATCCTTAAGGATGGCTTTAAAGGAACAACGGCTGTTCAACTCGGTGAGCAAATCCTCACAACATTTGAAGGCGATTTGAAACGGATAGCGGACAATAGTCCTAAGCAATTTGAGAAAATCAAAGGCATTGGTGAGGCAAAAGCAGCACAAATCATTGCAGCTTTTGAACTCGGAAAGCGATTGGCACGTTTTCACGCCGATCGCGACAAGATTACTTCCCCAAGCGACGTTGCAGACCTGATGATGTCTAAAATGAGGTATCTAAAAAAGGAAATTGTCTGTGTTTTGTGCCTTGATACAAAAGGCGGTGTAACAACCAAGGGGGTTGCAGGGGATATCGGCGATGAATTGACATGGGGTAGAAAATTATCGGAAACGACAATTTTTGAAGGGACCCTAAACGCCAGCGTTTTTCACCCGCGTGAAATCTTTCGATTTGCGGTTGAAGAATCCGCAAACTCGATTGTCCTCGTCCACAATCATCCATCTGGTGACCCACAACCGAGTCAAGAAGACATTCGGGCGACAAAACAACTGATTGAGGCGGGAAACCACATTGGGATTAAAGTCTTGGATCATGTGATTATCGGAGACGGAATTTTTGTCAGTTTGAAGGAAGAGGGCTTTATTTGACGGGATTAATGACGTTCTCAAGTGCGTTGACGGAGTACTTCGTATAACAAAATACCCGCTGCAACGGAAACATTCAGGGAGTCAATCCGTCCTAACATCGGTAAGTGGACGAGATAATCACATTTCTGTTTCACCAGTCTCCGAATACCCTCACCCTCACTTCCTAACACGAGACACAAGGGCACCCTGAAATCCGCATCCGTATAGGAATAGGACGCATCCCCAGCAGAACCGACGACCCATATCCCTGCTTTCTTCAGACGCTCGATCGTTTGCGCGATATTTGTTACTCTGGCGATAGGGACGTGCTCAGATGCCCCAGCCGAGGCTTTATGTACAGCTGGCGTGATACCCACAGCACGGTTCTTTGGAATGAGGACAGCATCGGCGTTAGCAGCATCCGCGGTCCGGAGAATCGCACCAAGATTCCTCGGATCCTGAACACCATCCAACATTACCAACAATGGATCCTTCTCACTGCTTTGTATCTTTGCGAGTATTGCTGGCAGATCGCTATAATGCGTTAGATTGACGCGTGCGATAACACCTTGATGTGGTACAGAGGGTTCGAGTCTGTCCAGTTCACGGCGCGCGCAGCGTTTTACGGGGATACCTGCCTGTTGTGCCCTCGCGATAATGTGGCGGATCCGCGAGTGGCTGCTCCCTTCAGCAATCCAAATTTTCTCGATATAACGCGCACGGTGCTGCAGATATTCGATAACTGGATTTCTACCAACAATGTATTCCGACATCCTGAAATACAGACAGATTGATTAATCGCCACGGACAAACTTAATATCCGGTCCGCGCGGTGTGATCTTGATATCCGGATCCGCCGCTTGACAGTGGACACAAGTAATATCACCGACGTTCGTAGTTTCCATCCGCGGTGCGAGTTTTCCCAACTTAAACACGAACCCTAAAATTTCACCTGCTGGGATTTTCCGATCACACAAACCACACGGAACAGCCTGTCCCGACTTAACGCTTTCTAAAAGTTCTGATGCTTTCACAATCTTCCCTTCCGTTGAAAGTTATGCTGATGCTTATAGGAAATAACGCTCTTTCCGTTTATCAGCCTCGTATTCTTTATACGCCTCTTGCGCCGTGTCAACTTCGGAGACCTCTGCGATAGGCACATCCCACCAGGATTCATAGCGTGGGACCCCTTCGTAGTAGTCCACATCAATTTTTACAACGGTTGTATGCTCGGCTTCGCGTGCCTCAGCCAGTGCAGCCTTCAGGCTTTGCAAGGTCGTCGCTTCAATCACCGTGGCACCGAGACTGGCAGCATTCGCTGCAAGATCCACAGGCAAAAAGTCACCCGCGAGTTGACCGCTCTCTTCGTCGCGGTAACGGAAACGGGTAGCAAAACCTTGCGCGCCCGTTGCGCGAGAGAGTCCTCCAATGCTACTATGCCCCTCATTGTTCACAAGAACGATAATTAGTTTATAGCCTTCTTGGATTGATGTAATAATTTCCTGTGCTAACATCAAATATGAACCGTCCCCTACCATGACATACACATCACGACTCGGATCCGCCATCTTGATGCCCAATCCACCCGCAATTTCATATCCCATACACGAGTAGCCATATTCTAAATGGTATTGCTTCGGATTACGCGTTCTCCACAATTTGTGTAAGTCGCCAGGTAGGCTTCCTGCTGCACAAACCATGACATCCTCAGGACGCGAAAACTCGTTAACCATACCTATCACTTCGCTTTGACTCGGTAAGGGTCTGTGTCCGAGATGATAAAGCCGATCGACTTCCGCTTCCCATTCATCACGATACTTCTCAATTTGTGCGGCGTAGGCTGCATCAACACGGTAATCTCCGACAGCAGTAGCGAGTTCTTCAAGTGTGACACGGGCATCGGCGATAAGCGGCAAAGCAGCGTGTTTATAGGCATCAAATTCAGCCACATTAATATTGATGAAACGGACATCAGGATTTTGGAAAGCCGTTTTGGAAGCCGTCGTAAAATCACTCAAACGGGTGCCAATCGCTATCACTAAATCGGCTTCGCGTGCTGTGATATTTGCTCCCGGTGTACCCGTCGCGCCAATTGCGCCGAGGTTCTGTGGGTGATTATATGACAGCGAACCTTTTCCAGCAAAGGTTTCGCCGACCGGGATACCGGTTTGTTCCACAAATTGGGCGAGTTGTTCCGTGGCTTCACTGTAGATAACACCGCCACCGGCAATAATCAATGGACGTTTGCTCTCACGAATCCATGCCGCTGCCCGATTGAACAAACTCGTATCCGCACGCGGACGAGGTATCGTGTAAACGCGTTTCTCAAAGAGTTGTGAAGGATAGTCATACGCCTCGGCTTGAACGTCCTGCGGAAGTGCCAAAGTTACAGTGCCTGTATCCGCCTGCGATGTCAAGACCCGCATCACTTCCGGCAACGCTGTGATTATCTGCTCCGGACGATTAATCCGGTCCCAGTAGCGCGAAATCGGCTTAAAGCAATCGTTCACCGAATAATCTTGTGAACTCGATGACTCCAATTGCTGTAAAACCGGAGCGACTAAACGTGTGGAAAAGATGTCACCCGGTAACAAAAGAATAGGCAACCGGTTAATAGTCGCGCCCGCAGCACCCGTAAGCATGTTCGTCGCCCCCGGTCCAATAGAAGACGTACAAGCAAATGTCCGAAGACGGTTGTTCATCTTAGCAAACGCAGCAGCGGTATGCACCATAGATTGTTCATTTCGCGTCTGATAGAACCGAAATGAATCAGAATACTGATGCAAGGCTTGTCCGATACCAGCAACATTTCCGTGACCAAAGATACCGAACATACCGGCGAAAAACTGCGTTTCGTTCCCATCTCGCTCAACATATTGTTGCTGAAGAAATTGAAC
>JAJECD010000332.1 GCA_022822215.1 Candidatus Poribacteria bacterium | reverse complement strand
ATTCACAGCGTAATCGCAAGGTTACGTGTCGGTTTCCTACCCACTGTGAAGGGGTTAAAAGCGTGATACGTGATAGACCATGAAACGAACCTTTAAATACCGTGCGAATCCGATCCGTTTTGATGTGCCAAGTTTTGGAGAGTTAACCTACTACATACCAAGCCAATTGCTGAGTATGCCTCCGTATTTAGCGATGAGTCCAGCAAAGACTACTGACACCATAGACATCAACTTAATCAAGATGTTAAGCGAGGGACCGGAGGTATCTTTGAAGGGATCACCGACGGTATCACCGACAACAGTGGCTTTGTGTTGTTCTGAACCTTTTTCCCCGTATTCGTCTTTGTGTTTGCCTTCCTCAATAAATTTCTTGGCATTGTCCCACGCACCACCGGCGTTTGCCATCATGATTGCGAGAACGAAACCCGTTGCTAAGCCACCTGTCAGTAGACCGAGTACCCCGCCGACACCAAAAATTAAGCCAACTGCAACAGGTACAACAATAGCGATAAGCGATGGAAAGATCATTTCACGTTGCGCGCCCGCTGTTGAAATCTCAACACACCGGGCATAATCCGGTTTCTCCTCACCCTTCATAATGCCGGGTTTCGCGCGAAATTGACGGCGGACCTCTTCGACCATAGCCCCTGCAGCCCGTCCGACGGCTTTCATCGTCAACGCGCAGAAATAGAACGCCATGACCGCACCGATGAATAGTCCGATAAGGACTTGTGGGTTCATGAGCGTAACATCGTAGTAGTCCATGAATTGGCTGATTGAGGCCTGCGCGGTTTCTACTTTTTCCACTACCCCTTCTCTCTCTATATCCAGTGTTTTCTTGTCAGCGAAGTCGATGAGACCGTGCCGAATCTCCTCAATGTAGGCTGCCAAAAGTGCCAGTGCTGTTAATGCTGCAGAACCGATAGCGAAACCTTTACCCGTTGCAGCGGTAGTATTTCCGAGTGCGTCCAACTGGTCCGTGCGCTCGCGGACGCTTTTATCGAGTTCAGCCATCTCAGCATTTCCACCGGCGTTATCAGCGATGGGGCCGTAGGCATCCGTAGCAAGTGTAATACCGAGGGTCGCGAGCATACCGACCGCAGCGATCCCGACTCCATAGAGTCCCATCAACGGTTCTTGCATGCCACCCGGGAGGTAGTAACTAATAGCAACTGCAGTAACAATGGTAATAACAGGGATTGCCGTCGATTCCATACCGACAGCGACGCCTTCAATAATCACGGTTGCAGGTCCGGTTTGTGCCTGTTTTGCGATTGCACGGGTCGGGGCATAGTCGTGAGACGTGAAGACTTCCGTGACTTTCCCAATAATTAAACCTGCTACGAGTCCCGCGACAATCGCCCCCCAAATCTGCCATTTGTTGGGAAGATCGAGGTAAATGAGCACAGGAAGCGAAACAATCGCAATACCTATAGCACTTCCGTTAATGCCAAAGTTAAGGGATCCCATCAACTCGCTCATTGATGCCCCCTCTTTTGTTCGGACAAGATAGATACCCAAAATGGAGAGGAGCACCCCAACCCCCGCAATAATCATAGGGGCTGAGAGATACTTAAGCTGGAGCGCAAGATTATTGTAATCTGTTGCTGCGACAGCAGCGACACCGAGGGCAGCTGTTGCAAGGATAGAGCCTGCGTAAGACTCATAAAGGTCGGCTCCCATGCCTGCAACATCCCCGACGTTATCCCCGACGTTATCCGCGATGACAGCAGGGTTCCGCGGGTCATCTTCAGGGATTCCTGCTTCCACTTTTCCAACAAGGTCAGCACCGACATCGGCAGCCTTTGTATAGATACCCCCACCGACGCGAGCAAACAGTGCCTGTGTCGAAGCACCCATCCCGAAACTCAGCATAATCACTGTAATTTGCGGTAATGGATTCACCTCAGACAGGAATCCAGGGAATATTTTGGGAAAGAGATAGTAGAGGATTAAAAACCATCCCGTAATGTCAAGGAGTGCGAATCCGACAACGACCAATCCCATAACTGCGCCAGCACGGAAGGCTACCTTTAAACCGGCATTGAGTCCTTGCATCGCTGCACTCGTGGTGCGCGCCGAGGCATTGGTCGCCGTTTTCATGCCGAGGAAACCACAGAGGCCCGAGAAGAAACCGCCTGTAAGAAAAGCAAATGGAATTACCTTGTTTTGCGCATTAAGGACAAAAGCCATGAAGATAAAAATAAGACAAAGGAAAAGAAAAACCAATCCGACCACTTTATATTGTTGCCTGAGATACGCCATTGCACCTTCGCGGACGGACTGCGCGATGTCGCGCATTGCTTCGTTCCCCTCATCCTGCTTCATGACAGCGCGGTAAAAATGGTACGCAAATCCCAAAGCGATGAGAGAACCGATAGGGGCAATCCACCATGCCGTAGGGATAACCGGGGGGGGGGCTGTTTGAGCAAAAGCGACGGTGGTTAAATTCAGAGCGGGGAGAGATGTCAGAAATGTTTTCCAACTTAACCACCGCCTTTTGCAGCTGATTTCACGCATTAAAAACCTCTCTTTTTTCTATTTCTTTTAAAATTGAAGTCCTGCTCGGTTTTGTTCAGACCGCTGCCAACAATGTGTGGGTACCTATCCAAAACCGTTTTCTTGTTAAATTTTATCAAAAATTTGCCCTATCACCTCAATCCATTATGCTCTTTACCCTTCAACGCCATAAAGTGCTTCCGGACAAGAGCGATCTTTCTATCAACTATCAAGAACCGAGAACTGTTTCAGTGCCTGACCGACGAGATAAAGCGAACCTGTGATACAGATTAAATCTGTCGGTGATGCGTTGGACAGTGCCTCTGCAATTGCCTTTTCTGGCTCTGGACAGACCCTAAGCTTTTTGCATGTCCCAGTCCAAGCGTTCCCTATTGTTTCAGCGGGCATCACACGCCGGTTATCACTCACCTGTGTAGCAATCACAGTATCAGCAGTCTTTGAGACAATATTACCAACTTCTGTAAGGTTCTTATCTCGCATTAAACTAACTACGAAAATCAACTGGTCGTATCGAAAACTTTCTCGGAGCGTTCGACACAAGGCTTCCATTGAAACTGGAGAGTGCGCACCGTCAAGTACAACAATCGGTGCCGACTGGATTCGCTGGATTCGCCCGTCCCACTGTACATTTTTGAACCCTGCGTAAACACTCGCCTTTGGGATTACATATCCTTGCTGTCTCAGACATTCAAGCCCAGCAAGAGCAGTTATAGCGTTCACACATTGATGGTGTCCCAAAAGTGGAATAGTCAGCTGCGGATAACGATCCGAGTTGGTTGCCACATCGAAGTGCTGTGCTACAGGCAGACCGTCGATATTGTAGACGATCCGAGGGGTAGAGGTACTGAAATCACTTCGGATAAAATCTTTGACTTCAACAATAGGCGCGTTCCGTTGCTTGGCGATCTTTTCAAATACGGCTTGTGCTTCTGGATGTTGTGGTGCGAGGGCGAGTGGACACCCATGTTTAATGATTTCTGCTTTCT
>JAJECD010000420.1 GCA_022822215.1 Candidatus Poribacteria bacterium | reverse complement strand
CAGCGGCAGCGTGTTCATGCTCGTCATCAGTGACAATCAGAGCAAGATAGACGGCGGTCGCGTCCCAAGTAATCATAAAACAGGTCTCGTGATCGTCGGGACCCGTCCATTTCCCACCGTTATGTGTTTCAAAAACATTGCCGGAGTATTCGACTCCGCAGAAGGGCGTTCCATCCGTCCCTGTAACAGCATCCAGCATACCCTCCCATTCGTTAAGGTCTCCGTCAATTGTAACATCAATTCCTACCAGGGCATTATAGACATCATGTGTTTTACTGCGCCACTGTGCATCTGCTGTGATATTTGTCAGTAGCGCGAAGGCGATTGTTAGAATCCAAATTTTGCTCATTTTTCTGTTCTCCTTGTTAGCGATTACCAATAGTTGCTTCGGGAACATCGCCTCCCAAACAGAAAATATACCGGTCACTGCTGCCGATGTACAGCAATCCGTTAGCAACTGCCGGTGATGAATAGAATTCTATATTTCGTGTGACAGTTCTCGTATTGAACTCCCACTGCATCTCTCCGCTATCCGCAGAGAGAGCATAGATATATCCATTTTTTGCCGCCGCATAAACAACTTCCGGCGTTACAGCCGGTGAAGATACAACCGGTCCACCGATATCGGTTTTCCAGTTAAGTTTCCCGTCCATTGCCCCGAGGCAATAGACATATCCATCGCGCGAACCAAAGATAACAAAGCCCTCCTGAACAGCGATCGCCGTGAGAACAGCATCCTCTGCTTCGTGTTCCCATACGGTATCACCTGTTTCTGCATGAAGCGCGACCACCTTACCCGCCGGTATCGGAGCACTCTCGGAAAAATTTCCTCTTCCCAACCCGAAAAAGACAAGGTTTTCACTCACGCTGGGGCTGCCCCACACGGGGTAAGGCATCTGCTTTGACCAAATTTCAGCACCGGTGTCAGCATCGACGGCGAAGACCTTGTAAGCACCGTAGCCTGTTCCAAAATAGACCGTTCCGTTATGCACAACGGGCGACATGTCAGCGTGGACATCCCCATAGTGCCAAATCTGTTGTCCTTCCAAAGCGTCAATGCAATAAACACCATCAGCACCCCCTGTAAAGTAAAGTTTTCCCTGACTGATAAATGGGGTTGACTCAACGTGACTCGTTGTTTTGAAGGACCAAATGAGATCGCCTGTCTTTGCGTCAAGACACCGGAGATGGCAATCGCTGTCTTGATGGTAACCTTCGCCGATGTAGACTCTACCGCCAGCGACGGCGGGTGGCGAGAAAATTGGGATACGCGAGTTATGCCGCCAGATGACCTCCCTTGATTCGGTATCAATACAGTACGTCGCACCGCCAAGAGAGAAGATCGAGCCGTGCGAGGAACCGATATAAAGCCGATTTCCGACAATTGCTGGCGAGGAAGAGAAATCAACCGCCATCGCCTCTTCGTCCCTGAAAACCCATGCTAAGGTGCCGTGTGTGGGACCCGGAAGTCCATCTACATGTCCTGTCCGGTTTTTTCCACCTCGAAAGGTTGACCATGGCGTGCTAACGCTTGTATTTCCGACACTCGCGTTCTGGACATTTGCTTCAGGTGTGAAGGTTGTCCAACTGCGCGCCGTTTCGATCAATAGGTAGGTTCCCCAAACAAACCCAACCAGAATAACGACGCTGAAGATAGTGACAGTAACCTTATGGGCAGTCGCAAAATCACGGCACTTGTAGAAAAGCATTTTAACTGTATCCCGTGCAAATACGAGGGCTGTTAGCATCGCGACCCCGACAAAGGCGAGGATTTGCGGGATGATACTCAGCAACGCCGTCAGCGGTCCGAGCAGCTGCGGGATAACAGCATGCGCAGGGCTGGCAGAAGCAAGAAAAATAAAAGAAAGGATTGCTGTGAGCAGCAACTTTGTATTGACTTTCGATTGGCTATCAGCTCTTGAGGCGTTCCGTTTTGATTCTGCTTTTCTCATTGGCATCTCCCTCCCTGCTACTTGGATTCTTCCATAAATCCGACAGCGAAATGCACTAAGTTCTCAAGCATCCGACGGTTTTTAGCGATTTGCGAGTTCCCCCGATTATAGAGGTTCGTGATGAGATACATCCCTTTTCCATATCTGAGTTTGGCGAGGACAATTTCTTTTCCGTTATTCGTTGTCGCCAGTATCTGATATTTATCGTTCCAGCCCCGCCACGAATCATCAAGCGCGAGTTGCCCAGATCGGATACGATTCGGTTCTTTAAACAGGTCGCCTGCGTGGGAAGTCACTTTGAAATCGGTTCGGGTTGGGCTCTCCACACCCTTGAGCGGTTCAGGCAGCCATCCGCTACCACATGGACGGTCGTTATCGCTATCCTGTCCAGAAGCGATGACAATACCCCCATTCTTCACGAATTCCCTAATCCGCCTTTCTTGTTTGTCGTTAAGGCGGTATCTGCCTTCAGAGAGTGCGCGAAAACCGAGCCACAAAATGTCTGCTTCGCCAATTGTCGGCAAGTTCCGGTCAGTCGTCGCGTGATAAACAAAGCCAAAATCTGCTACAGCGTCAAGTTCAGCAATCGCGCGCGGTTCAGATTCATACGCCTCTGTTTTGAACAACAAGAGTTGAAGCGCATCTCCACTGAGCATTGCACGTAATTCTTCTTGAAAATCCGGTGTTGAATCTCGCCTTGATACCTTGTCTTCATTGAGATATTTCTCAAAGTGTGTAAACAGCCACCATCCCCAGTCTTTATCCCTCGGTCTTGTGACTTGGGTTTGAAACCATTTGCCTCTTGTGTGGGCAATGCTGTCAATACGTCTACCCGCTTTCAGGTAGAAGACGATAATCGGTTCGCCTTCCCTCAGGAAACGGATAATTTCTTTTCTGTAGTCAGTTTCTCCTTTATAGACATCAAACCGCATTTTGATCTCTTGGAATTCGCTGCTGCCTTTGAGATTTTCTTCGACCTTAATTTTTGCTGTCTTTCGTTTGGTGTTAACCTCACTGACAGTTCCGAAGACGACATTCGTACTTTCCGCAACGATTTGTCTGACGGTATACCGTTTTGCAATATACCCTTCCACAGATGCCTGTGTGAGTATAATAAGGCTCGTAACCAGTAGACAGAGAAGATAATAGGGTTTCCGGGCAGTGCATAATTTGAAAGTTAGTGTTGGTATTTGCATTGAACTTTCTCCTGTGTAATTCTGGTGTTCTATGACAAGATGGACTTGTCGGTCCGCAAGTCTAACGTTCCAAATACCTTATGGATACAAGGCAGATTTACTCAATTTTCACAGCCGTTCCAGTCGCCGTCACCATCAACATGCCATTACCGGAACCGAGTACCTCGTAGTCGATATCAATACCGACAACTGCATTTGCCCCTTTGCGCTGTGCTTCTTCTTGCAATTCTTGGAGCGCAGTTTCACGTGCCTCCGCAAATTTGCTTTCGTAAGTGCCAGATCTCCCACCAACAAGATCGGTGATACCTGCCATAAAATCGCGAAAAACATTCGCACCCATGATGGCTTCACCAGTAGCAAGCCCCATATATTGCCGAATGCGTTTGCCTTCAATCGTATTTGTGGTTGTTATAATCATTATTGTGCTTTGCCTCTCGCTGCAATCTCCCACACAGATTCGACGATTCCATTGCGGATGCCGTAATATCTGTCGTGGAGGTTCACCGTCGTGCAACAGTGCGTTGGTAAAATTTCGAGTTTATTTCCGGGACTGAGAGAGACGTTTTCATCGGATACCTGCAGCTTTCCATGCTCTTCAGAGAGCCCAGTCATCTCTACTCCCGTTACACCAATGGGTTGTGGTACCCCAAACTCTTTAGCGAGTACTTTTAAACCTGTATCGACGATAATCCGATCCGGTGCCGGGCGACTCACAACAGTTGCTAAGACTGATAGCGCACGCTCAAAATGTTCGCCAACGCCTTGGACGTTTCCATAGGTGGCATCCATCAAGACATAAGATCCGGCTTGGACCTCTGTCATTTCTGGAATACTCCCCGTGATGTTGAAGGTCCCCGTGCCACCACCGCTCATGATGGGGACTGCAACACCTCGTTTTTCGAGATAGTGTTTCGTGTCTACCAGAATTTGTATGGCTTTGCGTGCAGCAGCGTTCCGTTCCGCTTTGTCCGGTTTCGCGACCGTATGTCCCTCGTAACCCATTAATCCTTCAAATTCGACGTTTGAACTTTTGCGTATCAGTTCAGCCAGTTCCAATGCTGGTTCACCCGGTTCAACGCCGCAGCGATTCATACCGATATTAACTTCCACTAACATCCTGACGTTTGCATCTTTCGCTGACGCTGCTTCGGAGATGGCTCGCACGTTCTCTGTGTTATCTACGGCGACCATGATCTCCGAGTGCTTTGCCAGATTAATAAGGCGCGCAATCTTTTGGGCACCGACAATTTGATTGGCGATAAGTACGTCTCGAATCCCCGCGTGAATCACCGCTTCTGCTTCACCAAGTTTTGCACAGGTAACGCCAATCGCACCTGCCGCAATCTGTTTGTGGGAGATGATCGGTGTTTTATGTGTTTTCACGTGCGGTCTCAACTGTGCATTGACTGTTGAAAAATAAGCCGCCATCGTCCGTATGTTGGCTTCCATTTTATCCAAATCAATGAGTAGGGCAGGCGTGTCCAGTTCCGTTTTGTGCATGCCAATGAAAGGCATTTTAAACGATTGCTCCTGGGTGCTGTGTCCTACGTCCTTGTGGTTTTCGTCTAAGTTCACTACTTTTTTCATAAATCACCTAAAAAAACTTCAAAAGTTCCATACTGCTTTTCTTTAAAAAGCATCTGCAAGGACAACGTCCGCCGCAGCTCAGATTTAATCGTTAAAAATCCTAAAGCTGCTTTACCGGGTTTGATAAGGTACCGAACCCATCAATTTCTATGTTTACAATATCGCCTGCTGCGAGCGGTAGGTCGTTCGGCACAATGATACCTGTCCCAGTCGAAACGATGGTACCGAAGGGTATCGGATTATCCCGCATCAGGAATTCCGTGAGTTGTTCAAATTTCCAATTAATTTGGGAGGTGTTCACATTACCTTCATAGATAACTTCATCGCCGCGTAGAACGATACACGTCATATCCAGATTATACGGGTCATCTACTTCAGAGGGTGTAACAAACATCGGACCGAGCGCACAACATCCATAAAAGACTTTGGATTGTGGTAGGTAGAGCGGGTTGTCCCGTTCAATATCCCAAGCTGATACGTCGTTGCAGAGCGTATATCCAATGATTTCGCCATCGGCACCGAGAACGTAAGCGAGCTCGGGTTCCGTTGCTGTCAGCGTGGAATCGCTCCGAATCCCGATAAAGCCGTTAGGACCTACACAACGTGATGGCGTCCCCTTGAAAAATATCTCGGGTCGATCGGCATAGTAGACGCGGCTATAGATGTCCTGTTCACTGTCATCGTCGCGCATATCCGCGCTCCGTTTGTAGGTGACACCGCACCCCCAAACTTCAGGAGAGTCAATCGGTGCTAAGAGATGCGGCACATTTTCAGCGGGCGCGACATCTAATTTTTTCAGTGTAAGCCCATCCGATTCCGGGGTTGCATTCTCTGCCTCGGGGTGTGAATGCAGTTGGATCGGCGTAGGAGTTGCCACCTTTTCTTGGATGTCAGCGAGTATGACACCGAGACTGACTTGCTCTTGATGGGCAAGTTCCAGTATTTCTAATACATTCGGTGAGTCCTCGCTTGTTACGTCAATGACTTCCTCTTCGCGGGTAACAATCCCGACCCGCTTGCCTAAGTTTGGTAGATGAAATTGGATGAGTTTCATTCTTGGTTGTCCTTGCACAATGCTATTGATACTTTATGCCGCTTTAAAAAAATAGAGGTAATAAAATCAAAGTCAGCATTCAGAATGGAATCGGAATGCCAACGCGTTCAGCGACTCTTTTCAACTGTTCCTGATGTTCTTTGCCAACTGGGATGCCGATTTCAGACCATTCCTGTTCGCGCGCCCATTCTAAGCCGCCGGGCAAATCTGAGCGGTCATAACCCGGTGCCGGTCGCATCTGTCGTGCATCGTGGATATGTTGATCAATTTCCGCTTTATACGCGTCTATCGGTCGAAACCGAGAAATGTCAATCGCTGCAATAAAAGCACCTTGGTTGGCACCTTCCCAGATTGTTGGCGGATCCGGCGGTTTATCGAATAGCCAGATACCTGCCATAAACCCACCGAGCGCATGACTCACATGACTCAAACCCAACATCTTGAAGAACGCAGCAGGACTCTGTTCAAATGCTTCTTCCAACGGCAGCTTGGTGTCAATGCCGGTTGCCATATCGACAACTATGGGCGGTTGGGTGCCTGCTGGTATCGCAAAGCTCATCGGCGAGGCACCGGTTGCGGTAGCAATCACACCCTCCGGGCTGTGTCGAAAACGGTGGCAGGAGACCGCGAATCCGGCACAATCCGCTTCAAGTGCGAGTCGTGAATACTTGCCAGCACTCCCAAAGTGGAAATGGTTCCGGCTCGTTGCGGCACCCAATCCCATCTCTTTGGCTTTTTTGACAGCTGCCTTTGCAGCATGATACGAGGCGAAATGCCCCATACCGCCATCGCCGTCGTAAACCGCTGTTGTTGGAGATTCATCAATGCAGCGGACGTTTGGACGTGGGTTGACTTTGCCGTCAAGCATCATCCCTACATATCCCGGCGTTTGGCGCGTGCCGTGACTGAACACACCCCGCAGATCCGTAAGGACGAGCAGGTCGGCTATATGCGCGCCATCCGCCGCTGAGGTTCCTGCCTTCTCGAAGGCTTCACTGATGAAACCTTGCATCACATCTGGCATCACGCGGATAAATTCTTTTGGAACTAAATTCATAAAATTTATCTCTAAGGGAGCATTCTCAAAAATATTTATTGAAATTCAAGCTCTGCCCACACCGTAGCATTCTTAACGACTGCGTCGGGCGTAATCTGTGAAGAGAGCAGATGGCCTTGGGTTGATCGGAGCGTCGGTTGTCTGGCATCTTGATAACGGAAATCTAAACTCCAGCGGACGTGTGCGGCTCGGTTCGGTAACCCGCGATGAAACAGGAGATTGCTGAAAATAACAGCGTCTCCGGGGACAATTTCTATGCGGACAGCGCCTGCTTCCACGGGTTTAATATAGTCGTCATGGATACGTAGGTAATATTCGTCCTGTTCGTGCGGGACGACTCCCCATTTATGGCTTCCTGGAATAAATTCCATACACCCATTTTCAACGTTGACCGGGACTAAGGGTGCCCAAACGTTCATCATCCGCAAAACATCCGCTGTTTCTGAGGTATAACCGGCATCTTGATGCCACAAGACTTCCGTGCGTTTGTTCTCAGGTAGTTTCGGGCGAACGGAATAATTTGGATACAATCGAATCTCTGGGCCGAGGATCCTATATGCGAATTCAAGGAGGGCAGGATGGGCAAACACACCGAAAAAGCCTTCTCGATGTAGTTCTGGACGAAAGATAGTCGGATTTTCGTCTGGATAGTTTTCGTAGAGCAGCATCAGACGGGTTTCAAACGGGGCATCGCGATAGGTATTCAGCAATTTACCTTGGGCATGCCGTTGTGCCGCGAGTTCAGCGACTAATGCTTCACATTCGTCTTTAACCCGTGTCAGCACGGCTGGTTCCAAAATACCGCGAAGGATACAGAACCCATTTTCGTTGAAGTCCTTGATAACTGATTCTGCTTTCATATTTCATGCCATCTCCGTAGCACCTGTGGGCCCCTGGAGTTCTCTTTTCTCGCGCACTAATTGCCTGCAGGCACTAAACCCGCTTTGACGAGAGAGGCGACGACTACCCGCGCCGATTCTTCGATGGAGAGTTCCGCCGTGTTTACTATGACTTCAGGAGCAGCGGGCGGTTCGTAAGGCGCACTAACACCTGTAAACTCCTTAATCTCTCCAGCGCGTGCTTTTTTATATAAACCTTTCGTGTCGCGTTCTTCGCAGACTTCAAGTGGACAATCAACGAAAACTTCGACGAATCTGCCCTCCGCAATGAGTGCTCGCGCCGTATCCCTATCGCCGCGATAAGGTGAGATGAAAGCAGTCATAACGATAGTACCTGCGTCCGCAAAGAGTTTCGCCACTTCTCCGATACGACGGATGTTTTCCTCACGGTCTTCCGGTGAGAAGCCTAAATTCTTGTTCAGCCCATGTCGAACATTGTCGCCATCTAACACATAAGTATGGTGGTTCTGCTGGTGCAATACGTATTCGACTGCATTTGCTAAGGTCGATTTACCGGAACCCGAAAGTCCGGTGAACCAAATCACACAGCCTTTCTGATTCAGTAAGTTTTCTCTATCTTCTGCCGTGACAGTTGCTTCGTGCCACGTGATATTCGTTGCTTTTTGTTGAGCCAATCGATTATTCCTCACATGTTAAAAAATCAAAAAATTGAGGCATTCTAAACGTGCCTCCATAATTTAGGTGTAATCCCTCTACTATTATACGCGCGAATAAACCGTATGTCAACACAAAAGACTCGAACATTCCGAAATTTCAGCGAAATCTTACACTTCACCGCAAACGGTTTTCTGTGATCTGGATAACTCGGTTTATAGGGCTTGCTGCGTTTGAAAAATCAAGCGTCTGAATGTGTCCATTTTGCCATTGGACTTTGATAGATTGGATTGTTTTTTCTGAACCTATACCAAAGTGAAGCATCCGTTCACTATCTGAAG
>JAJECD010000261.1 GCA_022822215.1 Candidatus Poribacteria bacterium | reverse complement strand
CATGTCGCAAAAATTTACTAAAGAATGCAACAACAAACTTGCAAATACCTCCAACACATTGCTACGTATATATCAACTTTATATTTATATGCAAGCCTACAACTTCTGATTGTGACATTCAATTAAAAGCAAATATCTGAGCAACCCCCTCTAACAGACGCTAAAAGAACAGGTACATCATGGAAGAAACAAAAGACTTAATGCAGCAACGTCGCCAGAAACTGAAAGAAATTCGAGAGTTGGGTGTAGAGCCGTATCCGCATAAGTACGAACCGACACATTCGACAGGCGAAATTCATAAAGATTTTGGCGAGGTCCAAGAGACACCCGATGAAACGCAGACGGTCCGAATCGCAGGTAGGATCATGACGAAGCGGGACCACGGGAAAAGCAGCTTTGCCCACCTTCAAGACGGTGAAGGCCGGATCCAGATTTACGTCCGACGCGATAAAGTCGGCGCGGAACCCTACATCATCTATCGACGCTTCGATAACGGAGACATTATCGGCGTCGAAGGGACAGTTTTCCGAACGCGGACGGGAGAACTGACCGTGCTTGCTGACTCTATACAACTCCTCTCGAAATCCATCCGACCGCTCCCTGAAAAATGGCACGGCTTACAAGATAAACAGACGCGTTATAGACAACGCTACGCCGATCTCATCATGAATCCTGAAGTCAAGGACGTTTTCCTCAAGCGGACACAAATCGTTCAAGCGATCCGCAATAGACTCAATGCTCAAAATTTTATTGAAGTCGAAACACCCGTTCTTCAACCGATTTATGGCGGCGCAAATGCCCGTCCCTTCACAACGTATCATAACACCTTGGAACAATCCCTCTACTTGCGGATCGCAAATGAACTGTACCTCAAGCGTCTGATTGTCGGAGGGTTTGAACGGGTTTATGAATTCTCGCGCGACTTCCGAAACGAAGGTATGGATAGGGATCATAACCCTGAATTTACAATGCTCGAACTCTACCAAGCCTACGCCGACTATCATCAGATAATGGAATTAACTGAAACACTCATCGCTGAGATCGCAAAAACAATTCACGGGACAACGAAGATCCCCTATCAGGAACATGAACTCGACTTCACACCGCCTTGGCGGAGACTGAGTATGGTCGATGCTGTGCGAGAACACAGCGGCATTGATCCAGTACCGTTATCAGCAGACGCATTATACAAAGAAGCAGCCAACGCCGGTGTCGATTTAGCGGGGGATGAAACGAAAGGGGAAATTATCGCTGAACTCTTTGACACATTCGCGGAATCAAAACTGATTCAACCGACATTTATACTGGATCATCCCATTGAGGTTTCACCCTTCGCAAAAAAGAAACCCGAAAATCCAGAGTTCGTTGAACGTTTTGAATTCTTTATCTGTGGGATGGAGGTTGGAAACGCTTTTAGTGAACTCAACGATCCTATTGATCAACGGCAACGTTTCCTTGAGCAAGCAAGCAACTTAGAGGCTGGCGACGATGAAGCCTTCATGGTAGACGAAGACTACCTACGCGCTCTGGAGTACGGGATGCCACCAACAGGTGGACTCGGTATCGGGATTGATCGACTGACGATGCTACTCACGAACCAATACTCCATCCGGGATGTCATCCTATTTCCACAGATGCGTCCGGAGAATTAAGGATTTTTTTGAAGATACAATCCAGTATAGCATACTAAAATGTGAGTTTATGGAAAAATGAGGACCGCGCCACCCCTGCTTACAGAAAGATTAGTGCTTCGCTCGCTTACACTTCAGGATGCCCCTGACGTGCAACGCCTTGCGGGGGATCGCGACATCGCACTAATGACCGTCGCCATTCCGCATCCTTACGAAGACGGTATGGCAGAGGCATGGCTTCGCGACTCTTCCGAAAAATTTGAAAGAGACGCGGCACTAAACTTCGCAATTACACGGAGAGCAGATAAGAAGTTAATCGGTGCAATAGGGCTTGAACTCGAGCCGGAGCACCAGAGGGGTGAACTCGGCTATTGGATAGGCAAACCTTATTGGAATCTGGGTTACGCGACAGAGGCGGCACAAGCTGTTGTCGCGTATAGTTTTGAAGTGTTGAAGCTAAACCGAATTTACGCCTTCCACTTCACACGGAACCCTGCCTCTGGACGCGTGCTGGAGAAAATCGGGATGCGTTACGAAGGGTGTCGCCGACAACATACAAAAAAATGGGAAAATTTCGAGGACTCAATTGGATACGGGATCCTAAAAGCCGACTATGATTCATCAGTTTCCCTCTCGTTTAGCGGGCAAAGAGAGCGAACTTAGAACCGTACATATCCCAATCCAAGTCGGGATTAACCAGATCCCATCGTGGAACGAAGTGGAACGATGCCCAGGAGCCCATAGTTAAAAATATGAGATTTGAATGGTTTGTAGCTTCCCGTTATCTGCGTTCTCGACGAAAACAGTCCTTTATCTCGATTATCAGTTTCATTTCTATTGGAGGTGTCGCACTCGGTGTCGCAACAGTGATTCTCGTCATCGCTGTGTTAGACGGTGTCGAATATGGACTCAGAGACCGATTTCTCGCAAACGAGGCACACGTCGTTTTCCGCTTACACGATCACAGCTATTTTGGTGATTATCAGAAACGGATCACGCAGATTCAAGCGATCGATGAAGTCGTCGCTGCATCACCTGTCGTTTTGTCCCAGACTGCAGTTTTTCCGGAACATAGCGAGTCCATTCAAGACGTCATCTATATTAAAGGCATCGATCCCGTTGAAGAAGATAAAGTCACAGGTTTCTCAAAATTAGTGTCCGGGTCAACCGACTTCCAAGATTCAGAATATATTGAAAACGCACGTCTCATCAGAAATGAAACAATCACAGGCGGTATTGTTCTCGGAGGACGACTGGCAGCACGGCTCGGTGTTATCAAGGGCGATGTTTTACGATTCGTCGTTAAACTTGCGAAGCACCCCGCCAACGAATCAATGCTCTTACCCGACTTGGCGAACTTCGTCGTGATTGGATTCTATGAGTCCGAGATGGCGGTTTATGACAACAACTTCGGATTTATTCATATAAATGATGCCCAAAAGTTGTATAATAAAGCGAACCGAATCAATACGATTTTTGTCCGATTACATGATGCCGAGTTAGCACCGCAGATCGCCAGAAAGATTGAGGATACTGTTCAATTTACGGTTTTGGAGGGGATACCCGACGCAAGAACATGGATGGAGCTGCAGGCACCCCTTTTCTCAGCACTCCGATTGGAAAAAATAGCAACTGTTATCATTGAGGCACTTATCATTTTAGTGGCATCCTTCAATATCGCAAGCACATTGATTATGACAATCATGGAAAAGACGAAGGACGTTGGCACGCTGAGAACACTGGGGGCCTCTCGCAGCAATATCATGAGAATCTTCATGATTCAAGGGAGTGTGATTGGGACACTTGGGACGATGCTGGGAACCGCCTTGGGACTGGCAGTCTGTTGGTTGCTGAGTTCCAACGCCGAGCGTCCGTCTTACTGGTACATCATTGTGCTCGCTGTACCGATCGCTTTACAGGTACTTACCGCATTGTGGCGGGCACTGCCAAACAGAGACGGATGGAAGTTTGCAGCCACTGCTTTATGGATCATCGGCATAGGGTTCGCACTCTACTGCGCCGTTAGACCGATTTCGTTCGCAGAACTCGGACTCAGCCATATCTATCAGATGAATCAAATGCCGATAAAAGTGAACTGGTTTTTTGTTATCTTTATCAATGTCCTTTCGCTCGTAATCTGCTGGCTTGCAACGCTTTACCCGGCATGGCAAGCAGCAAACCTGAAGCCTGTTGAAGCATTACAGCATGAATAACGAAGAAAAGAGATTCTTGTGAAGAATTCGGCAGAAGTGCTAATCCGCATCGTAGATTTATACAAGTCCTATTATGATGGCGAGACGGAACTTCGAGTCCTTCAAGGCATAAATTTTGACATATACACATCAGAGCTACTCGCAGTCGTAGGCGCATCGGGTGTCGGAAAAAGCACGCTCCTCCATATTATTGGGACACTCGATCGACCGACAACTGGAAGTGTTTTATACAACGAAGACGATGTCTTCGCCTTGCCCGATAAGGAACTCGCAGGATTTCGGAACAAAGAAATCGGTTTTGTGTTTCAATTTCATCATCTATTACCAGAATTCACCGCGCTTGAAAACGTCGCAATGGCTGCATTAATCACAACACCGAATCATAAAACGGCTTACAAAGAGGCTGAGGCACTGCTCGATTACGTCGGACTTGCCGAAAGATGCACACATTATCCGAGCCAGTTGTCCGGGGGCGAACGGCAACGCGTCGCAATCGCACGCGCCCTGATTAATCAACCCAGAGTCGTGCTCGCTGACGAACCCACTGGGAACCTTGATCGACGCAGCAGTGAAATGGTGCTCGAACTCTTATGGGATCTGAACGCGAAATCTGGGCAGGCGTTTGTTATCGTAACGCACAATCAGGAACTTGCCCAGCAAGTGGACAGGGTTGTCCGACTCGTTGATGGAAAGATTTTTTAACTATGGGCACCGCTCCAAATGTAAAACTAAAGACAAATTATGCCATTTAAGGCATAATTTCATTTCGCGGGGTTTCCAATAAATTTCAATTATATTTTTCAATTATATTAAGGAACTGAACAGTTTTCTCTTTCTTACTTAACCGCACAACTCTAAAATATCCGCTCAGGGTGCCAGAAACCTGCCCGAAATGAAATTCTGAGTCGGGGAATGCCATTAAGGCATTCATACCGTTGATTCTTAGCGAGGAATTTGTCTTTGCTTTACACTTGGAGGGGTTTTTGCTTGGGAGTTTTTTTAGCTCAGGAGGCCATAAATAAAAAATGTTGATTTATATTGACGGAGAATTTTTACCCAAAGCAGAGGCGAAAGTCTCGGTGTTTGACCACGGTTTGCTCTATGGGGATGGCGTTTTCGAGGGCATCCGCTCCTATAACGGGAGAGTTTTTAAACTCGACGAGCATCTTGAACGGCTCTACGATTCTGCGAAATCAATTATGCTACAGATTCCTATTCCTATCGAAACAATGAAGGAAAAGGTACTGGAAACACTCCGTCTAAACCATCTCACGGAAGCCTATATTCGACTGATAGTCACCCGAGGGGTTGGGGATCTTGGGTTGGATCCAGATAAATGCCCAAAGCCGACTATCATTATTATCGCTGATAAGATTACCCTCTATCCACCAAAATTCTATGAAGAAGGACTTGAAATTGTAACCGTCTCGATTCGACGGAACTATGCCGAAGCCATCAATCCACGGATTAAGTCCTTGAACTATCTAAATAACATCTTAGCGAAAATCGAGGGAAAACAAGCCGGGGCTGAAGAGGTACTGATGCTGAATGCTGAAGGCTATGTTGTTGAATGTAGTGGCGATAATATTTTCTGGATAAAAAACGAAGTGTTGGTCACGCCGCCAGTCCACATGGGAATCCTGGAGGGTGTTACGCGAAACAGCGTCATCGACCTTGCCCGCGAGGCAGGGATGCGAGTCGAAGAGCGCGTCTTTACGCGGCACGATCTCTATATCGCCGACGAATGCTTCTTGACCGGCACCGCCGCCGAGGTTATCCCCGTCGTGAAAATCGATCAACGCTCCATTGGAGATGGGCAACCCGGGAAAATCACACAGAAACTTATCGATGCATTCAGGCAGTACGCAAATAGTTACGGAACGCTAATCTATCCCGCTGAAGCATGAGACCTTCAGGCATCAAGTCAGTAAAGTGTTCTAAAATCTCTAAGGTTGTAAAGTTGCTTGCGAATGCCTTTAACTTTCTCATACTTGCAAACTTTAGCACACTTCCCAACTTTATTTTCTTGCGATACAGGAGGACATTTAAATATGGATACGCTAAAAAACATTCTCGCTCTTATAATCATTGGACTGACGGCAATCTCTGCCTATGCACAAGAACAGACAGAGACAGCACTGGGACCGCAACCTGCAAACGAACAGTCTGAAGAGACTCCAACAAACCCAGATCCTTCAACAAGCGTAACCAAACCACCTGTCGATGCTATGTTCATCGTCAAGAAAATCTCGTTTGAAGGCGTGACAACCGCTTCCGAAGAGATGCTCCGCACGCTCATTCAGACACAGATCGGTTCTGAAGTCTCTGAAGCACTGCTCACTGAAGACCTAAAGAGCCTTTACAAAGACACCGGTTTCTTTTCTGAACTTGAGATTGACGTGAGGCCCTTTGAAGATGGTGGGCTTGAAATCGTTTATAAAGTCGTCGAAAGTCCAAAAATCTCCGGCATCAATATCATCGGAAACGAAAATATCGGAGTCGGGAAACTCAAGGACGAACTTATACTCCGCCCCTCTGAGATTTACAGCGATCGGCGGAGATGGGAAAGCGAACGCGCACTTAAGCAGATTTACCACGAAAAGGGATACTATCTCGTCGGTCTCCAAACGCATCTCGAAGAGACAAACACCGATGAGGAAAACGCCGTTCAGGTTACGTTTGAGATCAATGAAGGGCCCAGGGTGCGGATCGAAGAAATCAACTTTGTCGGAAACGAACAAGTCGACGGTAATAAGCTGCGAAAGAAGCTGAAAACCCGTATCGGTAAACCGTTCGACCAGATATTGTTTGAAGAAGAAGACCTATCATTGAACCTCCGCAATTACTATCAAGACCTCGGTTTTGCACAGGTGAAAATTCTCGGCTATGAAAAAAGATTCACGGAAGACAAAACAGGGCTGATGCTTGACATTACGGTCGATGAAGGCCCTGAATTCATTATCGGCACTTATACACTGGAATTGGAAGGCGGGGCAAAAACGCTCTTCTCGGAAAAGAAAATACTTAATATGCTTGATCCAGCGGAAGGTGAGATTTTTAACCGCGCCACGTTTGATGAATCCATCGGAAAATTACAGCAGACTTATCTCGATAAAGGCTACCTGCTCTCAGAGGTCTTACCGACCCCTGTTTTTGATGAAGAGAACGGCGTGGTTAACATCACCTTGCGAATCAACGAAGGTGATGTCACAATCATCGATAACGTAACCATTACCGGGTTAGAAAAAACGAAGGAGTACGTTGTCAGACGCGAGTTGGATTGGTTGGGCATTAAATCCGATGAATTATTGGATGTAAAATCCCTGCGTAAAGCGCGGCAACGGTTATTCCAGATGGGTTCCTTCATTCGTGCTGTCGACTTTGTACCAAGCCCAACTGAAGAGGAAAATCGGCAGGAATTAAAGGTAAATATCGCCGAGACCCCTCGGACAGGTATGCTAAGTCTTGGCGGCGGTTATGGGAGTGAAGGCGGTATCTTTGGTGTTGCGGAAGTAGGACAAAACAATTTCCGGGGGCGCGCCTATCGCCTCCATCTAAAAGGGGAATTAGGAACTCGGGATCACCATACGGCTGAACTCAGTTTTGGAACGCCATGGATTTTGGGGACACCCACCCGGTTGAATGCGCGCCTTTACAACAACCGTCGCTTCCGTCGATACTACGGAACCGTAGGCTCCGCGCTTCGCAGCCGGAGTGCCTATGGCTTTTACAATACTGATCGCTATATGTGGAGTCGGCGGGGCGCGTCCCTGACACTCGGACACCCTATCGGACAAGATATTGACGCTTCAGTGAGCTTCCGTAACGAACACGTGGAAACGAGTAGCCAGACGCTCAATAACGAAGAATCTTCGTTGTACAATCGCTCCACACGCAGCATCCGGTTCACCTTGGGAAGGGATACGCGAGACTACCGGACTTCGCTATTCGATCCAGCAGGTGGTTCATTCAATACACTCTCTTACGAGTACTCTGGCGGTATTTTAGGCGCAGACAATCAATTCCAGAAATACTACGCCGATACGAGTTGGTTCTACAACCCTTGGTGGAATCACGTCGTCGCGCTGCACGGACGTGCGGGTCTCATGCGTAGCAAAAGCACTGACTCCTATTTTCTATTCTACGAACGCTTTTTCCTCGGTGGTGTAGACTCTATTCGCGGTTATGAGGACTGGGAAATTTATCCCGATCCAGATGAATCTGGTATTATCAATCCTTACGGTGGCGATAAAGTCTTCTTCGCAAACTTGGAGTATCGCATCCCTATCTCTCAGCAGCTCACAGCCGCGCTGTTCTTCGATATAGGACAAGTATGGGATGAGAACACAAGGAATGTCTTTAGCCAAATCAACATGAAACGCGGACTCGGTGTCGAGGCACGCCTCACTATGCTCGGTATGTTAGTTAGACTCGGTTGGGGTTACGGCTTAGATCGAATTACCGGAGAACCCGCCGGTAAGTTCCACTTCACCGTTGGACCCGGTTTTTAATAGTTAAGAAAAAGGAATTTAAACCATGAAATTACTTCAGTTGGGTGCTTGCAAAGCACGCCTAACTATATTATTACTCGTTTTTCTCGCCGCTTTCTGTTTCAGCCCCGGAAGTATCGGGCAGGAATCTTTCAAAATCGGAGTCGTGAACACACAAGTGGTTTTGGAAGGCTCCCAACAAGCCACAGACGCCACCGACATACTCAAAGCAGCAAGTGAACGTCTGAGAACTAAGTTGGATAACATCGGTAGGGAAATACAAGCACTTCAAGAAAAGAAGGCAAAAACCGAGCTCTTCGTCGAACAGGCGCAGACAGCGGATTTGGATAACGAAATTCGCCTTAAACAACAGGAATACCAACGTGAGGTCGAAATTGGGCAACAAGCACTGCTTGAAAAAGAGCAAGAGCTCATGGAACCGCTTTACAACAGCCTTCAAGAACTCATCACCAAAGTCGGTGAATCCGAAAATTTTGACATTATCCTCGAAAAACGGCTCATTACGCTTTATGTGAAAGAAGAATTTGATTTGACACAGCGGTTAATCGGCTTGATGAACGAAGCAAAAGGCGAAACCTCTGAATAACCCAGCACTGCCTAAACTCTGTGTAGGAGGGGTTCATAGCCCCGCTACAGTTCTACGGAGAAAGGATTACGGCTAAATGGTATGAAACTTAAGGAAATTTGTGAACGCCTCAATGGTGATCTCTCTGGGGATGGGGACATTGAAATTACGGGCGTCTCTGGAATCAATGAGGCGCTTCCGACGCACATTACCTTTGTTGCCAACCCGAAATACCTCGCCGCTATTGCAACGACGCAAGCCGGCGCGATTATCATCGGTCAAGGTGTCAATGGGAACGGAAAGCCGACGATTCGTGTTGAAAACCCATACTGGGCTTTTGTAAAAGTCTTGGAAATGTTCTCATGGGACAAAAACCACGGCGCACTTCCAGGGGTCGATGAAACAGCAATCATAGGAAAAAACGTCAAACTCGGTGAACGTGTCTCAATCCAAGCGTTTACCTATATCGCAGACAACGTCGAAATCGGAGATGACACCGTCATCCAACCTTTTGTTTATATCGGCGAAGACTCTAAAATCGGTGCGAACGGACTCATCTACCCACATGTCTGTATCCGTGAAGAGGTAACTATCGGTGCCCGTGTGATTATCCACTGCGGCGCTGTTATCGGTAGTGACGGTTTCGGGTTCGCGCCCGTTAGCAATCGACACCATAAAATCCCTCAGATCGGTACTGTCGTCATTGAGGACGATGTTGAGATTGGCGCGAATACCACCATTGACAGAGCAACGCTTTCTGAAACACTTATTAAACGCGGCACCAAACTCGATAACCTCGTTCAAATCGCACACAACGTCGTCATTGGAGAAGATTGTTGTCTCGCAGCACAAGTCGGTATTGCTGGAAGCACGATCCTCGGGGACCGGGTAAATATCGCAGGACACGGGGGCGCTGCAGGGCACCTAACACTTGGCGCGGACAGCGTCGTTTACGCGAAGTCGGCTGTCACAAAGGATATGCCGCCGGGAAGTCATCTTTCTGGATTCCCCGCACGTCCGCATAAACAGGAATTGCGAATTCACGCCGCGACCCGCAAATTGCCTGAATTGCTCCCCGAATTCTCTAAACTCCAAAAGCGGGTTGCTGAACTTGAAGCAAAAATTCAAGAGTTGGAGGAGGCACCGTAGGGACCCTGATGAAAAAGGTGTTAGCCTATGTTGAACTGGCACGGCCTCTGAACGGAATTATCGCTTTTATCTCCGCATGGCTCGGCGGGTTATTCGCGAGTCAAGGCATTACAGAAAACCTGTTAGATACACGGCTGCTGTTAGTTTCTATCGCTGCATTACTGCTGCTATCCGCTGGGAACGCCATAAACGATTACTGTGATTACAACATAGATCGGATTAACCGTCCCCAAAGACCCCTCCCTTCTGGACGTATTCAGAGACAACACGCCCTAATTTTCGCAATAGTTCTTATCGCTATCGGCATCTATCTCGGAACCCGCATTAATAGAAATGCAACAGGCATCGCGATCCTCGTATCCGCTGCGCTTGTCAGTTATGCCTTCTGGTTGAAGCGCACTGTTTTTGTCGGAAATTTGGTCGTCAGCGGTTTAACCGGTATCACCTTCATGAGCGGCGGCGTAGCGATAGACTCGGTGCAAGGCACACTCGTACCAGCGATCTTTGCCTTCCTTTTCACAGCAGCGAGAGAAATTATCAAAGACCTTGAGGATACAGAAGGCGATATGAAAAACAGCGTTAGGACGCTCGCGATTCTCAACCGACGGCTCGCAGCAGCAACAGCACTCGGTTTCATGACACTCGTTGTCCTATTTAGTCCTATTCCGTATCTGCTCGGATGGTACTCATGGTATTACCTGTTTGCGGTCGTCATCGGTGTCGATGGAGTCCTCATTGGGTTGGCAATTCGGCTATTACGGGACACCTCGAAAGAAAGTTGTGCATCCATCCAACACTGGATGAAATGGGATATATTCGTCGGACTCGGTGCAATCTACCTCGGGACATTTCCATGATAAACTACGATGAAGTCATCGCTTTCCTGGAGAGAGAAAACCCGGATGCCGAGGCAGTCTCGCACTTTCAACAGGCATATCAGACCTTTTTAGAGACTGGAGAATGGCATC